>CALZHW010000010.1:28785-44566 GCA_945787125.1 uncultured Ectothiorhodospiraceae bacterium
CATGAATTATCCGGGTTAATTAACTGTAACTCAGGTTACAGACTATTCTCCTGCTTTTGCGCATTATGGTGTTAAGAAAAAAGGCACGTTTAAACAATGATTATGGGGTGATAAGTATGCCAAAGGACAATGATTTTCCCGACGGTATTCCAGAACCCGCGCATTATCATGAACGGCGCGAACCGTTGCCTTGGCAAGCGCCAAAGGCGCTGGAGGATGATCCGCTGGCACTGGCGCGGGTACAGGCTATTATGGCTAGTCCGGGTTATTGTCAGGCGGATCGGGATGTGGCGTTTCTCGATCAGGACGAGACGCGCGGTGTGCGGTTGCAGATAGACTACCTTAAGCCGGAGTTGTTGTTAGAAAAACAGGGTGTAACTCATACTATTGTTGTATTTGGCAGCACTCGTTTGCCAGAGCCGAAAGAAGCGCGGCGGAAAGTGCAGGTAGCTCAGCAAGCACTAAACGCCGATCCTGAGGATAAGGATTTGCAAAGGCGTTTGAAGGTGGCTGAATCCATTCAGGTTAAAAGTCATTATTACGAGCAGGCGAGGGCGTTTGGCGGCTTGGTGGGTGCGTCTGGAATAGCACCACAAGACTGCCGTGTGACCCTGATTACAGGCGGTGGCCCTGGTATCATGGAAGCCGCTAACCGGGGTGCTTTTGATGTGGGTGCGAAGTCTATCGGCCTTAATATCTCCTTGCCCCATGAGCAATACCCCAATCCTTACATTTCCCCAGATCTTTGTTTCCGCTTTCACTATTTCGCCATGCGTAAATTGCATTTTCTCAAGCGCGCTAAAGCACTGGTGGCTTTCCCTGGTGGTTACGGCACACTGGATGAGCTGTTCGAGATGCTGACTCTGATCCAGACCCGCAGCATAGCGCCGTTGCCGGTGGTGCTCGTGGGAGAGTCGTTTTGGCGTCAGGCGGTGAATGTTGATTTTCTAGTGGCCGAGGGTGTTATTGCCGCGGAGGATCAGGAGCTTTTCTGGTATGCCGAAACGGCAGAAGAGATCTGGCAGGGTATCCTGCATTGGCATCAAGTCAATGGTGAACCCTTGTTGAATAATAAGTGTTGAACAATAAATTTTAAGCAACAAATGTTAAATAATAAAAAAAAGGAGTAGATTGTGAAGATTTCTTTTCATGGCGCCGACCGTGGTGTAACTGGCTCCTGTCATCGGGTGAGCTGTGGTGGCAAACAAATTTTGATCGATTGCGGTTTGTATCAGGGCGGTCGTGAGCTGGCTGAAGAAAATCATGAGCCGTTTGGTTTCGATCCCTCGACAGTGGATTATCTATTGCTGACGCACGCTCATCTGGATCACTGCGGTCGTATTCCATTGTTAGTCAAACAAGGTTTTCAGGGCGAGATCATCACCACCGCCGCCAGCCGTGAGCTGGCCAAGCTGGTGATGCTGGATTCTGCTCATCTGCAAGAGGATGAGGCCGAGTGGCAGAACCGCAAAAAAGCGCGGCACGGCCGAAAAGGCAAAAAGGCGCAAAATATTTTGCCGCTCTATAGTACATTGGATACCCTCAATAGCCTGGATTATTTTGGTCGCACAGCGCAATACGATGAAGTGTTGACGTTGCACAACGGTATTCAGGTAACATTTATCGATGCAGGTCATATACTGGGATCCGCCTGTATTCTATTGGAGTTGGAAGAAGACGGGCAACAACGACGACTGTTGTTCTCCGGTGATCTGGGTTATAGCCATCGGGCTATTCTGCGTGACCCGACACCACCACCTCATGCCGATGTGGTAGTAATGGAAACCACTTACGGTGATCGATTGCACAAAACCCTGCAACCCTCTATCGAAGAATTGTATGATGCTATCACCGATACGTTCCGCCGCGGCGGCAATGTCATCATCCCAAGCTTTGCCTTGGAACGAACCCAGGAGATACTTTATTACCTGCGCGAAGGAGTAGAGGCCGGACAACTCCCGGCCTCTATGCAGGTGTTTCTGGATTCACCCATGGCTATTTCCGCCACCGAAATTTTCGGTCGCCACCACGAGTGCTACGATGAGGAGGCGATTGAAATGTTCAGCAACGGGCAGGATCCTTTTAATTTACCGGGTTTGCATTTCACTCGTGAAACGTCTGCTTCTATGGCATTAAACCGAATCAGTGGTGGCGCGGTGATCATAGCCGGTTCCGGAATGTGTACCGGCGGACGAGTGCGCCACCATCTCAAGCATAGTTTGTGGCGGGCGGACTGCAGCGTGGTGTTTGTCGGTTTCGCCGCGCGCGGAACCCCGGCTCGTTACATTGTTGATGGAGCCAGTCAGGTACGTATTTTTGGCGAAGAGATCCGTGTGCGTGCCCATATCTACACCATTGGCGGCTTTTCGGCTCATGCCGATCGGGACGAACTTCTGGCTTGGCACCGTAAAATAGGAAATCCTGAGAGCACCTTCCTGGTTCACGGTGAAGAGGAGGCAATGTTGTCTTTTTCTGAGCAGTTAAGTGACACCAAGGTTATCATGCCTGAATTGCATGAAGAATTTTCTTTGTAAGGATGAAATGGTTTAAGCCTGAATTTAGCAGCTAAGGAACGTGCATGAAACAAATTGGACATCTGGTGCTCATATTTAGTTTGTATTGGCACGTTCCTAGCCGCAATATTGTAGCGATAATTCTAACGTTGGTAGCCTGACGGCTAAATTGCGTACAATCTGGTCGTTCCTAATATACGATATATTGTGCTTTATCATATTTGTGCTCGCTTGCACTGGATTGAGATTCTTCGAGCCTTTCATGGGATACATCAGTTACCAAAAAGTTGGCAGATTTGTAATTTTTTGTGAGATGTAAACTAAGCATGGGTCACTAACTCGCATATCTTGTAGGGAAGTGATATTGTCACCCACTTGACGAGATACCCATGAAACAATTTAACTTATTATTAATACAACTCAACATTATTCTTCTTTGCTTTTCAGGGAGTGAAAACCTGCTTGCAACAGAAGTTGATAGTTTTACTAATCGACATGAACTCGCTGATTCCAGACCCAAACTTAATCAAGTGGTTAATCGTTGGTTAGCAGAGTCAGTCGCTGCTGCTAACTGGCTAACAGAAATTAGAGTCGAGGAAGATGAAGATGCCTTTTTTTTCGCAGAAGAGGGCTCTAATGATTTCTGTGATCAGCGTGTTTTGATTGATACACTGAATGGTAAATTCGCCGGTTTTCTTATTGGGCAATTGGAGTCTTTGGTTAATAAAAGCACACATCTTGATTCGATTAAAATAAAATTTGAAAATTCAATATACCGTGACTTTCGGTTCTCTGAAACACCAACAATTTCCCTTACCGAGAAATTAGCCGTCCTGATTCGTATAGGAGATACTTATTTAGGCTCTGATAAATTAGGACACTTTTTTACAGAGGGTTTTAGCTATTATGAAATTGTTTCTGATTTAGATGAATATTCTGCGTTAAAATTTGGTGAGTTCACTGAAACAATTCTTTATGGTGGGCTGACAACGGGCGTGTACTCTTACAGCGATTTAGCTGCAAACTTTAATGGGCTACGTTTTTGGAACCGAATTTTAGCACTAAAACCCGACCCACTTTCTCATGCTACCAGCAGTACGCCTTATGTGAGCTGCGTAAATAAACAATGGCAATTAGCTGCAAAATTTGACTGGGCGGATTATGTTGACCCAACCTGGGATGAAGCGATCAATTGTAGTGCATTCAGAAATGATATTTTGCTTGATAAAGTGAAAAAACAGATCGCAATTGCTAACCGAGGTAATAGTTGTCCGCTGATTAATATTAAGCAGGAGGCGATAACACAAAAATATGGCGATTTTCTTCAGCATCTTTATAATCCGGATGGTAATAAAGCGCTGCCGCAACCCTTTAAACTACAATTTGCATCATTATGGTCAAATGTGTTTAAGCGTTTTAAATAAATTGCACTTGTGAAACTCCCTGGTAATTGTTTTGTTTATTTTTTCTTGAGAATATAATAAAACGATAATTTAGCGCTATAATTTAAGGTGTTACTTATTAATATTAATAGTTTAATAGTGGGAGTAAAGTTTACTATTTTAATGGGTTAATTTCCTTAAGAGGTTGTGTTGATGTGTCTTGCTATTCCCATGAAGATTAAGAAAATTGACGGGTTTCTTGCTGTCTGTGAAGCAAAAGGGGTAGAGCGAGATGTTAGTTTGTTTATGTTGCAGGATGAAACCTTAGTAGTGGGCGATTACTTGATGATTCACGTAGGTTATGCAATTCAAAAAGTATCGTCGCAGGAAGCGCTTTCCGCATGGGAAACTTATGATCAGATGGTTTAACCTAGAATCCGCAGTTGAACGTTTACAGGTCAACTGCGGATTCTAGATTTAACTATGCATGAATTATCAATTTGCCAGGCATTAATTAAACAGGTTGCAGTGATTGCGAAACAACACAATGCTGACGAGGTGAGTCGTATATTGGTTCAGATTGGACCACTGGCTGGCGTGGTACCCGAACTGCTGGAGCGTGCGTTTTTTGTTGCAAATAAAAATACCATTGCTGAGCATTCGGTGTTGGTGATTGAGAGTTTACCTATTCGTGTTAGTTGTGATCAATGTGGCGCACAGACGGATGCACAAGCTAATCGTTTATTGTGTGGCAAATGCGGAGACTGGCATACCAAATTATTGAGTGGCGATGAGCTGTTATTGGCGAGCGTTGAGCTGACTACATCAACACCGATCGCGAATACAGTGTAATGTGAACAGATACTATGTGGGAGAGAATCAATGTGTCAAACCTGCGGTTGTGCGGTGACTCACAACACAAAAGGCCATCTAAAAAAAACAGAAATTGTTACCGAAGCGGTGACAGTTCTCAAAGGTCTCCTCGCTGAGAACGATCATCAGGCCGCGCATAATCGTCAGTACTTCGATAGTCAAGGTGTGCTCGTCATTAATCTCATGTCCTCGCCCGGTTCCGGCAAGACCAGTTTGTTAGAAGCAACTATTGAGGTGCTGCGAGACGAACTTACAATGGCGGTAATCGAAGGCGATCTGGAAACCGAGAACGATGCCCAACGCATTCGCGCCCACGGTGTTGAGGCGGTGCAAATTACTACCGGCAGTGCTTGTCATCTAGATGCGCACATGGTGCACGACGCGTTGCATGATTTGACTCTTGCTCCGCTGGATATATTGTTTATTGAAAATGTAGGGAATTTAGTGTGTCCTGCCGGTTTTGATTTGGGTCAGCATCACAATGTCACACTCTTGTCCGTTCCTGAGGGAGATGATAAACCCGCAAAGTATCCGGTGATGTTTCGCGCTGCCGACCTTGTGTTATTAACCAAGATCGATTTATTGCCGGTGCTGGAGGATTTTAAAGTAAGCCGTGCGGAAAATTATCTGCGCCAATTGGCAAGTGCTGCACCGTTGTCGCAAGTTTCCAGCAAAACGCATGAAGGTTTGGACGTTTGGATAAACTGGTTAAAGGACGAGGTTGTTCGTCAACAGGCATGGTGCAATGCAGGCCAAGATAAAAATCCGATGATACTGCCCGATCGACTGGAAGTTCAAGAACGAGCAGGAGGCTAATCAGTATGTCGATCACTGCCAGACAGTGGTTAGAAAAAATCCGCGCTTTGCCTCTGCCATCCAAGGTCAAAATCATGAATGTGTGCGGTGGGCACGAACGCACTATCACACAAGCCGCGCTACGCAGTGCGCTCCCGGTTAATATTGAATTGGTTCCAGGGCCAGGATGTCCGGTGTGTATTTGTCCCGAAGAAGATATCTATGAGGCGATTCAACTGGCACTTAATGAAGATATTATTTTAGTCACTTTTGGTGACATGTTGCGAGTACCGGTTAATGTACCCAAGCGCGAGATTCGATCCTTAGAACAGGCAAAAGCCGCGGGTGCTGATGTTCGTGCAATTGCTTCACCCAGTGAAGCAGTGCGTATAGCGCAAGCAAACCCTGAGCGCACTGTAGTCTTTTTTGCTGCCGGTTTTGAAACTACAATAGCACCGGTGGCGTCGATGTTGGTCGAGGGTATACCGGATAATCTGTTACTACTGCTATCAGGACGACTTACCTGGCCGGCGGTTGCCATGTTATTGGATTCCGCTAAACCCGGATTTGATGCACTCATTGCTCCGGGTCACGTATCAACCGTCATGGGGCCAGAAGAATGGCAGTTCGTGGTTGAACGACACAGTATGCCGGCAGCAATTGCAGGTTTTACACCTGAGACATTGCTTGCCGCGATGTACTCCACTTTGCGTCAACTTCTGCAAGGCGAATATTTTCTAGATAATTGCTATCCGGCGGTCGTTCGGCGTGGGGGTAACGCAACCGCGAAACGTCACATCCAACAAAGTATGAATGCTGTCGATTCCAATTGGCGCGGAATCGGGGTTATCCCGCAATCCGGTTATGCCCTCAACGAGGCATTCGCCGCCCACGATGCGCGCAAACATTTTACATCGTATACCGATACAGCCAGAAAACGTGTCGGACAGATGCCACAAGGCTGCGACTGCGCTAAAGTCGTGCTCGGTAAGATTTATCCCAATGAATGCCGTATCTACGGTAATGTCTGCACTCCGCGCGAACCCATTGGCCCGTGCATGGTGTCCGACGAGGGAGCCTGTCGAATCTGGTGGGCAAGCGGCGTGCGAGAGAATGTAATATTTGGAACAAATAGCGCCGAAGTGGTCTGATATTGGGTTGTTACTGGAAAAGGTTACGCGCAAAAGAATAGCGGGCAAATAGGACTGGAGAAAAGTAATGCAGTCGGAAATGAATAAACGGGATGACATTAAGTTGACTTCGCACGATGCCAGGCAGGCGCGACGTATTATGTTATCAGGACATGTTCAGGGTGTTGGTTTTCGACCTTTCGTCTATCGCTTGGCGAAGCAGCACCAGCTTAACGGTTGGGTGCAGAATCAATTAGGTCAGGTGGCTATACTGGCTCAAGGTGATGTTGTTGCGCTTAATGCGTTTGTTAAAGACCTTATCGTGCAGGCTCCGCCTTTGTCACGTCCGCAGATAACATTTTGTGAGCCGACGCAGTTTATCGATCTCAATGATTTCTCAATTATTGCTAGCAGCAAGTCCAACGAGGCGCATATTTTTGTGCCGCCGGATTATTCCATTTGTAACAAATGTTTGCACGAACTCGCTGACCCATCCGATCGTCGTTATCGTTATCCATTTATCAACTGCACCCAGTGCGGGCCACGTTATACGCTGATTACCGGCATGCCATATGATCGATCGAATACAACTATGGCTTCTTTTCGTCTATGTGCCGCATGTCAGGCCGAATATGAGAACCCAGCGGATCGTCGCTTTCACGCCGAACCGCTTGGCTGTTCTGAATGCGGGCCGACGCTGAGCTTTCATGGCAAGGACAATGATCATATCACTGATACTGCGCTGGCACTTAATGCAGCCATTGAAACTCTACAGGCCGGCCGTATCCTTGCACTTAAAGGCATTGGTGGTTATCACTTATTGTGTGACGCACGCAGTGACGCGGCTGTAATTCATCTGCGTGAACGAAAGCTGCGCCCACATAAACCCCTGGCGGTGATGTTTCCCTTGCGTGGTGTGGACGGTTTAGATGCGGTACGTTGTGAAGTTGAAATTGAAACTGAGATTGAAACTGAGAGCGTTGCCATGTTGAGTGGCTCGATGCGGCCGATCACTCTACTGCCTAAAAAATTGCATAGCGCCTTATCAAAACACATTGCACCGGGATTGAAAGAACTGGGTGTATTTCTGCCATACAGTCCCTTGCATCATCTTCTGTTGCAAGATTTTAATGCACCGCTGGTGGTGACATCGGCTAACGTGAGTGGCGAACCGGTATTGACCGATAACGTGGAGATAGAGAATCGGCTGGCACACATTGTTGATGCTTTTCTACATCACAATCGTCCCATTGTGCGACCCGCTGATGATCCAGTATTTCGTCTCATCAATAAACAACCCCGTCCGATCCGGCTGGGTCGGGGAAATGCGCCCAGCGAGTTACGACTCGCCGTGCCGCAATCGCGACCGATACTCTCAGTGGGTGGGCATTTGAAAAATACAATCGCATTAAGCTGGCAAGACCGGGTGGTGATATCGCCACATATTGGTGATATGGGTTCGCCGCGTAGTTTGAAAGTTTTCGAACAAACAGTGAATGATCTGCAAAAACTTTACAACGTAAAAGCCCAGGCAGTCGTTTGCGATGCGCATCCGGCGTACCGCACACACCGTTGGGCAGATCAATCCGGCTTGCCGCTTAGTAAAGTGTTTCACCACTTTGCTCACGCATCGGCCTTGGTAGGTGAATATGGCATGACGCAAGAATGTCTCGTATTCACCTGGGATGGTACTGGGTATGGTCAGGACGGTACACTTTGGGGTGGAGAAACATTGTTCGGTGCGCCAGGTCGATGGCAACGAGTGGCCAGCTTGCGACCGTTTTATTTACCAGGTGGCGAAAAAGCCGGTCGGGAACCCTGGCGCAGTGCTGCGGCACTGTGTTGGGAGGCTGAACGTGTCTGGCATAATGCACCAGTTTTGAATTCATTGATTAAACAAGCCTGGCAAAGAAAGATAAACTGCCCACAAACCACTGCAGTAGGGCGTTTATTTGATGCGGCAGCGGCCATTATTACGGGCATACACAAAACGAGTTATGAAGGACATGCAGCCATGAAGTTGGAAGCGCTCTGTAAAGGGGCAGGCAAGGTCATTCCCATGCCTCTTGAGCAGGACGAAGCGGATTTGTGGCGCGTGAACTGGGAATTATTGCTTGATCATTTACTTGATGAAAAAAGGTCGCCGGGTGAACGCGCAATGGACTTTCATTGTAGTCTTGCACAGATGATTACCGATCAAGCACGTTTTTTTAGAGATATGCATGGCATCACTCAGATTGGTTTATGCGGAGGTGTGTTTCAGAACAAGATGTTAACAGAGCAGGCTACCGTGCTGCTCGAAGCAGAGGGTTTTTCGGTTTTACTTGCCAAGTCAGTGCCAAGCAATGATGCAGGCATTAGCTATGGTCAAGTGATTGAGTATGCAGCAATAAATAAAACTTAACCCGGATAATTCATGAGTTCACGAGATTATCGCAAAGAGATTTGATTTTACAGAAGATTATCTGATTGAGCGCCGTACCCGTGCGTACGGTCGATTGAAGATAATCTTCTGTAGAATCAAAGATCAAGCGAGAAATAGTGTAATTCATGAATTATCCGGGTTAACAATTAATGAATGAGTTTTGCTTCATGAATTGAAAAGAGAGGGAGCATGCAAGATACACATATTTCGCTAGCGCACGGTAACGGTGGCCGTTATATGCGAGAGTTGATCGATAATATTTTTGCTCGGCATCTCGCCAACCCTGATCTGGATGTTCACGCGGATGCAGTATGTTTGCCAATTAATGGCCGCGAGATTGTTTTCACCACTGATGGTTTTACCGTGCAGCCACTCGAATTTCCCGGCGGAGACATTGGTTCACTTGCAGTGCATGGTACAACTAACGATTTAGCTGTGGTCGGCGCAACACCACATTACCTCAGCTTGAATGCATTCATCGAAGAAGGTTTGGAAATAGCACAACTGGATCGGATTGTTGCCAGTCTAGCCGCAGCGGCTAAATCGATTGGCGTGTGTGTCGTCGCCGGTGATACTAAAGTAGTGCGACGTGGCGAAGGGGGTGGATTGTATCTTGCTACCACAGGCATCGGCAGCAAAGATCATAATGTAAAACTGAGCATGAGTCAGATTCGTGATGGCGACGCTATTCTGATTAGTGGTTCGGTGGGTGATCATGGCATTGCCGTCATGCTGGCGCGTGAAGAATTTGGTTTACGTGGTACTTTACAATCGGATGCTGCCAGCGTCTTACCCTTGACAAGGAGTCTGTTGAAATTATCGGGTCTGCGTTTCATGCGTGATCCCACCCGCGGCGGAATTGCCACAGTCGCCCACGAGATTACACAAGCCACAGCGATGGGTATGAGACTGCACCAAACAGCTATCCCGGTGCGCGAGGAAGTGCAATCAGTGTGTGAAATGCTCGGTTATGATCCCTATTATTTAGCCTGTGAGGGTAGGGTGGTAGCGGTGGTTGAAGCCGCACAGGCCAGCGCTGCTTTAGCGGCGTGGCAGGCACTTCCTCAAGGTCGAGACGCAGCGGTTATTGGCAATGTTAATGCCGATAGCACTCACGTGATTGTTGAAACCGAACTAGGTGGTGAGCGGTTTCTCGAGGAATTGGAAGACGATCCGTTGCCGAGAATTTGTTGATGTTAGTGAATTATCGTAAATCGTTTTCATTTCATTGCCCGAGTTCAAGCACAAACGAAACATTGCGGAGGCCTGTCCGATACGACTGCGCTTGTTAAATTTTCTATTGATCATGAACTTAATAACGTTCTTCCATCACCAATGAACAATTAGAGGGATATCCGGCCTGAAATCCTTCGAAAGACCCGCTTTGTTATCATCGAATATTACCTCCATAAGATGCTTATCCCCATATTCAATTGACAGTCTATCGGCTGCATTCACGACATCCAACACATTAGACATAGGTTCAGCTGGTGTAAAAATTTTTACTTTGCTAATTGAACCAATGCTGGTGTTTTCATCGCTACCACGTGACACTCCTGGTTCAATAAAAGGCATGTATACACACAGCGGTTCAATTATATTTTTAGAATTGATTCCGATATGTAGCGCCCATGGCGATTGGAAATAGATGGGTTCATACTTCCAGCCTTCAAATGGCATTTCTATACTGGTATTGTCCTTTCTACTAAAAATCACTCCGAATGGAGATGCTGTTTCAGTATTTGCACGTTCAGCTAGTAACATGTCTCGACCGGGGCCATTTAGGGCTTCTTCGTTATCATGAACCCACAAGAGCTCCAATGTAGCATTAGAGAAATTAAAACGTCGATTTGAAGTGCCTTGCCCTTCATGTTTATTTCTTGTCCCTTCGCGCATACCTATTGACGATAATAGTTCCGCCACTTTTGCGCCTGGCTTAACTAGGATAAAAAAATGATGGAGTTCCAAATTCATTTATAGACTCTCAAGATATTGAAAATATGATTTTTATTCTGAGTGCTGTGGGAGGCATCGCTGAAGTTTCTTCGAACAGGCATATTATTTCCATCCTTGGTAGTAATCCTAAGGGACAGTGATATTCAAAAAGTTATCTTTTTAAGGAATTCCAGTCAAAAGTCGGGCTCGTCCAAGAAACCGGTTCAGATTGTGGTTCGCTTTGCTTACACAATTTAACTTTATTCGTTATGTTGCGGTGCTAATTTGAAAATAGTTGTTTATTAACCTCGGACTCTAATTTCACAGTTGTTTCGATTCTATATCTGGCAAATTTTCTAAGACTTCAATATATGTATTGTATTTTTCTAAAGTTGTTATTACAACAGGTAAAGGCTCTGGCAAAATTTCGAAAAAATCCACCTCAGATTCAAATCGAATTGCGAAAGCCAGTTTTTCATTCGGCGGACAAAATTGAGCGTCAACACCTTTTTTATTTCCTCTAGCGTCAATACGATACCAACCATATCCCTCTAAATATACCGAATTCAATCCGTGTAGACTAAAAGGTGCTCCATCATCGTAAATACTTAACCTCTGATAACTCAAACCCGCTGGAATTTCGTTAGCTCGAAGCAATGCAGCTAAAAGATGACTTTTGGCGTAGCAATATCCTGTTTTATATTTCAATACATCGGACGCTTTACACGTAACCGGGTTAAGTTTGAAATCAACACTGTGCTTTATATTATCCCTTACCCATTCGAAACATACTTTCGCAATTTCCTCTTTCGAGTCCAGACTAAACGACAAAGATTTTGCAAGCGCAATGACCTCTGGGTTATCGTAATCTATGTATTTTGATGGCTTCAAATATTCGTACATTTTCTCGGTCTTAATTTCTATTAAAACATAGCGTTCGCGTCGCGGAAGCAAGCATCTTTCGACCGCGCTTATTAGATTTCATTTTTTTCAATCCTTCATTAATCGACGAAGGAATTTCAGGCATATCTATATTCTCCGGTTATCTATTAAAGAAAACTATATTTTTTTTCATCTATAACTTTACTCCAAGCACGTTTAGCCGCTTTTAATTCATTCAAACTTGCATTTGGCAATATATAGCCATCCCATTTTTCAGCGATATCACCATTTGGAAGTATAGGTTCGTGATAAATTGTTTGCGAAAGAGCCTCATAGCATATTACACCTAGCACAACATTACTTTCATTTAAAAAAGATTTTGAGAGTAAAGCGTTATCAAGGCAACCAGTTAATGTTTGAATTACCAGCATTTTATTTCTAGAAGAAAGTAGATTTTCAATTTTTACCTTATCAGAATACACATAGCGTTTTAGGTCAGTTCGCCATACAAACTTTCCTTCAATTGCGGCAAGTCCTGTCAAAATCTCTTGAATACTTTTTTTAGAATTCGATTTACTAGTAATCGCACAACTAGCAATTGATATTGCAAATAATAAGAATAATATTTTTTTCACGCTCAACATATATTGTACCTATTTGTTGTGCAACTAACGTGTTATGGTTATTTTGCCACTAACATTTCAGTGGCACCTTTTTGAAACTCATACTCGACAGGAATCAATGAAATACTAACACCAATATCGGTTAGAGCCGCTATCACGGGTTCGAGATGTGGTGATGTATTGTTGTTACCAATGGAAAGCAATGGATATATGCGAACTTCTCTAGCGACACGGCATAATTCTTTTATGGACAATAAGTGTTGTTCTTGGCTTACATGTTCGCTATATAAAAACAGATAATGTGAGCACAAGGCTAAATCAAACGCATTATCTTCAAATGGCAGCGTTGGAAGCGAGGCAGCAATGTATCTCCCTGATTTACTGCCTTCTTCGTAGTCGTTGAGGAATGTATTCATTGCATTCATTCTGACTTTTCCAAGTTCATCAACACTGATGATATTATTCCAAACATAATCATCCTTATTTTTTGACACCTGATCCATTATTTGAGGATATACCTCATCAACTCTTGATTGGATTTCAGCCACGTTGAATTCGTATATTGGGTCAACGGATATGACGTTACCACCATTTTTGGATAATTCAGCATTGAAACAAGCAGGACCATCTCCACAGCCCAATATTTTTTTTTCAAGGTCACGTTCAGATAGCGAAAACATTTCTCTATATTCGTTTAATGATCTTCCCCACGGTACTACTTTTGATAATTCCACTATTGTTCCCTTTTACGCATAATGTGTGTATTCCGCACATCAACATGAGATCTGACAATTAATAGGATACCCAAGTTATTTTAGCTCAAAAAGAATCAGATGGATTAAATATTTGCATGTGTGTGAAATTGGATCATGCGTAACCATAAAGCGTATTTCTGATGAGGGCTATAGTTTGAAGACAGTTAAAGTCCACTTTGATACGTCACTAATGATCACTGGCATCTTAGTACTATGTTTTTATCCTTCTAACACTTATTTAACCCACTCGAATTATCAGTAAATTTAAAAAAATGAAAACACAGGCGGATATTTTTGTAAATGTCGTATTCGCGCAGTATTTTTGACTTTATTGTTTCATTCATGGATGTCCTGGTAGTTTTCTTGCAATCTCCAAACTATTCGCCATCCAGGAAAATATTGAGCATAACTCTGTAATTCGCCTCAATCGTGATGGACCAGGTAGCTCTTTATCATCCAAATGATTTAACAAACAAAAGTGCTTTGATAGTTCAGGCAACGTCACTTTATCTACAGGGAGGTTTGGTACATGCGATAGGGCTAAAATCCTAAACTCAACGGACGTATCACATCGTGACGTAAAATACGACGCTTCATACTGGCAGAGTTTTCTAATCAATACAAGCAATTTCAATTACGATAAATTGCAGATCTTACGCTTCTCGAAACATATTAAAAAATAAATTTGCAGACAAAATCGCTATTCCCAAAAGTAAGCCACCTATTCCAACATACGTAAACATTTCCGTTATAATATGACCGTGAGCCGCGTCACGCCCGATTGACGGTGCGAGGAGAAACATTGTAAACCAGGCTAAAGGGTATAAACCGGCTAAACCTATTAATATCGCCGCTGTTGTTTTCAACTTCTTTTTAAGTGAAGAAAACATGACGAGTATCACTAAGCCAATGGAAAAAGCAGCGATTCCAGTTGCATGAAAATGTGCTCTCTGCGCATATCGCCATATTTTACTGTTGCTTTTATCATCATGCACCTCTGGGTGAGCGGCTACCCCTTCAGCGATATATGCCTGTATAGAATCTTCATAAATGCCAAAACTCATACCTAAGCTAATACCAAATATCAAGGTCAACATGACTAAAAGTAAACCGACTTTTATTGTTTTCACTTCTTCATTCATCAGTATATTCTCACTTATTTGTTGTTCGTGTGTATTTCGATCGACCCGTCTCTGTATTTACCACGAAGATCACCGCAAACGAATATAAAACAGTCGTATTGAGTAAAAAAACGCGACATTGAATTTAAGTATAGCGTGTAAGTCATTTGTAAGAACATTACAATTAAGCAACATTTAGTAGCCTCATTTATTCAGTGTAATTTGGGGAATCCTTGTTTGCCGTCGTAGAGGTGGCACAAATACGCAGCATATCCATTGGCGTCCGCTGGAAGTCCAACCCTTTTATGTGAAATCTAACCTAACGCTTTACAGCTAACACCCCATCGCCGTTCAGCTCGGTAATAAAACCTGCGTGTTGTAACCGTTTCGACACTTCATTTGGAACGTTTCGACCACTGGTTAATTTATTTGGAGAACCCGTGTAATGAAACAGCTTACTTTTGCGCCTCAATACTCTCGCCAGCTGATCATAAAAAACCTGGGAGAAAAGCTCGCCGGCAATTCCAAATCGTGGCGGGTCATGTAAAATCGCATCGACTGAGCCATCCGCAAGTGACACAATCAACTCATCGACACTACCCAGTGTCAGGTGCAAAACATCATCAACTATGGGCGACCAGGGATTTAAGCTCCGCAACCAAAATACATCAGGATTTTTCTCAAACGAGAGAATTTTCTTAGCCCCACCCTGCACACACCACGCTGCAAAATAACCCAGGCCACCGCAGGTATCTAGAATCACTTTACCGGCTGGTTGAATCAGGGAAACTTTGTTTTGCGCGTTTGTATAAGGAGAGATTTTCGCCGTCGGTAACATTTTAATGCCATCAATCTCAAAGGTCGGCGGCCCCCAATCCGTCGGTACCAGTTTTATCAACGCGGTCGAATAACATGACACCGGTTGAAACGCATCTTCATGCCAGTAGTAATTCGTTCTTTCATTGCATTTTTTAAGGTAGGGGAACAATCGATCTTGCCAGGTCCAGCCATTAACGCTAATGTCAATATTAGACATTGAACGCCCGAGGTCCAGCGAGCACTCTACAATATTCGCTCCGCCCTGCAGCGCAGTTAGTAATATCTGGTGTTCTTTTGACGTGAGTAATGGTCCCAATTAAATTTGGCTCTAAATAGTTTATGAGGACAGCCATAATAACTCTAATGATCACTGGCATCTTAGTACTATGTTTTTCCCCTTCTAATAATTCAAGCCTGATAATCATATAGCCAGCCTCCCAAAGTTCGGCGCCAGTTGTTAAACTGGTGGTGAACGAAAAACCAAACCATTGGGAGACTGAAATGAAATTATATTGCGGAATGGATTTA
>CALZHW010000011.1 GCA_945787125.1 uncultured Ectothiorhodospiraceae bacterium
GCAACGAGGCCAGAACCCGCTGGAAAACTAATTCCCATTGGAAAGCGGGTATGTGAATCACCGCCTGTGCCAACGGTATCAGGTAAAATCATGCGATTTAACCAGGAATGAATAATGCCGTCACCCGGTCGTAACGATACTCCACCGCGCGTTTGAAAAAACTCCGGCAAGCTGTGTTGCAGGGTGATATCAACCGGCTTGGGATACGCCGCGGTGTGACAAAAACTTTGCATAACCAAATCTGCAGAAAAACCCAGACAAGCCAACTCTTTTAACTCATCACGGGTCATAGCACCAGTGGTGTCTTGCGAACCGACCGTGGTCATTCGAGGCTCACAATAGGTTCCTGGACGAATACCGCTGACGCCACAGGCGCGCCCAACAATCTTTTGCGCTAAAGTGAAGCCCTTATTATTCTCTTCAGCCGGAATCGGGCGTAAAAATACGGTAGACGCTTCCATGCCAAGGGCTTCGCGGGTTCTGTCTGTCAATGAGCGACCGATGATTAATGGAATGCGTCCACCGGCACGCATTTCATCGGGCATGGTGGTCGGTGTTAAGGTGAACGTAGATACAATCTCGCCTGCAGCATTTTTAACTTGCCCTGTATAAGGCAGAACTGTAATCACATCACCCATATTGAGTTTACTGACATCACACTCAATCGGTAAACAACCCGAATCCTCCGCTGTATTAAAAAATATTGGGGCGATCTTGCCGCCCAACACAACACCGCCTTGATGCTTGTTCGGCACAAATGGAATTTCATTACCCATATGCCATAACACAGAATTAATGGCCGATTTTCGTGAAGACCCGGTGCCGACAACATCACCAACGTAGGCGAGTGGGTGGCCTTTTTTCTTAAGCTCGCTGATTTTATCCAACGCACCATCCATGGTGTTTATCAACATGGCTTTCGCATGCAATGGAATATCGGGTCGGCTCCAGGCTTCCGAAGCCGGTGACAAATCATCAGTATTCGTCTCGCCTTCAACCTTAAATACGGTCAAGGTGATTTCTTGAGGCATTGCCGTTTTATTCAAAAACCATTCTGCGTTAGCCCAGCTATCGACAACTTGTTTGGCATAAGCATTGGTCTTCGATTTTTCTATCACGTCATGAAACGCATCAAACATCAATAACGTACTAGACAGTGCTGTTACCGCAATCGGTGCTAATTCTGCATCGTCCAGCAAAGCAATTAGTGCTTGAATGTTATAACCGCCTAACATGGTGCCCAGTAGTTCAGTGGCTTTTGTCTTGTCAATTAACGGGCAGGTTGTTTCGCCGTTCGCTACCGCTGTGAGAAAACCCGCTTTGATATAAGCCGCCTGATCCACGCCTGGAGGGACGCGATGAATAATTAAATCCAACAAAAACGCTTCTTCACCTTTTGGTGGATTTTTTAGTAATTCGATAACAGACGCGATTTGCTCGGCATCCATTGGCAAAGGGGGTAAATTTTCAGCTGCACGTTCTTGTACATGCTTTCGATAGGCTTCTAGCACTATTGACAACTCCTATGACGGTATAGTTTGATTGTTATTTGAACGTTTTTCGATATGATAATATGGAATATTTTAACGCTATTTATCTATTTTAGCGAAGTTTCTCTGCTTATTCCGCCAAACTTGAAAATTATTATCCTAATCTCGACTTTTGCCGCAACTTTTGCTGACTGAAGTAAGACTTGAGCAACAACTTATTGTAAAATCCTTCCTCAGAATGTTTATCTATTGATCAAGGGTTTTTATGGAATTGTCACAATTAACAGCTATTTCTCCAATCGACGGTCGCTATGGCAGTAAAACAGAAAGTTTACAGCCAATATTTAGTGAGTATGGACTCATCAGGCACCGGGTTTTAGTGGAGGTTCGCTGGTTACAAGCACTCGCCAATAACACAGAAATTACTGAAGTCCCCAAGTTCAGTAGCGAAGCGAATGGATTATTAGACAACTTAGTCGACAATTTTCAATTAGTGTATGCACAACGGGTGAAAGAATTCGAACGCACTACCAACCATGATGTTAAAGCCGTGGAATACTTTATAAAAGAGCATGTGCAACCCAATAAAGAAGTCAATGCCGTCAGTGAATTCATCCACTTTGCCTGCACCTCTGAAGACATCAATAATCTTTCCTATGCTTTGATGTTACGTGAAGCGCGCAATCAAGTTCTATTGCCGTTAATGGACGAGATCATCTCACAAATCAAAATTATGGCACATGACAATGCTGAACTTGCGATGTTGTCACGCACCCATGGCCAACCCGCTTCTCCAACAACATTGGGTAAAGAAATGGCCAACATTGCCTATCGCTTGAATCGCCAACGGCAGCAATTGGCTGAGATACCGATTATGGGTAAAATCAATGGCGCGGTAGGAAATTACAATGCGCATCTATCCGCCTACCCGGATGTCGATTGGCAAACATTTGCCGAACAATTTGTCACTGGCCTAGGGCTAGACTGGAATCCCTACACCATTCAAATTGAACCGCATGATTACATTGCTGAATTGTTTCAAACGCTGGAACGATTCAATACAATCCTTATTGATTTCAGTCGGGATATCTGGTCTTACATTTCGATTGGTTATTTTAAACAAAAAACTATTGCCGGTGAGGTGGGTTCTTCAACCATGCCGCATAAGGTCAATCCGATCGATTTTGAAAACGCCGAAGGTAATCTGGGTTTAGCCAATGCGATATTACAGCACTTAAGCAGCAAATTACCCATTTCTCGCTGGCAGCGCGATCTGACCGACTCAACGGTATTGCGCAATCTTGGGCTTGGCATCGCACACAGCACCTTGGCATTTGAAGCACTGCTCAAGGGCGTTAGTAAGCTGGAGGTTAATCACTCCCAAATAGCGGCAGACCTTGATAACAATTGGGAAGTACTAGCGGAGCCGATTCAAACCGTCATGCGACGTTATGGTATTGAGAATCCGTATGAAAAGCTTAAGGAATTAACCCGCGGTCAAAAAGTCAATGCCAGCAGTTTGCAAACATTTATCCAGACGCTGGAAATCCCTGAAGAAGCGAAGCAACATCTATTGCAAATGACACCGAGTAATTACATTGGCAACGCGATTGAGCAAGCTAAAAACATTTAGCCCGGATGTCATTGAACCTAAATTCATCACCCGTGTGCATGAATAATTTCTAACCCGGATATTTCATGAATTATTCGGGCTAAATCAGGATAAGAATTTGAATAGTCAACATCGCTTGCCCGCAGAATGGGAAGAGCAATCAGGAGTGTTAATCACATGGCCCCACCATGCAACAGATTGGGTGGCATCGTTAGCGGCCATCGAACAATTTTTTAGCGCGCTAGCGGTAGCGATTATCGCCCATGAAAAACTGCTGGTTATTGCATATGATGAACCGCATGAAAAACATATTTCTCAGCTTTTACAGGCACAGCATGTCGATTCTCAGCGGCTGATATTTCTCCAGGCTGAAACTAACGATACCTGGACGCGTGATTATGGTCCGCTGTTTTTGACTAACGGAAATAAAGTCCACTGTCTGGATTTTGCCTTTAATGCTTGGGGAAATAAGTTTACTGCTGATAAAGATAACGTAATCAATCGACAATTATTGGAAAACAAAATTCTCAATTGTACCGAAAGTATCACCCATAGTTTTGTGCTTGAGGGTGGCAGCATAGACTGTGATGGCGCTGGAACATTGCTCACCACTAAACATTGCTTACTCAATAAGAATCGCAATCCTGATTTTACAGCGGCACAAATCAGTGAGTTTATAATCGCCGAATTCAATCTGCGAGCTATACACTGGCTTAGCGAAGGTTTGATAGTCGGTGACGATACTGACAGTCATATTGATATGCTGGCACGTTTTACAGACTCAAATACCATCGTTCATGCCAGCTGTGATGACCCGAACGATGCGCACTATCTGCCACTGCAAAAAATGCAGCAAGAATTAAAAACATTCAAAACGGCGTCTGGCGGTAATTACCAATTACATGCACTACCGATTCCCGCTGCGATTCTAGATGACGAGGGAAATCGCTTACCCGCCAGTTATGCTAACTTTCTCATTATTAACCAGGCAGTATTATTACCGACATATGCAGACCCGTGTGACGAAACAGCCATAAATGTTCTACAGTCCTGTTTTCCGGATCGCACGATAATACCCATTGACGCAAGAGCCGCCATTACCCAGGGCGGTAGTCTGCACTGTTTAACCATGCAATTGATTAATGGAGCCCTCAACTGATGTCGCATAACAAACAATTGAAAGTTAGCATCGTACAGCATAGTTGCACCGCCGACGTTGACGCAAACTTTGCCCTGGTGGAGTCCTGTGTCCAACAAGCAGCTAAACAAGGTGCTGAGTTGGTTGTTCTACCTGAGTTGCATGACTACCCTTATTTTTGTCAGACTGAAGACGTCAATAATTTTGATCTTGCCGAACCCATCCCCGGCGAAAAGTCACAATTGTATGCTGACATGGCCGCTGAAAATGATGTGGTGCTGGTAACCTCATTATTTGAAAAGCGCGCCCCTGGTCTTTATCACAATACCGCGGTCGTATTCGAAAAAGATGGCACAACAGCCGGACACTATCGAAAAATGCACATTCCGGATGATCCGGGGTTTTATGAGAAATTTTATTTCACGCCCGGCGACCTAGGCTTTGAACCCATTGAAACCTCAGTCGGTAAGCTGGGCGTATTGGTCTGTTGGGATCAATGGTTTCCAGAAGCCGCACGACTCATGGCACTCGCAGGCGCAGAAATATTAGTTTACCCAACGGCAATCGGCTGGGATCCCAACGATACTAAAGAGGAAAAGGCTCGGCAATTAGATGCGTGGATTACCGTGCAACGCAGCCACGCCATCGCCAATGGCGTCCCCGTAGTGGTCGCGAATCGCTGTGGACACGAAACAGATGCATCACAACACTTGGCCGGCATTGACTTCTGGGGCAACAGTTTTGCCTGTGGCCCTCAGGGCGAAATGCTGCAACAAACCAAAAATCAGCCAGCCATATTTTCCATTACGCTGGATCACTCTCGTGCAGAAAAAGTCAGACGCATCTGGCCTTTTTTGAGAGATCGCCGTATTGATAGTTATAGTGATTTACTGCGCCGATACAAAGATTAATTTAAGGGTTGCCGTAAAAATTAGTTTACATTTATGGGTTTTCAATCGCCATTTTAGCACCAAAAGTAGGCGCTCTTAGGCGAGGCGTGAGGAAGGCAAATAGTGAGCTATTTAACTGACGAACAACGCAGTTAAAATGAGTGAGTGGAAAGTTAGAAATGTGAAATAATTTTATAGGCAGCCCTAAGCGCCGTCTGCACTAATGATTTGAATTCAGGCTTCAATAAAAAAGGATTTACCATGATTATCATTCTAAGCCCAAATGTTTCAAAAAAAAATGCTGAATTTAAACAGCTCATGGACTACCTGGAGAAATTACCGAATATCCAGACTCGAGTGCATGAAATTCAGGGCGCTCAACAACATCTTACTGAGATATATTTGTTAGGCGAAACCGCCAAACTTTCCAAAGAGGATATTGAGGAATTTGCCGGAGTAGAAAAAATTGTCAGGATATCCCAGGAGTACCGTGTGCTGGGTCGCCACGAAGATGACGACCGTGCCAGCTCGTTTACTTACAATGGAGTAAGATTTGGGCAAGATAATCTCAATGTGTTTGCCGGTCTTTGCGCGGTGGATAACGCCAAGAACGTTGAGCAAATGCTAAAAATACTGAAAGAAAATAACCAGCAGTGTACCCGTATGGGTGCCTACAAACCGCGAACAAATCCATATTCATTTCAAGGCCACGGAAAGTCTTGCTTACCTTATGTGTTTGAGCTTGCGGGTAAATATGATATCAAAGTGGTGGCGATGGAAATCACCCACGAAAATCATATTAAGGAAATCACTGAAGCGCTGGCACAAACCGGCAACCCAACCGGCGTTATGTTGCAAATTGGCACGCGCAATACGCAAAATTTTGAGTTATTGAAATCAGCCGGCAAGCAAGATCGCTTTCCGGTGTTGCTCAAACGTGGTTTCGGTATTACGCTGGAAGAATCACTCAATGCTGCCGAATATCTGGCAAGTGAAGGCAATAGCAATGTTATCTTTGCCTTACGTGGCATGAAAACCAATATGGGTGATCCGCATCGTAATATTGTTGATTTTGCCCATGTACCAGTGGTCAAGCGCCTGACGAGAATGCCGGTCTGCATTGATCCCTCTCATTCAGTCGGCTCGCGCGCACAAACACCGGATGGATTATTGGATGTCATGCACGTTACAGCACAGGGTGTGATAGCCGGTGCAAATATGGTGTTGGTAGATTTTCATCCTAACCCTAAAGAGGCGTTGGTCGATGGCCCTCAGGCATTATTAATGAAAGAACTGCCCTACTTTCTCGAGGATGTGCAAATTGCGCATGATGCTTATAAAAAACGCGTACAACTCGCAACGGCTTTTCATGCTAAGAATGGCTAAGGAACGTGCACTATCCTAAGCTGGCGCTTGATTACGCATGTGATTGGCCGTTTGAGTGAATGCTTGTTTAAGCTGGAACTGAAGATTGCTGTCGAGACCAATATCTTCCATGGCCTGAAACATACACATCAGCCATTGGTCCCTGGCAGCGTCATCAATTGCAAAAGGTAAGTGCCTGGCTCTTAACCGTGGATGGCCAAAGGCGTCAGTATATAAATCTGGGCCACCCAACCAACCGCTTAAAAACATGAATAATTTATCAATCGAGCCAGTGAGATCGCTGGGATGCATTTTTCGTATGGGATAAGCTTCGGGCAGCGTATCCATTAATAGATAAAACCGTTCAACTAATAATCGAACGGTTTGCTCGCCACCCATGACTTCATAAGCGGTTTTATTTTGAAAACTCATGTTGTTGGAGGTCCTTTTTAATAAAATTATTAATAAAATTGGATGCGCGTAATGTATGACCAAAGGGATAATATACCGTTACACCCCGTCATACTGATGGGTTCGGGTAATCCTAGAATCCGCAGTTGAGCAGCCTGTAGTGTGCGTCATTTTGTGCTGAATTGCGTAGTGAAATCTTTCCCAAATGGTTGTTCCCTTTGGGAAAGATTTCACATAGCAAAGCAGTGCAAAAGGGCGTGCAATACAGGTTGCAGTGACTCACCGAAAGGATGAACTGTGATGCGGTTAATATATTCAATAAATTCATAATGTTATATTGACCTGTAAACGTTCAACTGCGGAATCTAGGATGATATCAAACATAGACGCGAATTGCGCTTTTTTAGTAAAATAGCAAGTAGCGATTTTTTAAGAGCAGAGAAAGAGTAGAAAACTATGGGCAGAGCATACCAAAACCGAAAAGAATCAATGGCAAAGACATCAGATGCCAAGGCGAAAGTATATTCCCGATATGGGCGAGAGATCTATGTAGTCGCTAAAAATAGTGGTGTTGACCCTGATGGAAATTTAGCCCTGCGACGTTTAATCGAAAAGGCCAAAAAAGACCAAGTTCCGACTCATGTGATTGAAAAAGCCATCGATAAAGCCAAAGGTGGTGGCGGTGAAGATTTTGTCACCGTGCGTTTTGAGGGTTTTGGTCCTGGCGGTTGCATGGTGATCATTGATTGCTTAACAGATAATAACAACCGAACGTTTGGTGATGTTCGCCAGTGTTTTACCAAAACCAAGACCAAAATTGGCGCCCAAGGTGCAGTGGCTCATATGTTTGATCACTGTGCAATTTTTGAGTTTAAATATGACGATGAGGAAAGGGTGCTTGATGCCTTAATGGAAGCCGAGGTTGAGGTAAATGACATAGAATCCGAGGCAGGCGTTATTACAGTTTTCACACCAGCAACTGAATTTTTCAAAGCAAAAACTGCCTTAATGGAAGCCTTACCCGGCATTGAACTGGATGTTGATGAAATCAGTTTTCTTCCCCAAAACAGCAAAGAACTGACGGGTGATGATATCCCTCTGTTCGAAAAATTTATCGACATGTTAAACGATTGTGATGATGTGCAAGACATCTATCACAATGCAGAGATTAAGGATTAAGGTGGGCTTTCCTTATTAGCAAAGCAGCTCATTCGCAAAGCAGAATATAGGCAAACAATAAACCACAAAGCCGGGTATAATGCCGGCATATTAAATAACCTGGAAACCCCATGAAACTACTCATTCGCAATCTCGCCCGTAGCACAACAGAAGAAGAGTTACTGGCGATGTTTGAAGCCCATGGCACCGTGCAGTCCTGCAATCTCGTGTTAGACAAAGAAACCAACAGCTCCAAAGGTTTCGGTTTTGTTGAAATGCCCAAGTCAGGCGAAGCCAAGGCAGCTATCAAAAATCTTAATTTCAAAGAAGTTGGTGGTAATAAAATTCGGGTCAAAAAAGCTGAAGCAAAACCAGAAGCTGAACCAAAAACAACGCCAAAAATAGCGGCAAAAACAACACCGACACCCGCGAAAAAATAGATGGAAAAATCAAGCACCCAGGATGCCCTGCATGGTATCACCCTAAAAATCATCGTCACTCGGTTGGTTGAGAAATACGGCTGGGAAGAGTTGGGTCGTCGTATCACGATAAAATGTTTCACCAGCGACCCAAGCATCGCTTCTAGTCTTAAGTTTTTGCGGAAAACGCCATGGGCCAGACAAAAAGTGGAAACACTTTATTTACGCAATAAATGGCCAGAATGAATGTGCCGTAGTACGGCATAACCACACTGCAACCAGCACCCTATTTCTTGTTAATTTTTATGATTCCATAGGGTAGTATCATAGCGAAATCACTACTCAACGTTGAATTTGAACCTAATTTTCGTTGGCATAACTCCATATAAAAATTTGCGGCTTGATAGATGCTATTGTGCTGATTAATCGCCACAAAACATGTCAACGCAGCAAGCCACTTTTCCGCATAAAACAAATTTAAACCTTTTTGAAAAAGCTGATTACCTTGTATTATTTCAGGCGGAGTATCAGTTTTTAAACCTTGTACTTGGAACACATTGATTGGCCGACTTTTTCCTACTAATAAAAAGCGGCCCAACTCACAGCTGACAATATTATCAAGATTTCCCACCACTTCACGTGATGCTAAAACATCCGTGCCTAACGTTTTATTCAAACCTTCGAGACGTGAAGCGGTATTGACTATATCGCCGACTACACGGTATTCATAATGACTGCCGGCGCCAACATGACCCAACACTACATCACCACAGTGTAATCCAATACGTGTCGGTAAATTAAGCTTGTGTTGTTGGTTAAAATTCAACGAGGCCTGCCTTATATCGAGTGCAGCTAAGCAGGCACTTTGTTGTAAATCTGTATCCGGGTCACGCGCTGCCCAGATAGCCAACATAGCATCACCGACAATATTCGACACCGTTCCTTTTTGGTTTTTAACCGGTGCAAACAATGCCTCGTAATAATCGTTCATCAGTAAGCGCAATGATACAGGGCTCATGGTTTCAGAAAGCGTTGTATATTGACCCGCATCTGTTACTAAACAAATTCCATGCATGAGTTGCTCACGGGTTTTAAGCTGTGATATATCGCTTGCCAGGCTGGCAACGACTGATGCCGGTAAATGATACTCAAATGCCGTGCTGATATTGAGCTTTTCCCGGCGAATAAGGTACAACTTCCATAAAATAATCATCAGCACGGCGATGGGCATTTGAATTGTCAGAGGGATAATCAACGGCAGGAACGTCGCATATACTTTAAATAAGTAAAATGCGATCACCAAATAAACTGCCGTTAATATCAACGCCAGCGGAACAACAAACAAAGGGGTTGATTGATGCAATAAATTTACTAAAATCACTGCCCAGAAAAACAAAACAAGCAGCAAAACAGTGGTTGAGGTCGGCTTAAGGCTGTTTTGTTCTAATAAATTAGAAAACAAGGTTGCAGCAATTTCAACACCGCTAATTAATTTTGTTGAGCTATCAGAATAGGCCGTAAAAAAATCATCTTTGCTTTCTGTTTCATGTTTTTCCGAAAAGCCAACAAAAACAACTTTATCCTTAAAATCCGGCAGAACACCCTCTTCTGATTGTGCCAATACTTGATAATAAGATATCGTCTTTATCGTATGTCTTGGTCCATAGAAATTTAGATATCGACTGTTGCCTCCGGAATAAACTGCTATTAAAGCGCTTACTTTTTGCTTTAATTCAGCACTTAAGACCAGTGCATCACTGGCTAGTTGTTTTTTCAACAAATCCACCAAAGCTGGCTGAGATTGCAACAATCGATAATAGAGTCGAATTAATGTTTGTGTGTCGGTCTTTTCACTTGCCTCCAACACTTGAATCTTTACAACAAGGTCATTTTCACTGCTTTCTCGTGAAATCATACTTAGCAATATTTTACGTGCTTCCGCATTATGTAAATGAAACATTACAACGGGCAATGTGGCAATATCACCCATTCCGGTTTTAAATAACCAGGCTTGAGAGACTTTTGCCGAGATTTTTGGTAATGGAAAGGGTGCCAGCGCAATCGCACCTTCAGCAAATTGCGGATCGGGCAAAACTATTGATTCAATGTTTACCAAATGAGTTTCATCCTTGGACGACGAACTAGTGCTCACTGAGTCTTTTTTGATAAATTCGAATAAAACGACGTTGCCCGCATCCTTAATGGCGGTTGCTAATTGTCGATCTTCTCTCTCATTCGTTTGATCGCGAAAAAAAACATCAAGACCAATAACTGTTGCACCGCTTTTCGCCAGTTGATTGATGAGTTTAGCAGGCAGACTTCGAGGCCAATGCCGAGGATCATAAGGCACATTAAGCTCAATGGCAGATTGTCGATCAATTGCAACAATAACCACTTGCTCTGGTACTGCTTGAGCACCGCGTAATTTAAATAACCAGGATAACCCCGTCTCTTTTTCGAGCTCATAACCGAGAGAAGTCATCGCCAAGGCCATGCCCAGTAAACCGATAAACAAGCATCCACCGGTTAAGCGAAGTGACCCTTGACGGAAATAAGTGAAAAAAGACATGACTAATTGACTCGCAGTTATAGGCATCCACTGTAATAATAGTTATATTTAATAGTAAAAGAAACTAAAACTAGAACTCACGGGAGAAAGCTTGATCCAACTGACAACCTCAAGATTGTACAATTATAACTCACTGTGGGAATTGAAAGGCGGCGGAAGATTTCGTTGGGCCACCAACAGTAGACGCTTTAGGCCGAGCATCGTGTGCCCAACAATCTTGCAATTGTTGTGCATATCAATATTGTTACCGTTTTTACCGGCAACTCTGCAGTGACTACCATGAAAGCTATTACTTGCGTATTAATTTTTGGCAAACTTAAAGGCGTCAACCAATATATCTTTGATATTCGCCCCGGCTAAAAAGACTTTTTTACGGGTGCTTTCTACCATGTTGGGATTACCACAGAGATAAACTTTCCAGCCTTTTAAGTCTGGTTGTCGTTGCAATGCGATATCATTTGCTCGGCCAGCAACTTGTTTGCCTATTGTTTCACCTTGTGAGACGCATCCCGTGTAGTGAAAATTTGGATAAGTCTCAGCCAGCTCTGTTAGCTCTTTAACGAGGTACAGTGCGTTGGATTTCGCTGCGCCGTGAAATAAATGGATATCGCCTTGATGGGCTTGTTGCAATGCATCGCGTAAGATTCCATAAAGAGGCGCCAGTCCGGTTCCGGTTCCTATCAGCAAAATAGATTGATCGCTACTTCCAGCAGAGTAATAACAATCACCATGGGCTTCACTGAGTATTACTTCGTCATCAAGAGACAAATCGTTTTTAATCCAGCCACTAACTATGCCATTTTCTATGATCTTGATTTGCAATTCTAGAAATTCATCAACAACCGGAACACTCGCCAATGAGTAACTTCGCTGATTTTCTGCGTCTTTGATGAGATTTATAAATTGTCCTGCACGATAGTCAAAACCTTCAGGGATTGATAAGCGCAATTGAATAACGTCTTCATTCAATAAGTCTTTCGCCAATACTCTAGCTCTAAATTCAATGATATCTACTTCACTGGGTAGTTCTACGGTTAAATCATTATCAGGATAACAACTACAGGCAAGAAAGTAGTTTTTTTCCTGCTGTGTTTCTTTTAATGCGATTTTTGCTTCTTTAGGGACTACACCCTCACTGGCTCGCATTAAGCATGACTGACATATTCCGCTTTTACAGCCGTGGGGAATGATATTGCCTGCATTCAGCAGCGTATCTAATACGCTCACATTTTCTAATCGTTCATATTTTTTGTTTTGAAAGGTGATTTTTGCCACGTTAATTCTCGTTAATAGATTGTATTGTAAAGCCCTAATAGGCAGAGATTTTGTTAATCGTAACAATGCCTGTGTTCAATAAAGCTGATAAAACTATAGTTGAGAGATTATAACCGCAAACAATAATTTCGCAAAACCAAGCTGCTTTATGTGATGAACTTAGTGATGTTATTATGTGGGTGAAATGTAAAACTCACAATCGGAGTTTAATTTATTGCTCGTAATCAGCGCACGTAGTGGCAAGGCCTTATCGAGAGTGTTGGCAGCATGGATGCTGCCTCCAAGCCTACACGGACGTATTCACGGCGTCCTCGGTAAGGCTTTGCCGCTGCGGGTGCTGGAAGGCGGCACTTTTGCATATTTGAACTCCGATTGTGAGTTAAAAGTACGACGAGCCCAAAGTTGCGAGGTCTAAGGTCTGGATAGCGGGCCCGTCGTACGAAAGAAGTGAAACTACAGAGTATACATTAGAATGTTATGCCGCCCCATAACCAGACTTTGCTGGTGTCTGTTGCAAAATCATCGGCCATGTAGTTCGCATATTTGATACCGGCACTATAGTTCTTACCGAATTTTTTAGCCGCAAGTAAGTCCAGTTCCTTACCATAATCCGTGCTGCCATTATCTGAAGTGAATACATGGTAAGTACCGAGTAATTTTATCCCCGAAACCATTCCTGTGACCGTTAAATACATGTCAACTAGCCCATCATCGGGTGTATTCAGAAATTTATCCGCCCAGCCATTGAATTTGTGTTTAGTCGCCAAGGGTGTTTCAAACTCATAATCGCCGTCGCTACCCAAAACTTCATAACCTATTTTTGTAATAACCTCATTAACTTTTCCACCAAGTTCAATGTTATAATAACTGGCATCATTTCCGCTATCTTCGTCAGCGTAGTCACTCATTTGTGCGAACTCTGCACGGTAAAGTAGTGTAAACATATCGGAAACTTTGAATTTTCCGTCAGCACTTAGGCCAAGCGTTTTACTATCACTACCGCTATCATAATCCAGAAAATACCCGTAGGCGCCAAGCTTCACGTCGCCAAATCCTGCATAACTGCCATTGACTAAGTGTCCGCTAAGTTCAGCCTCGGTACCAAAAATGGTGTTTACCTGATCAAGATAAGCATAATTGACCGTCGCCTTGGCAATCGCATTGGTACTCAGCTTCACTGCGTCATAGGTTTGTTCATTTTGACGCCATCCAACATTTCCCACAAAGCGCGCACCATCAAAAATAATCCTTTGGCGCCCTGCGATAGCGGTTAAACTATCCCCCTGTTTAACCATTAAATAAGCCTGATTAACCTCCGTGCCTTCCGGGTCTGCAACGACAGGATATTTACCTAGGTTAGGGCTGTTGGGAAAAGCGTAATCATCCACCATCGCCGTCGTATTTTCAAACTCAAAAAAACCACTAAAACCCTGATAGATGCCACTCATATAACCTATGCGTGTACGAGTAGTTATTGCGGTCGCACTTTTATCGATGCCATCCTGATCTACCATTTCCGCTCTTAAGCGTAAATCGACTTTCGCTGTGCCTGAAGTAATTGCTGTTGTTATATCGTTGGCCATTACATTCGCTGACGCGAGGCATAATGCGCCAGCAAATAATCCACTGGTAAAAATCAGAGTACCTTTTAACTTGCCTAACTTACTGTTTGCGTTTTTCATTCATCTTCCTTTTGTTAAAAAGAGTTCTGTTGAAAACCCCGCCGTTACGATTTTCGACCAGAAACATATGTTTTTTTATTTGAGAAACAGCTAATTAACTAAATCGGTATGCGAATAACAACACCTCCCATCACGTCACCAATTTTGAAGTCTGATTTTGGTGTATCTTTATGATCGTTATGACAAGTTACACAAACCGGTGCGACCGCAATATCAGGGTAGACAGCTGTGAAATAATTAGTACCTCCAAGTTCTTCCTCAACATAAAAATTCTCACCAGGATTGTCAAAAATGTACTGTAAGCCGGTTTTTTCTGCTTCTGTTTTCGCCTTATTTTGTTTATTGATGGGCCACAAGGACAGCAAAGAATAGCTAAAATTGGCGTCACCTTCTGCAACCAATTCCGATCCATAACGAAACATTTGTGCAGGTAATGGCAAAGCTTTATCATCCTTCCATTCTTCACTGGCTTTAATGACTTTTTCATCTTTCACCAAACGATTGACAACTTCTTTGGTGTACACCGTTCTATCAGCAACCAAGACAGCATGTATTGCATCTGACATTTTCTGCGGCGTTATTCCTCCTGCTATCTCGCTGGGTTTTTCTGTACAAGCGGACAATGTTAAACCCAGTACACTCGCTGCCAGCGTTGTTTGTAGTCCATTTCTATGCATATTATTCATGAATTTATCCTCACTATTTAGGTAACGTATTTCAAACTTAGTAATCTAACTCTTCTTTTTAATCGTCGTCATCTTTGATTAAACCCAATCGTTTCAATTCCTCCCTTTTTTTCGCCATGGCAAATCCTTCATTTTCAAAGCGTGATGAACCATTGAAATTATTTTTTATCAGCTTGCTGTCCGCCAGAGCTTCCAATGAAAATTTTAAACCATGACAATTCAAACACACTGCTCTGACCATTTTTTCATTGGGCCTCAATGTATTACTTTGATTATGGTCAACTAAAATTCGTTTCTCACCTAACTCTCTATGCTCTAAACGTGGCATATGACAGCTAGCACAAGTCAAACCCGTATTGTTTTCAGCCTTGTTATACTTCGCTGCTTGATAGGCTGCAAAATGTTTACTCTTGCGAAAGGCTTTGCTGTGCTCGTCCTGGTGACAACCTAAACAGGCATCTATCGCGGCCTTTTCAGTGTTATAACTGTGATCTGTATGACAGGTGTTACAGGTTAGTATTTTTTTGTCCGGATTTTTAAGGTCGATACGCGCATCACTCACTTTCATTGCGGGTAGTTCTACCCCCAGGCGCATGCCATGTTTGCTCGCAAAAAAACTTTTTGATTCAGGCTCATGGCACGATTTACAGACACTGATAGTTGGTTTGAATATCCACTCGCCCTTGCTAACATGACAAGCGCTGCAGTTGACGCCGCTCTTGGCATGAGTTGATTTTTCCCACTCATGAACGATGGCTTTATTCGCACTAATTTCAGGTGGCATATCAATATTGTCAGCACTCAGCGTTTGTGAATATTTTTCATCCTGACGGACAAAATGCTCTTTTAGATTTCGCTGTGGCAATGCCATTATTTCCAGCATCGATTTATCATCCATGTGCTTCACCAGAAAGTCTTCATATAACGCTTTGTTGTCATGGTAATTGTGGCAACCTGCATCATCGCAGGTTTCAAATCCCAGCTCTTTGTGACTAGGGCGATTTTTACCGACATCCTGATGACAGAGGAAACAATAATCTTCTGGCATAGTGACACCCATTAATCGCGTTTTTTCTGATCGGTGTTCAATGTGACATGTCACACAATATCTTGCGTCAAGTATTTCTAAAATATCGGCATTACGTGGGTCAGTAAATTTGCTTTTAGGATGAGAGTCTTCAACTTTTTTGAGCTCATCCTTGTGGCAATTTAAGCAAGCTTTCTGCAACAATTCTTTGCCAGCAAAAGCTTCTGTGTGACAACTATCGCACTTCAATTCTATTTGATAATGACCATCTGTAGTCTTGCCGGAAAGATAAACGCTTTTATCGGTACTGATATCGGTACTAAGCAAAGCATTGCCATAATAACCAGATAACATTAGGCTAAGCACAATCCAGACAAACCACCAAACAGTTTTTTTAGTATTAATTTTCATATTAAAAATAATAGGCTGACGTTATGTGAAAGCCCAACAGAACCGGCATCGGCCAGACAGCAATAATATGTGCTCTATTCACCAACATACGCCAGCGTTTAGCGTTCAATGGTGAATACTTATGTTCATTCGCAACAATATAAGCGGATACAGCGCCAACGATTGATGCCAGTATAAAACTCGTCAGTAAATAGAAACTTAAGTTTGAGCCAGTGTTAAGCCCGGTGTGTAGCACCAGGATTAACAATGCAACAAGCCCCATTATGGTGTGCATATTGCGCCAGAAGCCTAGCTTACCGATATCAAATCTCGCAATTCTTTTGCGTAGGGAAAAACCAATAATACTTAACAAAGTGATCCCAGCTAATGTATAGCCAGTGATTTGCTTGTAAATAAAATCACTCCAGATAAAATCCAGACTAAAACTTCGTACGCTAGCGGCATAAGAGATCGGTGGAGAAATAAGCCAAATAATAATGATAAATAGCGTTATAAAGCTTATTAGGAACAAAGTTTTATAACCCCACTGTGGGTTCAGTTTGATACTACTGCCTAACAAATTGGAGACTAGTGGTTTACAGGAGCCGCAGACAGAAGAAGCACCCGTTTCAGCGCTAATAGATTCAATCTGATTAAAACCTTGCGCAATACAATCAGTAATTTCTCCTCGACTAATGCCCTTACAGCTACAAACAACCGCATTCGCCGGCCAACTACTGACATCAAAAGAATCACTTTCACTCCAAACTGAGCCAGAGGATTTAAAAGCCAACAATTGCCAGGGCCAGACTTGTCGTTTATTTCGAATCGCTTCCTGAATTCGTTCAAATTCAGCCCATGGCCCGATACCCATGGCACCAACAATTCGTCGATGACGCACAACGAGTACGCGAATATTTTTATTGTTTGCATTGTACTGGTAAATAGTGTTGGTAATACTCTCTGAATCATCAGATACTTCGCCTGCACTGTAAACTGGCAAGCCACAAACTTTCAGCTTGGTTACGTTCAACGAACCTTCGTAACGAACATTTTCATTGTTTAAAGCATGAGCGACTACTGCTGCTTGCTCATAGCCCGGTGCAACCAATCCGTACACCTCACCCCTGAATTCACAACATTCACCAACAGCGTAAATATTAGCGTCTGAAGTCATCAGATTTTCGTCAACTTTAATTCCGCGTCCAATAGATAGCCCTACTGAAAGCGCTAAATCCTTATTGGGTGTGATGCCTGTGGCGACAATCACAGTGTCACAATCTATGACCGTACCATCATTCAGCAAAACACCGGTTACACCGATTTCTCCTTTGATACATTTCACCAAGGTCTGTAGACAAACCTCAATACCCAACTGTTTTATTTCCGCCAACAAACACTCAGACAACTCATCATTAAGCTGACGAATCATCAAGCGGATATTATGCTCAACCACTACAACCTTAGTATTGTATTTTTGCATTGCCCGAGCCGCTTCCAAGCCAAGTAATCCACCACCTATCACTACGGTGCAACGTGATTTAATGCGCCGAGCAAACAATTCATCGACATCGCGCATATCTCTAAAAGTAAAGACGTGCGGTAGGTTTATTCCGGGGATATTAGGTTTATGCGCGCGTGAGCCAGTTGCAAGAATCAGTTTTCGGTAATAATGTTGTTGACCGGTTTCATCAAGAACAAACTGATTAGTACGATCTATTTTTACGACTCGGCAATTGTGATGCTGCACTAAATTATTATGTGCAATGGAATTATTCAGCGCTTCACGGGGCAGTTCGCCCGCCAGAAAAGAGGACAATCCTACCCGGTCATAAGGCTCGAACGGCTCATCTCCAAAAATAATCATGGTTTGTTGAGGAGAGATTCTACTGATCTCAGCAGCCATTTTCATACCCACTGGCCCTGTGCCAACAATGATGACAGCTCCTTCCTCAAACTCATTTTTTGGGTCAATATTGTTTGCAAGCATTCTCATTTTTTCATAAAAAAAGGCGTCCTAACAATACACCAATGGTATATTGTTAAAGGACGCCTTTATCCTGTTAGAAGAGATTACTCATCATTGAGCAACCTCAGTCATAGTGAGTGTGAATTAGTTATGCAATATATTTAAACATCTCGATAACATCGCTACCTACCTCGGCCATGCATTTGTTTTGATCCATGGCAATTTTTCGTAAAGATTGATAGGCTTCTTGCTCTTTCATGCCACGTAGATCCATTAACACACCTTTTGCTCGATCGATAATTTTACGATCTTCAAGATTGCGTTTAATAAGTAACAACTCTTCCAGCCTGGATTGCTCTTCATTAAAACGGATTAACGCCATATCAATAATTGCTGGGATTCTTTCTTTTACCAAACCATTTATTATTAAGGCGTGTATCCCTGATTTAATCGCTTGTGATATCTCATTTTTACTCGCTGACTCAGCAAACACAATAACCGGTAATGCAGATGTCGAATGCATCTCTTCTATTAAAATAAGTTTCTGAGAAAGGCTGCCATTAAGATTAAAAATTATGGCTTCCGGATTATCCTTAATACTAAACGCAAGTGTTGGAACAACATTAATTTCTTGCTGAACACTATAACCCGCTAAAATGATACCTTCGTTTAAAATGTCAGAACAACGTTGTTCTTCGTTAACCAGCAGTATTTTGTTAACCATCTCTCAAGCTCACAGTGCTATTTTTACTCAATGATATATTGCATAGCAGACAACGTGCCACTTAATTAACTTATTTAATTACAATCACTTAAGTAAAATAAGAAGATTTATGCTAGAGATTAGCGCACCAAAACGGATTTGATATTTTTTGTTTTGTCCGTTTTAGTGCGGTGTGGTGTGATAGCGCAGGTGTTGGTGTTAACTACCTCACGATCAGAGTTTAAAGTTGCAAAACAGTGTCACCTTCCAGCACCCGTAGCGGCAAAACCTTACCGAGAGACGCCGTGAATACGTCCTTGTAGGCTTGACGGCAGCATCCCTGCTGCCGACACTCTCGATAAGGCCTTGCCACTACGTGCGCAGATTACGGGGAAATATTTGAACTCCGATTGTGAGTTATTACTAGTAATGCGCCGCTTTGGGCGTTCGAGGAAACGGGATAACATCGCGCACATTTTCCATACCGGTGATGTAAGCAATAAAACGTTCGAAACCCAGACCAAAACCTGCGTGTGGCACTGTGCCGTAGCGACGTAAATCACGATACCACCACAAGGCTTCCTGAATATTTAGGTTTTGCATTTTCTCATCCAGTATATCCAATCGTTCTTCTCGTTGACTACCACCGATGAGCTCACCAATACCGGGTACGAGAATATCCATTGCCGCGCACGTTTTGTTGTCATCGTTTCGACGCATATAAAACGCTTTAATCTCTTCCGGGTAGTTCATCAAAATAACCGGGCCTTTGAAATGTTGCTCACACAAAAATCGTTCATGCTCAGACTGTAAGTCCAGCCCCCAGTGCACTGGATATTCGAATTTTTTTCCTGATTTCAGTAATATTTCTATCGCATCCGTATATTCCAGACGCACAAAAGGTGTCCTCACTAAATGTTCCAGGCGCTCAATCAGACCTTTTTCTACAAACTGATTGAAAAAACCAAATTCCTGCGCACAAGTTTGCAATAACTCTTTAATGACCGAACGTAAAAAATCTTCAGCCAACGTTGCATCTTCATTGAGATCTGCAAAAGCGATTTCCGGTTCAACCATCCAAAACTCGCTCAGGTGGCGACTGGTATTCGAATTCTCTGCACGAAAAGTTGGACCAAAGGTATACACCCGCGACATGGCCAAACAATAGGCTTCAACATTCAATTGGCCTGAAACAGTGAGATAGGTAGGTTCAGCAAAAAAGTCCTGTTCATAATCAACTTTATTCTCGTTGATCGGTAGATTCATCATGTCCAATGTGCTTACCTGAAATAATTCACTGCCGCCTTCACAGTCGCTAGCGGTAATAATAGGCGTATTGACCCAGAAAAAATTGTGCCGAGTAAAATAGTTGTGCATGGCAACAGCCGCGTGATGACGAACACGCGTAATCGCGCCAAATACATTGGTTCTGGGTCGAAGATGTGCAACCGTGCGTAAATATTCAAAGCTATGCCGCTTCTTCGCCACGGGATAGTGATTTGGATCTTCAACCATACCTAATATTTCAATCGAGTCTGCTTGCACTTCAATGTTTTGCCCTTTGCCGTCACTTTTTACCAGTCGGCCAGTGACGGTGAGACTGCAACCTGTAGAAAGTTGCAGTATGTCTGACTCATAATTGACTAATTTGCCATCAGCTATAATCTGAATCCCATCAAAACAAGAACCGTCATGCAGATCGATAAATGAAAAACCGGCTTTTGAATCCCGCCGGGTGCGAACCCACCCCTGCGTGGTAATTGTTTGATCGAGCAGTGTCGAATTCTGTAGTAATTCTTTAATTTGTGTCTTCATACCAGTCTCACAGTAAAGCCAATGTTTAAATGCACTGCCACGAGGCGTTATTTAGCCGTATCTCAGTGTGGCGAACAACGACAGTGCGCAATTCCTTCTGATTATATCCTAAGTAAATGATTTTTCATTTCAATTATTTGGCATTTAAATTGCCGCCTTCAAAATACGATACTCAACCTTGGAGGGGTTTAAAAATGACACCACTGGACTTGAATAATTCGCATTCTGATGTTTTACCACATGATGTCTATCGACATGTTTTCCAAATGATCTTTGAAGAGGTTGAAGAAGCACATAAGCATAAAACAGTACAGCAAATAATCAATCGAATCCTGATGATGTTAGAAGAAAATTTGTTTTTGAACATGGGGCGGGTGTTATTGCCTGATAACACCGATAATTTTTTACGCATTCGATATTCTCACGGCCTTTCGACTGAGAAACGCTTTATCACTTATACTGTGAACGAAGGAATCACCGGCTTTATCTATCATACAGGGCAAGCAATGTATATTGATGATCTTGATACAAATAGCATGTATATTGGCCGATTAGTTAATCCTATGGACCTACCCTATTCCAAACCTGCGTTCTCTGGGGTGCCAATATTTAATCCATTGAACGACGTTATTGGGGTATTGTGTGTTAATCACGGTTACAGAAATCGAATGGAAGTCAAAACGACATTAGGAATATTGGAGCAAACAGCGCAGATCATTGGGGAATTATTGGCAACGCAACATGAGTTAAGCAGAAGTGCTTAAAAATATAGGGAATCCATTCCCTAGTCATACATCCTGTATGATAAATACTCAAGCAAGTGCATAAAACTATACACTCTGAAAACCATTACTGATAAACCTGAGCATCCGTTTAATGTAACCAAACTGCACTCAACTTAACGTTATCTTTCATTCCATGAAAAAGAATGGTTTTTCAATCCATTGTCTGTAATGATTTACAAAAGATATTTCGACATTCGGTAAAAGATCTTTAGGCATATTTTAAAATAGTTGTAGTAATAGAGAATTATTAGTTCTATTACTGCAATCCACGGTATTAATACAGCGAATTGGGGCTAAATGCACTCAAGAGGCTCGGGGAACAAGCATGAAGATCAAGTTTTACACAGTTGACGCCTTTACAGATACGGCTTTTCAAGGAACGCCGGTACTAGTATTCCCTGCTGCTGACAATATAAGCGATGAATTAATGCTGAAATTATCACTGGAATTCGGTTTTCCTGATACAGTTTTTGTCACTAAAGCATCAAACAAAAATTATGCTGCAAAATTTCGCTTGTTCACCCGGTCAGGCGAAACAACTTTTGAAGGGCACGCCACCATCGGCGCCGCCTACGCGTTGTTTAAAAATAACGCCTTAACTCATATAAAAGATCCACAGAAATTCACCATAGAAGAAAAGCTAGGACCCATCGATATCATCATCACTGAAGTGAAAGATGATCAATGGAAAACAGAATTTGTTGTGCAAACCCAACCAGCATTCGATACCTATGTTCCATCAAATTCTGAGCTTGCAAAGATTTTATCGCTGGATTCATCCAGTCTCAATCTGGACAGCTTTGAACCTATGGTTACCCGCTGTGACCGCAGCTACCTTATCGTACCCATCGCCAACTCAACTGATTTACAAAAAGCACAATTTTCCAATTCAGCCTGGGTAAGCTCCACATCCACCAGCACCCTGCCAAGAGACTTATTGCTTTTTGCCCCAGCATCCGATGCCGGTGAAACACACTTTCAAGCACGTCTCCTTGGCGAATCAATCAGTTCAAATGAAGATCCACCGATTGGTTCAAGCATGCCTGCATTTGCCAGTTACCTCGGCCAATCAGGACAAAACAATAAAGCATTCACAATAGAACGAGGCGTAGGCTACAGTCGCTTAAGCACACTAAATGTACACGTTGACAGCTTTGAAGACACTAGGGCAACCATTCGAGTCGGTGGTTCTGTTGTTTGTGTTAGCGAAGGTGAAGTGGAAATTTAGCCACCATAGGGTGCGTTTAACGCACCATTAATCTGTGGACTGTCTGGGAGTATTTTGAGTGCTGAAGTGATAGTTGCTACAAAAAAATACCGCTATAAAAGCGGTATTTTAATTTTGCCTAAGGATAGGTTTTCAACCAATTTTTCTTTTTCTCACTGCTCTCATTGTTAAAAGGCCAAGACCCATCAAGGCTAAAGTTGCTGGTGTTGGTACACCATGCACATCAGAAATACCAATTACCATATCGTTAAAGTCTCTCAAAGATTGGCCAGTACCCCCATCAAGTCCTTTTCCATCCTCCCAGGCGAGTAATAAGTTACTGCCTAACAATCCTTGAATAACATTATCACTGACATCAAACATCAATAAACTATCTTCTTCATTTGTATTTAATACATTATGTGAATATAAAACATCGCCATTTCCAGTATCTAGATAAAACCCAAAGACAGGATCTAAAGCAACAGTTACATTTGAAGTACTATTTGTTGCGGTACCAAGTACCCGATCAAATGAGATTGTAGTACTTGTCGATGTTATTTGCCCAAAAAGGTTAGTTGAAGTCGCACTAGCAGACCCATTAAATATCTCCAAGGATGTTCCGGTTGTCACGGTTTCATCGGGATTGATGGTGAAATTATAAATGCCGAAGCTATTAATTCCTGCATTTGTCGTTTCTTCCTGGAACAAATAGAAAAATGTTATATCGTCTGTTTGATTATCGATATCATCTACTCCGGCACCATGCCAGCCTTTTTTATCCCTGTAGTCAGAATAACCTGGCACACCTGTCAATTCAGTTAAGTTTTTGATAGTTGTGGCATTTACCGAGCTCGCGGTGAATAGGATGCTCAAACCTGCGATAACTGCTGGGATTATTCTCATGAATTGTCTTCCTTCATTAATGAATATTGGCTAAATCATGTGAAGGATTGTATATAGCATTCCTTATCAATAGATTAATTAATATACAGATTGCTGGAATCACTGAGTATTCGGTATTTAATGGCTGCTAGTGTTACAGCTTACACTCCGAATTTAGAGAGGGTTTTAGTGCGAGGCACGGTGAACAAAGTCATTTATAGCACTGAAATAATGGCTACCACCGTGGATAGTATTATGGCCAGTATCAGCAATAATCTCTATTCGTTTTTCAGGACTCTTCCAGTGGTTGAATAATATTTGCGAAAATATAACTGGAATTATTTGATCATGCTCCGCCGCTAAAATTAATAACGGTGTTTGACTTTGTTTGCCTATGGCCACTGAATCGAGTGGATGTTTTAATATCAACGAGACAGGAATGAACGGGAAATAGCGTTTTCCAATATTTGCCAAGCTGTCGAAAGGTGAAATCAATATCAAACCGGTATAATGTTTATTTTTTGATATTTGCACAGCAATAGCAGCGCCAAGACTGCGCCCCATTAAAAAAATATGCGAAGGGTCAAGTGAAAACTCTTTTGTAATGGCTGATACAGTGGCATGGGCATCTTTAACTAAGTGCGATATGCTTGGATTACCATCATTGCCTGCAAATCCTCGATAATTAATTGCTATAAATTGTGCATCGATTTTCGTTACAAAATCCCTTAGATTATTGAATACATCTTCCGCATTTCCGCCGAAATAAATAATCAGCGGTTTATCGCGATTAATATTTTCGCTGCGAATTCCATTTAAGGTAAGACCATTAATAGTTAATGATATTGTATTTTTCAAAGGGATGTTTTCTGCCGCTAAACTTGTTGCAGGAGGAAATAATATTTGCTTTTCTTGGGAAAAATACAAATACAGACAAAGCGCCAAATAGGCGATTAAAAAAACTCCAATAAATTTAATAAGTAGCATATTGAAATACTACAGTAAATAGAAACCGTCACCAACATTCTTTTTTTAATACATAAAGCGAGCGTTTTAAATCTCAAGTTTCGGAGTTGAAATATTAATGGTTAGCGATGGGGTGTATTATTAGCTCATAGATAGGTGTCACAAGTGCGCTTGAAAAAACGGAGGGTTAAAAATATACATGGAATAAGCTTTGTTTATTGGCAGAAAAAATATATTATTGGGACATTGGCTCATGAACTTTGTGGGAAACTTTTCATCATATAAATTTATGGATAAGGAACGTCTCAACAACGTTTAACCATCCATAACTTTTTCAACACTTATGCGAAATAGGAACCATGAAACTTCAATCAGAAAGTTATCAAAGAGAGAGATATCAAACGTTTTCCACCCGTCATCAATCAGGTGGCACAAAACTTAACATAGTAATCGGTCTGTTTATCGCTGCCGCATTATTTATTGTCTCATTAGCGATTTTTCCACCGACTTACAGTACTGATTTGACACTCATCGGCCAGGGAAAGCCCGCGATCGCTATCGTTTATGACGTGGAAGATGGCTACAGCGTAGAACTAAAGAAGAACTTTAGTGCCGTCCGTGATGATAATGACTATGAAGATTTACTTGAGTTTCTAATTATTGACGTAAGAAGTCCAAATGGAAGAGATTTTTTGCGCAAAAACCCAGCCACCCAGGGCAGTGCTTTATTTTATTCAGGCGCAGGTGAAAAAGTATTGGTAATAGAGGGACCTCGAGAAGCATCTGTTCTCAGAGATTCAATACAACAAGCGTTTGGGTTTTAGTGAGCATCTTCAACCCTGTTTAGCGTTTTTCTAATGACATAATGTTGAGTATTTTTTCCATATCCATGTGTGACTCCATGATATCTGCCAGCCGATTAATCTCAGCTTCTCGTAATTCTGCATAATCGAATGGCTTTGCTTCAGGTAAACCTGCCCAGCTTAGCAGAGACTGGCACGCAATGGTGGCATCAAACAGCCCATGTGCATAACAACCCATAATCTGGTTATCTGGACTGATAGCACCGTCAGTTCGGTCACCTATTTTTAGAACAGGATTTTCCAGCCCTGACCCAGTGGTGAAACCTGCGTGGATTTCATAACCGTTCATCGGTGTATTATCCAAGACCAAATGACCACTAATATTTTTCAAGTGTTTATTGGCTTGCAATGTCGTCTCGATATCAAGTAATCCAAAACCCGGCGTATTGCTGATTGTGCTTTCAATCGCCAATGGATCATAGATGTAATGACCTAACATTTGATAACCGCCGCAAATAGCTAAAACTTTTCCGCCGTAACGCAGATGACGATTGATAACATTTTCCCAGCCCTGGGATCTCAACCAGGATAAATCAGCCATGACTGATTTACTGCCTGGTATAATAATTAAATCTGCCGGCGGAATGACTTGATCAGGTCCAATAAACTGAAAATCAATATCAGGATGTAAACGCAGTGGATCAAAGTCGGTATGATTGCTTATGCGTGGCAATACCGGAACGATAATGCGAAATTTATTAAGTTTAGCCTGCGCTAAGCCTGCGGTATTTTCTGTTTCCCGTGACAGTGCATCTTCTGCTTCCAGATGAAAACCATGGATATACGGCAGGACACCTAATACGGTTTTTTTTGTTTCATTTTCTAACCAATCCAAGCCGCTTTGTAACAAACTCAGATCGCCACGGAAACGGTTAATCACAAAGCCTTTGACACGGGATTGTTCGGTCTCACTCAGCAATGCCAAAGTACCTACCAAATGAGCGAAGACGCCGCCACGATCAATATCGGCCACAATAATAACCGGGCAATCAACCGCTTCTGCAAAACCCATGTTTGCAATATCATTTTCACGTAGATTTATTTCTGCTGGAGAGCCAGCGCCCTCGACGACAATTGCTTCATAGGTTTCACTTAATCGAGCATAAGACTCCAGCACCGCATCAAGCGCGACTTTTTTATAATCGTGATAGTCTTTTGCATTTTGCTCGCCAATAGCTTTGCCATGAATAATAACTTGTGCATTTTTATCCGAAGTAGGTTTGAGTAAAATTGGATTCATGTCGGTATGTGGTTCCAATCCACAAGCAAGTGCTTGCACCGCTTGCGCGCGGCCTATTTCACCACCATCTACGGTAACGGCACTATTTAGCGCCATGTTTTGTGGTTTGAAAGGCGCAACCTGAATTCCTCGGCGCAATAATATTCTACCGAGTCCTGCGACCAACGTGCTTTTGCCTGCATCTGACGTTGTTCCTTGCACCATTAACGTTGGCGTTTTCGTCATTGTGTTACCAACGCAGGCATTACAGCTCAACCCCTTTTTGCGCGCGTATGCCATTTTGATATGCATGTTTAATCTCACGCATTTCTGTCACAGTATCTGCGATATCAATTAACGCCTGCGGCGCGCCCCGCCCAGTGACCGCAACATGTTGCATTACTGGACGTTGTTGTAAAATCGCAATAACCTCAGCAAGGGGAATATAGTTGTACTTCAATGCAATATTTAATTCATCCAGCACCACTAGATCAACGCTTGTGTCTGTTAAAAAGTGAACAGCTTGCTGCCAGGCTGCTGTTGCGGCAATAGTATCTTGCTCGCTGTTTTGTGTTTCCCAAGTGAAACCTTCACCCATAACGTGATATTCCACCTCGGGGAAACGACGATAAAACGCTTCTTCACCGGTTGAAAAGGTACCCTTGATAAATTGCACAACGCCTACTTTCATTTCGTGACCCAGGGCTCGGGCAACCATGCCGAAAGCCGATGAGCTTTTACCCTTACCGTTACCGGTGTTGATTAGTAATATGCCTTTATCCTGATTCGCCGCTGCAATTTTTTTATCAATAATTGTTTTTTTGCGCTGCATGCGCGCGCGGTGCCGGCTTTCTTGTTCAGCATTTTTCATGATTGGTGCTTATGTTCCTGTGAGCGAACGGAAATAACAAAGGATGACCTTGGGCCAACATCGGACGAACATGGGATACGAAGAGGAAAAAATGAAATGAAAACAAATTCACCAGCATTGCCCGCCGCAATGTCAAACCTTACAAAGTATAACTTCAGGCCGGTCTCCGGGCTTATGAGTGGATGATTCCTATCATTGCGCCTTCCCATAACGAGTACAGTGGCGGTTGCAATGACTTAGGAACGTGCATGAAATAAATTACCCATCTTGCATCTCATCTTCAGCCCGTCTTGGCACGTTATTCAATCACAAAAGCTCGAAATAGAACGACTATTCCTGCACTTTTGTGATTTCAGAACGTGCCAATACAGACTAAATATGAGCGCCAGATGCCCAATTTGTTTCATGCACGTTCCTAAACTCAATTACCGTTGCGGGGGCAGCATTGGAATAATCTCTCACTGAAAGGTGAAAAATGCACCAACTTCCCGTTTAATCCTCTCTCTTATCTAAGAGAAAGACACCTGAAACTAAATAATGCTAGCAATATAAGATTAATTATTCTTTGCTGTCAAGAACATAGGAACATTTACTTAAGCGCCCCGCATTAGCAACAATAAAGCATTTGTTGACTCATGCAGTGCTATTCGTTAAGCTCCGCGTAAAATTTTATTAAACATTACATTTGTGTAGGTGCTCCGCTGATAACCATCAAACGAGTTAAACGGGAAGCTGGTGAGTTACGACAATTCCAGCACTGCCCCCGCAACGGTAATTGAGTTAGGTTTTACTTGTGCCACTGTGAAAATGGGAAGGCGTAAAATCAGGGTTGATTAACACTCAACCCAACTCAAGAGTCCGGAGACCGGCCTGCCATACGTATATAACAGTGTATTGCGGTGGGCGATGCAAATGATATATTTTATATCGTTCCTTCTTTCCCACTGCAATTCCACTTAATTAACTATGCGAGTTGCGGCGTGCGATCCCCAGTATTTACTATCACATTATTGTTTTTATTAGGCGCTTTTGTGCAACCAAGTGTTGCCAGTAGCCCGCTGGTTATTGACATCAATAATGGTATAGATGCGATCCCTCATGAAACGGGTGATGTGGATAAAACAATTACGTCTAGTTTTATTCAAACCGTTGAAGCAGAGAATATTCGTGATTCTCACTTGGGTTTGGCGCAAGTCATTGAAAATTACTCAGGCATTAAAATCCGACAATTTGGTGGCCTCGGTAGTCAATCGCTAGTATCCATCCGCGGCAAATCAGCCGATCAAGTGATGATTTATCTGGACGGTATGTTACTCAACAATGCGTCCGGTGGCAGTGTTGATTTAAGTCAAATCCCTATCGATCAAATTGTTCGCATTGAAGTTTATAAAGATATTATTCCTATAGAATTTAGCGAAGCATCCAATGGGGGCGTGATTAATATTATTACCCGTCGGACAAAAAAAACCAATACCACGCGTATTTCTGTAGGTGCAGGCATGTTCAAGACACATAAGCTAACGTTTGCTGCTACACAAAGCATGAAAAAATGGCAGTATGTTGCGTCTGGTACGTATCTAAAGTCGAATAATAATTATAAATTTACTTTTGAGAATGGTACGCCCGAAAGTCCGGACGATCACGAAGTTCAAAATAGACAGAACAATCAACTATCGCAGTACAACTTAATTGCTAAAGCTAAACATTCTATCACTGAGCAACGAACGTTGCAGTTTGCAGCAGAATTTTTTAATAAAAATAAGCATATTCCATCGCTACGTAACAGAACTGACACACACACCTACGTGGAAAACAACGATAAACATTTTTATGCCAATTACATCGATAGGCAACTGGGTAGCAAGAACCTAGAACTAAACCTAAATGCTAAAGCAAGCCTAAAAAGTCAACGTTATGACGATAGTGAACGTCAAATAGGCTTGGTGAAAATGCTTATTGATCAAAACATTAAAACTTTTTCAGGCAAAGGCTATGTAAAATATCGGGGCAATACATTCGATCTCGTAAGCAACAATACCCTGCGTTATGAAACACTCAACCTTGATGATTTTTATAACTCGAAAAACTCAAAAGATAATAAGCGAATGACTTTCTCTAGTGGTTTGCAAGCTTATTTCTATTTAAATAATAAGAAATTAATTGTTTCACCGGCCGTTCGTTATTTTATTTCACAGGATAACTATTCAGGTTATTCTTTGTTTGAGGATGATACTAAAATAGACCTTAGTCAACGTTACTCCACATTAGCCCCGCAGTTTGGTCTACGTTATCAACTTACTACTGAAGCAACGTTAAAATTTAACGCCGGGCAATATTATAGACTGCCGAATTATATCGAATTGTTTGGTATAAGTGGTTATCTGGGTTCAAACGAAAGTTTGTTGCCAGAAAAAGGCATAAATATGGATGCAGGTTTTGAGTATTTGAACTATCTAAAAGGCAATAGATTCACACAACTCAACTGGGATTTTAGTGTTTTTCACTCCTGGATTGAAAATGAAATTAACTATTCATTTAATTCACAAGGTATTGGAAAACCATCCAATAATTATGAATCAACAATTAGCGGCATTGAAAATAACATCACACTTGAAATGTTTTATGACATTGATGTTGTTTCTCAAACAACATTATTATTGCCGCTCAACAAAAGTGACCCTGGCAACACTAAGATACTCGGTGGCCGATCAATTTGGTCGCAAACAACTCGATTGGTGCTTAATCATAATCAATGGCAGCTGTTTTTCGAGCATGTTTGGGAATCACCTTATTATTATGATAATGAAGAACGTCTGCCAGGCAAAGAAAAGTCGGTTTTTAACAGTGGTTTTAACGCTAACACTAAAAAGCTAGCATTTAGTCTTAGCTTAAATAATATCTTCAGTCATCAGAATAAAGATTACTTTACTCAGCCATCACCTGAGCTGTCAATTTTTTTTACTGCCAGTTTAAAATTATCATAAAACACTTTGCTACTATTCAAAAGGAAAAATATGAAACTCTTTAATCATTCTAAAAATAATATAAAACGACTCAGACAGATAACGATGCTCGCAGGAGCAGCCGTATTGTTAAACGGTTGCCTTCATCCTTCAGAAGACAATGCCGTAACTCCATCAGTGCATTACGCCGTAATATCCACTCAGGCATCTGATAATCAATCTGGCGACATTAGTATCATTTCACTGGAGGACTTTAGCGCCGATAACACAAATTATGGTGGGCTTTCTGATACTGTAATTTCGACCCATGAAGACGTATTTTATCGCATAGGTCGTCTTAATCAAGACAATGTGAGTAAATTTCAGATTGATGCTCCTGATTCACGAATTTGGCAACATAATGTCAATGATGCTTCAGAAGAAGGCAATAGCAATCCTTACAAACTGGTAGCAAAAGACAAAAATAGCGGTTACTTGATTCGTTATGGAAGTCCAAAAATTTGGGTTGTTAATCTTAATACGAGTAATTTAGGAGAATTTAAAATTGGTGAAATTGACTTAGGTCACTACGCACTTGATGACGGAATACCTGAAGCAGCAGATGCGCTGCTTATTGATGATAAACTTTATGTTCTGATGCAAAATCTGGATAGAAACAATGGTTGGATACCAGGAGACGCGTATGTCGCTATTTTTGATATCCGTGATAATTCAGAAATCGCAACAAATTCGAACGACAGTACACCAAAAGGCATTCGGTTGATTGTAACAAATCCATCAAAAATGAAATATCTTGCTAGCAACAACATGCTATATGTTGCAGCGACGGGTGCTTACTTTCCTTCGGATTACACGGGTGGCATCGAGTCAATCAATTTGACAAACTATAATACAGAAATCGTGGTAGACGATGGTGATATCGAGGAACATCCCTACGGTCAAATCAACAATATTGCGATACTCAATAGCACGCGCGGTTACTTTGTTGGCTCTAAAGCATGGAAAGATGATGCACTCTATCACTTTAACCCAAGCACTGGAATCGTAAATCCAGTTCCACTAGAAAGTAATAACGATATCGAGGATATCGAAATTGGTCCATTGGGCAATCTCTGGATGACGGACCGCGATGCTTCTGGTATCAAGATATTTGATACCGTTGACAATAGTATAGCTGAAGAATTGATCTCTACGGACTTAGTACCTTATGATATAGAGTTTATTTCTGTCAAACAAAGCGATTAGGTTCAAGAGCTTTTCTTTGATTATTAAGACCCAGTTTTATAATCACTTCACTCTGCTCGCCGGACTGCTGCTGCTATCCGGTCTGAGTATTATTTTGTCAATTTTTGTGGGTAGTGCATCACTGTCAATCGCTGATGTATTTGATGTTTTGCTGGGTGATGCAACACCATTACACCAAGCGTTGATTTATGATTTACGTTTACCCCGCGCATTTGTTGCATTTGCCACCGGCGCGATGCTCTCCATTGCCGGTGTGCTCATGCAAGCGCTATTGCGAAATCCGTTGGCCGATCCTTATGTGCTCGGCGTTTCCGGCGGCGCTTCATTCGCTGCATTGCTCGCAATGTTATTTGGCTTAGGCACAATAGCTATTACCGGCAGTGCTTTTCTAGGTGCCCTGCTTTCTATATTTACTGTTTTCCTGCTCGCGCAAGGCAAAGGTGGATGGACAATCTCACGATTGTTATTAACCGGTGTTGTCATGGCGGCAGGCTGGGGAGCAATGATCAGTTTTGTTTTGGTTATTACGCCACCCGATCAAATATACAGTATGTTATTTTGGTTAATGGGGGATTTAAGCTTCAGTAGGCCGTTGTTACCGGGTTTAATTATCCTGGTGATAGGTCTTTTGCTCACCTTGCCACTGTGTCGACAGCTCAATGTCTTGATATGGGGCGATGCACAAGCCAGTAGTTTAGGCATTAATACGCAACGTTTGCGCATAACTATATTTTTTCTCGCTTCATTACTGACTGCTGGTGCAGTATCGCTTGCGGGTGGCGTAGGGTTTGTCGGATTGGTTGTACCACATTTCATGCGTTTACTGGTAGGTAATGATCATCGTATCCTGGTTCCCGCCAGCGCACTTGCTGGAGCGATTTTACTGATCGTTGCGGATATGGTGGCGCGTACAGCATTTGCCCCTCAACAAATTCCCGTCGGCGTTATAACGGCTTTTATTGGCGTACCGATGTTTTTGTATTTGTTACGACGGAGTACCTAGCATGTCAATTCAGCTCAATCGATTGACCCTAAGTATTGGCAATAAAAAAATCTGTGACGATTTGACGGTTGAGTTTAATCCTGGAGAATTCTGGGCGATTCTGGGCATTAATGGCGTTGGCAAATCCACCTTGTTGCACCGCATGATAGCCGTATCTACGGCGATGTCAGATGAAATTATTATAGATGACAAATCTTTGTTTAATTATCGTCAACATCGGAAGCTGCTTGCAACTAAAGTTGGGCTTTTATTGCAGGAATATGAATATAATTTCCCCTGCTCTGTATTGGAAGCAACATTGATCGGTCGGCATCCTTATCTTTCCCAGTGGCAATGGGAAAGCAATGAAGATATTAAAATCGCTGAAGACGCGCTCAAGCAAACTGATTTGTTAGATTTGAAAGATCGACAAGTTAACACATTGTCCGGTGGTGAAAAGCGACGCCTCAATCTGGCAACCCTATTAACGCAAGATCCTCTATATTACTTATTGGATGAACCGACCAATCACCTCGACTTAAAAGCGCAAATAAACACATTGAATTCACTTAAAAAATTGATCAATGATAACAACAAAGCTGGCATCATGGTTATTCATGATGCTAACCTGGCGAATCGTTATTGCGATAATGTGCTGATGTTGTTTGGAGATGGTGAATGGGCGGCCGGTTCCGCTGCGAGCCTGATCAATACCGCGAATCTTGAGAGACTATATGGCTGCACCATTGAAAAGCTTTCCAATGAACATCATACGATTTACATACCGGGTTAAAACTATGCTTGTCTCTTATTCATTGACTTTGCTCAGTAAAAGCCTCATATGGTTAGGGATAGTCGTACTAAGCATATTCACCCCCTATTCCTATGCCGAGATATCGGTAGTCGATGATACTGGCGCAATTGTCTCACTGAAACAACCTGCACAACGTATTATCAGTTTGTCGCCGAGTTTAACTGAATTAACGTTCGCTGCCGGCGGACAATATTTATTGAAAAGTGTGGTAAATTACAGTGATTACCCACCAGCGGCAATAAAAATACCCCAAGTGGGTAATCATAATGCCATAGATATTGAACGCTTAGTGTCTTTGAATCCAGATCTGGTACTGGTCTGGAAAAGTGGTAATCCACCTCTGCAAATCAGTAAAATACAACAGCTTGGCATTCCTATATTTACCAGCGAGCCTGATGAATTTGACGATATCCCTTCCACTATTTTACGCTTAGGGACTTTAATGAATACGGAAGTCACTGCAAGGAAGAATGCTGAAGACTTCCGCCAAAAATTAGAAAACTTAAAAAAACGCTTCCCTCAAACTAGCGCGAGTAAAAAAAGTGTTTTTATTCAAATCTGGGATCAACCGTTAATGACGATTAGTGGTCGTCATCTCATTTCAAAAATTGTTGAGCAATGCAACGGTGAAAATATTTTCCATGATGCAACACCGCTGAGCTTGACCGTAGATATAGAGACCGTTTTGCAACTTGATCCTGATGTGATATTGGCGACCAAAAAAGCGGAGCCCGGTGAAAGCTGGTTGAATCGGTGGAACCAATGGGGATTTCTTTCCGCAGTAAAAAACCAAAGACTTTATCGAGTTAATCCTGATGAAGTCGTAAGGCATACGCCACGCATAATTGAAGGCATTGAAAACGTTTGCGAAGTTTTACACTCGGTATCGGAATAATTCAATTCTAACAGATTGTCATAACTCACAATTGACGTTCAAAGCCACCGTTGGGTGCGTTTTACGCACCATAAATCTCTGGGTTATCCGGGAATACTATTATCTGCTTGTCTATCAGCTGGCTCTGATTTTTTGGGGCGTTTGCAGATCCCGCTGGTGCGTAAAACGCACCCTACAGGGCGACATGAGGTAGGATGGAGGTTTGGATTCATCTTTGTATCATGCGGCGATAGAACTGCGGCTCATCGCTTTATTATTTTCTAGGTGAAAAATTCGATCATCATCCAGCATCAGAATTTGTGGACGCAATACTTGAAGGGTCTCCTTTAGTGCAGACATACTACTATTTTCAATGATTATCACCTCATAACCGCTATTCTTTAAACCCGTCTGCAAGTATGCTGTATGTTCTGTTCCATCGTTTACCAACACAACTCTTTGTTTCATTTTCCCTTCCTCAATGTTATTCATGTTACTGGTTACTTGAAAAGCAATGTATCGGACACCACACAGTATTCTTTAATCATGTTACTGTTACGTAACAAAAACCAATACGACAAAATCATTTTTCAAATGCCGCTTACAATGACCACATTTTTAATTCTTACCCATCACATGCATTTATTGTTCCGATCAATATCATTTATGGCTAACTTAGATAAAAATTTAACTAATCCAGGCAAGTTATTAAAAAGGCAGCATTTTATTGTACTTCCGTTCTTTATTTTTTTAGTGTAGATTCTCACCATGAAAAAAATACTATTATTGGTTGTAGTCGTTATCATTATCCTTACCATGGGTGTCGGAAGCTGGATGCGTTACCAGGACGATGCCATTGAGGTTAAACTCATTGCTGTTGAAGCGGATTCGATCGAATCGGTGATTCGTGTTACCGGCAGAATCATCAATGATCGTACTGTTACGATGACAGCCTTGGTGAACGGCCAGATTCAAGGGATGCTGGTGAATAAAGGCGACCGCGTAAAGGCCGACCAAGTGCTTGCGTTTCTTGACAAGCGTGAAGCTGATGCACTCGTAACAAAAGCCACTGCAGTAGTGGCGCGAGAACGACAGGCAGTAGATGAAACAACGCGCAAGTGGGAACGTTTACGGGAAATATCCCTTACTGGAGGCGTAACTACTCAAGCCACTGAAGATGCAAAAGCGTTATTAAACGCCGCACGTACACGATTACAAGTCGCCAAAGCTGAACAGCGAGTGGCACAAATTCATCGCGAAAAAGTAGACGTGACCGCACCATGGGATGGCGTGATCATTCAAAAATCTGCGGAACAAGGACAATGGGTAGAAGCCGGAATTGAACTATTTACCCTGGTCGCTGAAGAAGGGCGTGAAATAGAAGCCAATGTAGATGCCGGTGACAGTGGTGTGATTGAAATTGGCCAAACTGTCAGTCTTGTTAGTGACGCCTTTCCCGAGCGCCGCTGGAATGAAACGATCCACTGGATTTCCCCCGCAATTATCAGTGACAACAACGCAGTTGCGAATAGTTTTGCAGTACGCACAACCCTGAGTTCAGACGCCCCGCCTTTACTGCTGGGGCAACAAATGGATATAGAAATCCGAACTGCCTACAATAAAAAAGCGCTAAAACTCCCTTACACTGCCCTCATCGAATCGGCGCAGATGACTCAAGTAGCGATTGTCGAAAACAATAAAGTAAAATATATCCCGGTAACCACTGGTATTGAGGATTTCACCCATGTGGAAATACTTACCGGCCTTGTCGAGGGCGATTTAATTATTGACCTTAGAGGTAAATCTCTCAAGGAAGGCCGCTCAATCAAAACCGGAACAAGAAATAACTAGGCATGATCCATCTAACCGGCATTTATAAAAGCTATCGGGTTGGTGAGCGGGATTTGCCCATTTTACGCAACATCGATTTGAAAGTGAGTGCCGGCGAATTTATTGCCATCATGGGACCTTCTGGTTCTGGCAAAACTACCCTGCTCAATGTTATTGGCTGTCTTGACTCCGTCGATGCCGGCAGCTACACCTTGGCTGGAGAAACCATAGAGCATGCTACTGATGATGAGCTTGCACGCATACGCAATCGGCACATCGGATTTGTATTTCAATTGTTCAATCTTATTCCACGTATCTCCGCTTTACGCAATGTCGAACTACCCATGATTTACTCGGGGGTATCTCCAGTCGAACGCCAACAACTTGCATTACAAGCTTTGCAGCGTATGGCGATTGACGACCGCGCTGATCACGCACCGAACCAACTCTCCGGTGGGCAGCAGCAACGCGTTGCTATTGCTCGTGCTTTGGTTAACAATCCTGAGTTACTAGTGGCAGACGAACCCACTGGCAGTTTGGACTCTGCTACTGGCAGCGAAATCATGAACCTGTTTAGTCAACTTAATCAAGCCGGAATGACGATTATTATGGTTACTCATGAAGAAGAGATCGCTGCTTATGCGGGTCGCATCATCCGCTTGAAAGACGGTGAAATCGCCGCAGATGACAAACGATGTTGATATTCTTTTTGGACCGTTTTTATCAATCTCTTTATGCTCTCAAAGATAATCTGCGCCGCACATTGCTAAGTATCATAGGCATCGCTATCGGCATTGCCGCTGTTATGGCCGTGGGCGCGATCAGCAAAGGCGGTAACTATTTGATTTTCTCTGAGTTGGAAACTTTTGGCCTCAATTCTTTATGGGTGTCCCGCGACCGAGCTGACAAAGATCCCAATCGCATGGTGAGGGAAGGCACAGGCATCAGCAACAATGACTACCTAGCGCTAACTGCCGACTGTTGTTCTGCCGTACATCGCATTAGCGCCATAGTCTATGGAACAAGGGGCAAGCGCAACATAATTCAAGCGAATAATCGATATAGTAATGCTCAGCTACAAGGAGTAGATTTCAGTCTGACCACCATTGCAAACGATGTTATTGTCCAAGGACGAGCATTTCGCTCACGCGACATAAGCAAGCGCCGAACCGTCGCTATCATTGGCCCCACTGTAGCCAAAGACTTGTTCGGGGAAGCCTCACCACTCGGCCGTGAATTTCGTATTAACAATCGCAAATATACAGTCATCGGTCTGCTTGAAGATAAGAGCCGTGACTTTCTCGCCAGCATTGGCTCAGCGGGTGGTCAGGACGCGAATAATCGAATTCTTATTCCCTTTACTACCTTTCAACAGATGCTGGGAAATAAAAAAATTAATTATCTTCAGGCTGAAGCTGTCACCCAAGTGCAAGCCGCTGAAGCAGCAGAACAAATCATCGCCATACTAAAGCGCCACAATGGTCGTAACTTTACGTATAAGTCGGAAACCATGGCATCTTACATTGCTACAACGGAACGTATACTCGATGGTGTTGCGATGATCGGTATTATTGCAGCGTCTGTCTCATTACTTGTCGGAGGCATGGGTATTATGAATATCATGAGCACTTCGGTACTGGAACGCACTCGAGAAATCGGTCTGCGCAAAGCGATTGGTGCGCGCAAGCGTGATATTTTATTACAGTTTCTACTTGAGGCGGTGGTAATTAGCACTGCGGGTGGCTTGATCGGGCTTACGCTCGGCACGGCGGCCAGTATTGTTTTGTCAGAGCTGACCGGCTTCCCCCTCGCTCCTTCATTCGTGGTTATTGTTATCGCTCTGGTGGTATCAGTCGCTGTGGGAATCATTTCTGGATACCTGCCAGCACGACGCGCTGCAAACCTACCCCCGGTAGACGCCTTGCGTTATGAATGAAGCGACCGAATCCAGCAATCGCACGTTCCTAAGAAAAAAAGGCCCACAGCAATTAGATGCGAGTGGGCACTTTATAATTAAACTTATGCTAATGCTTATGCTTATGCTTCGATTTCAGCTTCAGTTTCTTCCGCTTTGGGCGCTTCACTTTTCATTTGAGAAATAGCTGCATCTCTGATGTCTTGAGTAGCAAACAATGCACTTGTTGCAACTATCTGACCGTTTGATGCTTTAATATTAAAAAAGAATTTTCCATTTTTTGATTCTTTCATTTCATAGCGACTTGCTTCAATGCAGTTTTTCTTCACCGAGGCAATTCCATTAAGCGCACTTTTTTTAGCGGCATAATTTTCACTTCTCACCAGAGTGGTTCCATCATTGTTTATAAAACTAAACGTAAACGGTTCCTGCGCTTCACTTTTTTTAATGACAACCTTCATACATTAATCTCCTCAACGATTCTCAGACAGGCTCCTAAATCAACAGCCGCTAGCATTAGAATAACTTTTTAGCCATATCCGCTAAACCACCAAGTCCACCAACACTGTCGAGTAATGATCCACCGCTACTGGCTTTATCGATTAATTCTGGCACCATGCCAGATAAGCCACTAACAGCGGTATTGATATCCAAACCTGAGTTTGACGCAAATTCTGCAATTTTTTCTTCGCCGAAAACTTCTTTAACTTGATCACCGGAAATCGGACTATTTTCACCATCACCCAACCACGAACTGACTAATGAGGCAACATCACCGGATTGAAATTTCGACACCAGACCCATGATATCCAAATTACCATCGCTACCTGCAAGCAATCCACTTAAGGCGCTGCCAATATCGCCTGTATTTCCTTCGTTACCAACTTTTTGTGAAAAAATATTTCCTGCTATTTCAAGAATATCCATGATTATGTTCCTTTAAATAAGTCGATGATTTATTGCTGTACTGAAGCAAGAATACACTTCATAAAGTATATGTTAAATATACCACTAAAATCTGGACGTTGTGTAACAGCCAAACTAAACGCTTTAGACTTTAACAAAAAACCGCATGCTCTGGAAAGTATTAATCTGCGATATAAATGACATTTCACATTTGTTTGCAATGTCAGTGAAAGGCTACTTAAGCAATGGTACAAAAAAAAAGAGAATTTGTTATCTGAGGGAAAGTAAGTAAAAAATAGCAGTGGGGAAATTAGGCGCAATTAAGCAACCCGAAAAAGCACTATTGAGGTTGAAATTAGAACGAGGCCTCTTCAAAATATTGAGTGGAGCATGTAAGTTATTTCATACACGTTCCTAATCTATGTAGACAATCCTGCAACTGTTCCATCAGCCCATGCAAGCGCCGCCAAATAACTTTTACGTAGAATTTTTTTCGGTATGTTGCCACATCTTAATCCCTTCATATCGCCACGCTCATAAGCGATAACACATTTCAAAATACTGCCTCGAATACCTTTATAATTGAGTAATGCATTTTTTAATTCTGAATTGATTGGCATAGCAGCGAGGATTTTTTTCAGATCTTCATCGAGCATTGCATCAAGTATTGAAAACAGGCCCAATAAAAAATACTCCTGTGGATTTTCCTGTTTGGTGATTTCCGCAAGTTTTACACACATTTTTGCTCTGACCAAGGAAATACGGATCAAATCAGAAGGCTTATCATCAATATCAGAAATTATAATGAGTGTCATCCACTGCTTTAGGTTATTCAAACCTAAGATCACTAATATTTGTTTTATGCTTGTAACATTTTTACCAATATTAAATGCTGGTGAATTAATATAGCGCATCAGTTTGAAGCTCAAGGAAGCATCATTGACAATAAGCTTCTCCAGTTCATCAATTTCAACGTCTGGATCCTGCAATTTCATTAACAATTGAAGTATTGCCATTTTATTGGCTGGCATATGTTTGCCTTTAACGATATTAGGTTTTTCAAGAAAATATCCTTGAAAATAATCAAAACCCAATGACTTGCAATGATCAAACTCTTCCTGAGTTTCAATTTTTTCCGCAAGCAACTTTAGCTTGCTATTTCTTTTCATTATGAGTATATTTTTTTCTAATTCCTGCTTGCTAAGCAACGTAATATCCACTTTTATCAAGTCTGCATAATCAATCAGTGGCATCATATTTTCCTTGAACGAAAAATCATCCAGAGCAATATCAAAACCTTTCTGCTTGAGCAGAATCATTCCATCAATCGTTTTTTGGTTTGGCTCAATATCTTCCAATACTTCCAATACCACTTTATTACTGAATGCAGGTACGTCTAGAGTGCCATGAATAAAGTCCTGAGTTAAATTGATAAACGCAATCTTGTTACCGACAATGGCTTCCAGACCTATGTTAAAAAAGGTATTCATCATTACCTTGGAAGTTGCCATATTACCGTCAAATTCATCAGGCGCCTGCTCCGCTAACTCTTCAGCTCGATACAATAATTCATACGCATGAACATTAAGCTTTCGGTCATAAATCGATTGACGCCCAACAAGAGCAGTATCTGACACTGACTCTAGTTTTTTCCCATTTGCACTGCCCTGCATAAAAAATTTCCTGTTTATGAGACACTTCCAAGCTGTATCGACATAACAATAAGTATACTTTAACGGTTAATACCCGATGAAATTATATTGATATTTATGACTATTACAACAATTGCTATACGTTAAAAATGGTATTTGAATCATGGATAAATCAGGGATTTGAACTCCGGTTGTGAGTGATAATTATTCAGCCAGTGTAGGGTGCGTTTTACGCACCATAAATCTCTGTGTTGCCCAGGATTATCATTATCCTGTTTATCTATCAGCTGGTTCGGATTTTTTTGGGGCAATTGCGGGTTTCGCTGGTGCGTGGGACGCACACTACAGGGTTATAAGAATACTACAAACTACTTAGATCGCAGGCGGATGAATGCGATTGAATATTTGAAAAATTTGGTTACATCGCCGCACAGGCATATGCCATTCTTGGCACCACGCTGTTACAAAGGCATAAGAAGCACTCGACTGTCGTTTAAAGGTAACGAATATCACAGGCATTGAGGCAATAATAACGTTGTTTTTTTCACAATTTTCAAATAAGCGACTGTTAATTAACGATAAAATGTTTTTGGCGTACAACGTGCATTAGATACGCATACAGGATGTACATTTTAATTTTTACTAAGGACGGAGAAATTAACGATGATTAAATTAATCACAATTGCTTTAGGTTTGGTTTTTATATGTGGCGTTGCTATTGCTGAGGATACTGCCTCAAGCAGTATGGATATGGGTTTCAGCAATATCGATAAAAATAGTGACGGCACACTGACGCTGGAAGAAGTTGCACCTGAATCTATTTTAGCGAGAAGTTTTACCAATGTGGATAAAGATGGCAATGGCAGCATTGATGCAGGTGAATATCAATTATTCACTGCATTGACAGAATCTGATTAGTGCATTTAATAAAAAATAAAAGATAACAGGCATGTAGGGCGGTACATGGAGTGTTATGCGAATAACACATGGAGTACCGCTCTTACATCTTTTTTAAATAGGTTTGATGCTTAAGTAGCAAATGGAGTGTTATTGGCCAAGGAAGGCCTATTTTAATTTCCACTCTCACAGCGCACGTCTTAATGATTCTGCGCTCTACGAAAAATCACGATAACTCAATACAGTATACCAAGCTTCCATTTATTGAGCTTGCCGATATCTCGACCCGCATGATCTGACACAATTAACCCCCATTCACCCTGTATTTGAAGCCCGACAAAATTGCTCAATGCAGGCAAATTCGTCAGGTCAAATCGCTTTATAATATTATCCAGGCTACCGCCGCTTCGTTGATGCAAGATAACTGACTCACCACTCGGCGAAATCAATTCAACAATTAAATCACTGATCCACGTATGCGTGATATCCAGCGTTATCTCAATTTCTTGCAATGTACCGGATTCGTTCACCATAATTGTATCCCTGACGCCTTGAGGGTTATTGTCAGGTATCAGGGTAAACGGAGATGATTCTATTTCTAGCAAACGACTGACTGCTGGCATAATTTCCAATGACCAACGATTTAATAACCCTTCATCTTTATTCGCATGATCAGAAACATGGAGGGTCCAATCACCATTAATTGACTGATTTCTGAATTGTGCCAATTCTGCGGTATTTTGCAGGTCATAGAATTTAACTAAATCATTTTCACTTGCCCCCCACCGGTCATGCAAAGTGACGGTAGTTTGCTCCGGACTGGATAACGTCAACTTGAGATCGCCAATATAGCTGTGAGTAATGTCCACCCCGACTTTAACGCCACCGATTAAGTCCGTACTCGAAATATTAATCGTACTGCTAATGCCATTAGGGGCATTATCCGGGATAGCCAAGTTAGGTTCAGATTCGACCTGAATAAATTCACTTGTCGATGCTTCACCGATATGTGCAGAATACACCAAGGCGAAATCTTGCGGTCCCTGCGGCACGTTGGACGCAACAATTTCCACCAACCAGGTGCCAGCAAGTGGGTTGACGATATTAAGCTTTTCTACATTGTTTTTATTATCTAACACCAAGTTATTACTGCCGACTTGATTACCAAGATAACGACTACCGTCCGGCGAGGTTAACATTAAATTCAGATTATTCACCAGTGCACTGCCAGGGTAGTCACTATAAACCATCGTTACTTTTAACGGTGTCATACTTGATTGTACAGAAATTTCCAATGCATGAACTTCACCAGTACGTAAACCAGGTTTAATATCAACAAATGTGGCATTGCCAGCGAGCGCTGGATTTAAGACAGCATCCAAATCTACTTTTCCAAATCCCTGGTCGTTGTCGGCAACGGCTGCATTCATAGCACTTGGTAAACGGGCAGCACCGTGAATAAGTGCAGACTTGAGTAACGCTGCCGTCGGGTTATTAATGCCCTGCTGAATACGCAAATATTCCCTGATCAGACCCACCGCACCAGCGACTAGCGGTGTGGCCATACTGGTGCCACCCATATGAAAATAAGCCTTGCTCGGAGGATAAGCGGCCCAGGCCATATTATTGGCGGCCAATCGTGTTGAACGCGTCGAAAGAATAAAGGTACCAGGCGCAACGACATCCGGCTTTATCCGACCATCCGCTGTTGGACCACGACTACTAAATGCGACAACCTGTGCTGCGTTATTTGCCATCGGGTCATTATTATAAGGGGCAACTGGATAGTCTTGTGGCCACCAATTGCCATACGTTTGCGCGTTAAATTCACTCCGCTCATTTTCACAGGCACCGACACTAATGCAATTTTTTGCGCTTGCTGGCGCGGTCACACTCATAGCATTAATGACCCCATCAGCATCGGCATCCGTTCCATCATTGCCATTGGCAAATAGAATACAAAAATCTTTATTGTTCCAAACAAACCGGTCAAGTTGTTCACACTGAATATCGTATACACCTGGATCACCACCGCCCCAGGAATTTGAATGAATTCTGACATTATTATTGTAAGCATCTGAAAATAAATCGGTTAAATCATTAGGAATGCCGGTCAACAAATAACGTCCATAGCGTTGAAAATTTTCTGGATCTTTCCATTGCATTTCTTGCTCAACCGCTTGAAAATAGAGCTTAGCCCGATGTGCCAAACCACGAATGGGCGCCGTAACGCCTGCTATTTGTGAGCTCACACTGCCATCACCCAATACCGAACCGGCAACATGTGTTCCATGCCCACTATCAAGATCCTGAGCACCATCATCACCGCCTGGATTATTGATGTACAATGATAAATCAGCAGTAATGGGATAACTGGTGATACCCGAGATTCGACCTTTAAAATCTGGATGAATACTTTGTAGATCTGCTGTGTCTAACCCGGTATCACAAACGCCAATGATCTCCCCTTGCCCGCTCAAATCAAGACCACCATTGCTCATCGCAAACTCTGTTCCCATAATGTCGGCTGCAACATTATTCGAAGTGCGTTTTAGGCTGCGCTCACGTATGTAGCGGACGCCATGAACCGCTGACAAACGATGAATACGCTTCAAAGTGCCAGCCCCACTCTTTGGGTCTTGAATAATTAGTAAATGAGATTTACTGGCTTTTTCAAGAATCGTGAAACCAATTTTTTTTATTTCTGCAATACTGGCCTTCAATTCCTTTGCGCCAAAAAATTCAACAACAAATGTTCCGGGCAGGACTTTAGTTCGCGGTAATTCTGCACCCACATCATTCACTTTACGGCCTGCTTTCGATAAAACAGAGGTTGCAATTCGCTCGTCATGTGAAAGATGTCCTGCCCAACGTACAAACGGTAATTCAATAATTTTCGCTAAGGTTTTATCATCCGATAGCACAACATA
>CALZHW010000012.1 GCA_945787125.1 uncultured Ectothiorhodospiraceae bacterium
CTCACCTTTATCTCTTTGGTGTTCTTCACCTTCGGCTGTGAGCAAGCGGGTCTTTATCAGGTGCTGAAGCACAGGCGCAACAAACTCGGACTCTTCCAGCTCTTTTCGCGCCAAGCGTCGCTTGGTGTCTTCCGTACCTTCACCAGGCTGGGTCAAGCGTAAAAAAATATGTTTGCAGACCTCCTGTTCCGGTCTTGAAAATTGTCTGAATACCGTATTGGCGTATTGCTCCAACGCCCCTTCGATCTCACCGATGTCCCGGTAGGCCGCAATAGTCAGGCGGCGGCCATCACGGCGCTCCCACAGTTCCATTAGCGTGTGCTCGAGCAAGGGCAACGCACCTGCCTCGTTCTTCAGATCCTGCAGCAACATTTCGGTGAGTCCATTTTCAAGCTCGCATCCCACCAGTTGTGCGGGACGTTCGATCGCTCGCCGGAGCTCGTCCTCCGTCATGCTCCCCACCAGCACCTGATGTTCGGATACGGCAGCAGCCAATGCAGGATAGGTCGCACATTTGGCGTAGAAATCGGCCCGCATGGTCATGACGACAATAAGTCTTCCGCCGACCACACTGCTCGTGTACATGAGATTGTCGATGAGTGTCCTGCGCTGCGACTCGTCTCGACACATTGTGAAGATCTCTTCAAACTGATCCACCAACAGAAGAATACGTCGATCTTTCGGCTGATTGCGAAGCGCACGGTGGACAAGCAGATGCAGTTGTCGCTTATCCTTGCGAAGGCCCGCGACCAGATCCTCCATGTCTGCGGGCATATCAGGAATCGCCAGATCGGTCGCCAGGGTTGTTGCAAGACTTGTCATCGGTTCGGATCCCGGTCGAACCATGATGACCGGCCATTCCGCGCTGCCAGGAAATTCACCTTTCTTCAATGCCGGGATAAGTCCGGCTCTCACAAGTGATGATTTTCCACTACCAGAAGGGCCGATAACAGCGAGGAATCGATTGTCCAGATGGCTAGCCGCACGTGGGCGCAGTATTTCCAAAAGCCATCCCGTGAGTGCTTCGCGGCCAAAAAAGAATGAGGCGTGTTCTGGTTGGAAGACTTGCAATCCCCGGTAGGGCGAGACACCTTGATAGTCGTACGCTTCAGCTTCAGCGCCCGGTTCTTTACCGCGAATGCCGCATATAAGCTGATGCAGCGCTCTGTCATCGGCCAGGGTATGGTGGAACTCGACCCATGTCGTCTGAACGAGAAACGCGGGCAAGTGACTGCGTCGATCACGTTGACCTCCGGGCAGCACTACCGGAATAACACGGAAGTCACGTTTATGAACCCGACGGTCGATAGCGGCGCGCATTTCCTCGTTTTGCCAAGGTCCTATCCCGCTCGGCCCGATAATGACAGCGCACGTGAAGCACGCATCCAGCGCCTCTTCAATCGCCTCCTGCCAGGGCTCGCCGGGAATCAGATTCCAGCTGTCCAGCCAAGGCTTGATGCCTTTCTGTTTGAGCTGCCGGCCGAGCTCGTCAACGGCGGATTTGTCTGCGCCATTATAGGAAAGAAAAACGTCGAATCTCTTCTGGTCCATAACTGAATTGTTCCATTTTCTCCGGATTGGTTAATACCTAAATCCTGCAAGTGCTCGCACCTACTCAGCACAAGCTCTTGATCCGTAGAGCAATATCGATATTTTCGGCAATCACAATAAGGATTGCGCTCAAATCTAGATTTGCTCTACGAATCAATATCTTACACTGCGCAAGTACGATCACTTGCAGGATCTAGGTAATATGTTATTTTTCGCAATGCTTGAACACTTAGCGAACCTCTAAAAATGATTCTGACCAAACTGTTAACCATTGTCCCACGTCATCCCAGGCGCGTATCTGCAGCTTGTGCAGTCCGGCTGATATTTGCTCATTTTCATCCCTGCCATTCCAGATCCGCTGTTCGTCCATGCCGATCCAGTTATCCGCTTCGACGCCTTCGCTGATGAGATGGTTGTTAACGGACCGGTAGTTGTCACCTGTTGCGCCAGGCGATACATGGTAGAAGTCCACCATCACGGTATCGAAGTCAGAGTGAGATAAAAAACGGTAGGCACTGCTCTCGTGAGCATCAGCCCGCAGATAGGGTGGATTAATTTGGATTTCGTCAATGGCTGCCGAGCCTCCGATAGCTTTGGGTCCAGCTCCGATGCTGTACAATCGCAATGGCACAATGTCTGAACTATCTCTTTCGGTCGCGGTTATGTTGATAGACGCCAATTTTGGACGATCACCAATCCGTTGCGGTATGGTCACAATAGTGGTGTTGCGCTCGGTGCTGCCAGGAAGACTAAATGTAACTGGCTCAGCATCTCCCGAGATGATTTCGATTTCAACCATACCGGGATGTGCTAGTTCGAAGTCTACAATCATGGGCCAGCCGGCCTTAATTCCCGCTTCTATAGTGAAATGACTCATATTGAATTCCTGAGGAGTTCGCACAAAACCTCCTTCGGCTACCGGTATGAGCGCGGCAAACTCTTCAACCGTTTCTGTCAGCTCCAATTCCGGCACCGCCTGGTAGCTGGGTTCGACAATCACATATGGTGATGTAGGTGGTGGTTTCTGTTTTGGCTCCTTGCTAATAACATAGCCGTTAATTGTAAAGTCCGGGTCCTCGATTGGCCCACTCACGACCGACGCCGCATTCAGCCCCGAAAATCCGCCTACTGTCCCGAATAATGTAGCTGATGCCGCACTGGGATCTAAATAGAGACTATCAACTTCCAACTCGCTATCAAAACTGATCAGGTGTCCGGTATAGTGAAACTCAGTTGGACCAGCAATTATAGAGGAGCCGATGAGTGAAATGTCTCTGGCACTTGTCACAGTAATGGAACTCGGTCGTATGCTTGTGCCAACATCGCTGTTTAAATAAATATCACCGGTAGCACCTGTAGCGAGAGTTAAGGCACCGGGACCGTTTAAGGCAGAAAAACCCAACGATTCACCAAATGCAAGATAGCCTCCATCCGTTGTGATACTGGTATCGCTTGCCAGTGTTATGTTACCCCCAACAATAAAGATTCCCCCATTGGTGATATAATCACCATTAAAGATTACAGAAGAGCCTGCATAGCTTTGATACCCGGTAGTGATCACGTCCTGCACGCTGATGGCCGGCGCACTAGCACTTAAACTACCAGCCAATGTAATTGGGCCGTTTGCATTGATACCTTCTCCGGATAACGATAGTGGATTGCCAAAACTGATCCCTGCGGGATCAATTGAGATTGTGCCTGTGTCTGGGTAGGTCTGGATGTCGACACTAGTGAATTCGTCAGCAAGGGCGTCCAGGTCAGTAAGCGTCAATTCCAGAACGTTGACATCGGTATTGTCCGAGCCGCCAAGAGTTATATCTTGTCCCTGTGTATAAGTTTGCAAAGATAGTTCACCCTGGCCCTGCACTGAAGCATTTCCTCCCAGCAAGTCGATCTCGTTACCTGTTAGTTCGACATGTCCTGTCCCTACCGACCCACTCGCATCGAGGCCAGCTACAGATATACGGCTTGGAGCTGTTAGGCTGATATTACCTCCAAAAGAAGCGCGAGAGTCCAAAAGGCCAGCAGTCGTATCGATGGATCCACTTCCTCCGTCAACAGTAAGGAAGATATCTCCGCCGCTTGTGCTACCTAAGGCCGCAGAAGTCAGTGTGCTCGTGGTAATATCACCACCTTGTGTGGTCAAGCTGATGTCGCCCCCGTCACCAATCTCAGAGCTAGAATCGAGCGTGCCCGCGGAAGTATCAATGGCAGCGCCGTTAAGGTTGATCGCACCACCCATGGTTGTGACGCCGGAACTGGCTGCCATCGTAACCGTCCCCGCAGCGTTTATTTCCAGGTCACCAGTAAGACTCATAGACCCTAAGTCAATATCATTGATATCATTGAGTGTGGCATTGCGCGCGCTGGTGATATCAACCGCGCCGAAATCGTTAGGCGAAGAAGACGACATAACGATGTCGTTGCCACTGGCGTCGAAGGTTGTTAAGCCACTGGTTGCGATATGACCGTTGTTGATTGTGAATATACCCTGGTCGGCGTTGGCTGTGCCGGTGAGGTTAATGTCGGCTCCCCCAAGAGATTGAATCGCCGAGTTTGCCTGGATGCTAATGCCGAAACTCGGAAAACCTACAGCATTTGATTCTCCAGTTATTGCAATGCTGCCGGTATTCGTAGTGATTTTTGGTTCCATGACCGATCCAATATCACCTAACAGTATGCCCAAATTGCCATCAGCAGTCGCTATTGCCTCTCCCGTATGTTTGCCAACCAGTTGAATGATGCCATTGCCCGTTGCCTCAATCGTCGCAGTGCCCTCTAAATCGATGCCGTGATTGCGCCCAGGCCTGAAGCCGGTTAAATTGCCCTTTCCTGTACCTTCCCCATCGAGACGAACAGGGCCGTCTTGTGTCGTTATGCGAGAGTCATCAAGCAACACAATACCTGAGCTGTCATTCACCGCGCCGGCACCGCCCGTTCCCCATAGGGAGATCTTTCCTGTCGTCGATTCGATCACTGCGCCGTTAGCGAGTAATATCCCAAAGGCACCATCACCCAGATCGTCTGCGCCACGACCATTGATTGTGATATTACCGACACCCGAACTGAGCCTCGCATTGTCGAGTTCGACACCTGTAAAGTTGCTTGTCGTGCCCACCGCTGGACTGATCAATGGTTGCGTTCCGCCGCCCAGTACTATGTCGCCACCATTGGAAATTATCTCAGCGCCTGCGCTTATCACGATCGATCCGGCACCGCCTTCATCGCTGTCAGCGTTGATTATTACGTTCAATGGGTTACTAGTAGATGTGATGCCAGCGTTTAAACGGATATCGTTTTCTGCACGCAAGGTAAGAGTAGCTTCCGAACCATCAATTTTTTCAATCACAGCGTCGGTATTTTGGGTGATGTTACCTAGATCTGTAGATCCTGATACGGTACTTAATTCAACATCCGTACTGTCATTTAAGGCATTTGAAATTAAATCTGCTCCTACCGTGTTTGATCCTATTTGGCCACCCGATGCAACGATGGTGATATCCGTCGGATCAATCAACCAGCTACCGCCTTTACCGTTGGGGGCTGAGGCATCTGGGGAGCTTGTTATTTTGACCGATTCTCTAGCTGAAGTTTCTACCAGGCCACCATCGCCGGCCATGGCACCACCTCTGGCTGTGAGCTTTCCCTGAATATTCGCCGCTTCGTTTGCCCAAACAATGATCTTGCCACCATCACCATTGTTCAATGCATCGGCATTGATAACAGTGCCATTCGCTACGTAAGTGTGGCTGGCATTCGGTTCCGGACCCATGCCCTGGTAATTACCGCCCACCAGTGCCTCGCCACCGTCGGCATCGCCGCTGACGTTGATTCGGGCTCCGTCGAATAGTCCGACTTTCTCACCAAGCACTTTGACTGTGCCGCCGGTTTGTCCGGCATCCGATCCGGAAGCGTCCAGTGTTCCCTTGACATCAACGAAGCCTGCTGGACCCCCTGATAAGATGATGGTTCCGTTTCGTTCCTCAACGCTCCGCGCCTGTATAACGCCGTCCATATTGATCACGTTTGCAACCAAAGCCTCAGCGGTTCGAGCTGTCATCTCCACTATTCCTCCATCTACGAGAATCTGCCCGGAATTGGAAACCAGAGCATCAACCACCTTACTGTTTTCATCTGCTGGCTGTTGCGTCACATCGGAGCCGATGCCAAATGTAAGCAGCCCGTCGCCCTCGAAATCCACTGTAAACGTATTGGTACCCGCTAGGGACACTTTTCCAAGGCGCGCATGCATCTGTCCCTCATTGCTTACTGAGGGTGCCGCCAATACAACAAAGCCATTGTCCGCGCTATGAATCTGGCCCCGGTTAACCACCGCTGCGTTCGGATTATCAGGGGCAATGTCAAACACGTAGCGTCCGTTCAAGAAATCTTGATTCTTGATGCCCGCAGTTGTTGCCACAAGACCAGCAACATCAGTTTGCGAATCCCTGCCAAAAAACAGACCATTGGGATTGACAAGAAAGATCTGTCCGTTGGCTGTGAGTCGGCCCAGAATGTGCGATGGGTCATGGCTCTGTACGCGATTAAGGGTAATGGCAGACGAAGAAGGTTGCTGAAAGTTCGTATGCTCACCAATGTCGATATCAAACCCTTGCCAGTCGATTATCGCCTTGTCCGACTGCTGCAGCACATCGAGGCGCGATGGGGTCGTTTGTTGGATAGTGACTGAACCAGCAGCCACGTTACCGCCCTCGGGGTTAGCCCAGGCAGCCCCCAGCGTATTGCAAAACAATATCAATAAAACGCAAAAAGACGCGACCGAGCGATGAGCGGGAATGGAATCCAGAAGGCGGATTATTCCAAACCGACGAGAAAATAAATTTATACCTGAGGTCAATCGCTCGATGGATAGTGTGTACTTGACCACGGGAGTCTCCTTTTTTTCCGTTAGAAGTGCGTTAAGAACTGAACAATGAATCGTGGATCTTTATTATTTTCGGTAGTGGGTGTTTTGGTCAGTGGTTTGGCCACTTCTAAATCCAGGAAAAAAATATTCTTAATTCGCATTCGCACTCCCATCCCCACTGATGCCAGTGAGTCCCGACCTTGTCCGCTGTCTTTGTTCCATACGCTGCCGAGATCATAGAAACCGTACGCCTGGTAGCCATTCAGGAGGCCGGATTTCGAGCGCTTGCTATAGCGCGCTTCCGCCGTGAAACCAATTCCGTGGTCACCTTTGAGTTCAGCCGGATCGTAACCACGCCCGAACAACTCACCGCCCACAGAGAACTCTTCGTCGGCTAATAAAGAATCAAAGGCGTATTGTGCATTTGTCGTAAAAAAGAATCCGAATTCATCTGTTAACGGTTGGTACCTTTTCCCGCGGGCCTGCAACACAGTGACATCGCTTTGACCTGCGCTACGCGACAGCTTATCGTCCCCGGTTTTGCTCGCGCCAAGTATATGTAGGCCTTGGCGAAGCCCAAGTCCAACCGTCGATTGTCCGCTAAACTGATCTTCGAATTCATAAGAGGTGTCTACGTAAACCACGCGGAGTCGGTCCCTACTGGTGATAGTGTTGGTGAATTCAACAGTTGAGCGAATGGCATCGAAGCCGCCTTTGATATACAGGTTCTTCGATCGCGAGCGCATAACTGGATAGGTGAAAAATACCCTGGCTGATCGGCTCTCAGTTTCCAGGTTTAAATCCTCAAGGGTATAACCCGGCTCAGAGGGGCCGGCAGCCGCAGAGACACCGAATTTCATGCCCTCATTGCTCACTAGTTGCTCGTAGGTGAGCTGGCCGAATTTCTGCTCGTTGTCTTCGGCAGCGAACAGGAAGAGCTCCACACGTTCGCCGAATGCCGTCGCGGCGTTTTCCTGTACCGAGATTGCGATCCGTTTGGGCCCGGTAAACTTAGAGCCACGATTGTTTGCAAACAGACTTCCCTCGAAGGGCTTTCGCGTTGCTTTAACGACCAGTTCTGAGGCCCCAAATTTATTCTTGTCAGGCCGTAAAATGCCTGCCGCTGTTACGCCGGGAATATCGGTAACGAGTAGTAGGTAGCGCTCGAGGTCCCGATTATTCACGGGCTGTGCACGGGTGAGCTGATCCAGATAGACTTGTACACGTCGTAACACCGAACCAATGTCACCTTCAATGGTCACTTTGCTGATAAAACCTTCTATGACACGCAGTTGAAACACGCCGTCCTTGGCAGTTTGTGCGGGCACTATAACGCGGGTTAGCAGATAACCAGCACTTCGATATTTTTTCTGAATCGATTCCGCAATCTGAAACAGGCGCTGAACTGAAATCTCGGTATCAAGCAGATCGCCATAAAGGCCTTTTAATGCCTCCTTGGAATAGACTGTTGCTCCTACGATCTCAAGTTTTCGCAGGATCATACGAACACGCTCAGCACCTGGTGGTGCAGCGCCTCGAAAGGGCTCGACAGAGATGTCAGGCAGCGAAGCGGGAGGAATGTGGAGCCTCACGGGAGGCTTTGTCAGAGGTTCCGCAGATGGCGGTGGCTGGATATCCGAAGTTGATGGCGTCTGTGCAAATATCGGGGGAAAGATAGCGGTCAGTGCCAACGCTAAAGGTACTAACAATTTGAGACCCACCGCAGCATGACCTTCCATCCTATCCCTGTGAAAATCCATGCTAGTTCCTCGATATGATCAAAGTATGCTCCGAATAAAGGTTCTGTGGCAAATTATTAATTAAACCAAGTTTGGTTATATGATTAAAGCGATTACGTTGCAATGTATTATTATTGTAAGAGGAAGATAAGCCGCTCGTTGCAATTGAATCCACATTCCATTATTGAAATGACATAGACGAAAAATGCTTCTCGTAAGATGCCCATAAAAAGCCGACACCTACGCTCAATTTAATAGTAGACAATGTAATAAAAATATCAACATAGTAAACAGGTAAGGAATCAACGTTGACACGACGGCTTGCTTTAATTTTATAATGCAAAACGTTTATATTCTACATTGCCAAAACCTAATGAAAGTAGAGAAATGTGTCTAAATAGGTGTCCGATTTTTGTAGATGGAGTTTGATTCAATGGCCTGAGTGCCCGTTTAGGTTCTGTCGAGATTACACCTTGGTGCGAAACCTAAGTATGCAAGTATTCCAAATTATGTCGCCAATGAATAAAATAATTCTGTGGGAAGTTGGCAGCAGGGATGCTGCCGTCAAGTCTATAGGGACATATTCACGGCGTCTCTCGGTAAGGTTTTGCCACTACGGGTGCTGGAAGGTGGTACTTTTGCAGCTTTGAATTCCGATTGTGAGTTATATGGACTAGGATTTCATATTTATGCGTTAAGAGCGATAATTTTTTTGTCATTTACGTTGGTTAACATCGTAATGATGTCACTACTGCATATAGGTTTGTTCAAATAAAAGCCCTGGTAACACTCACAACCCCAGTGCTCAAGTTGAGATAAAACATCCAGATTTTCTACACCTTCTGCAATAACAGTCATATTTAACGATCGGGCGAGAGCAATTACAGCTTGGGTGATAGCTTTATCTTCGGGATCATTTAATAAATTTAGAATAAAGCTTTGATCTATTTTTATATAATCAATCGGAAAACTTTTTAAGTAAGTTAGAGAAGAATAGCCCGTACCAAAATCATCCAGGGCAATCTTGATACCTATGTCTTTTAAATTGCGCAGGGTATCTTTTACCATGCTAGACTCATCCAATAATGCGGACTCTGTTATTTCAGCCACCACCATGTCGCCATTGAGGTTCGCATTTTTTAAGGCACCTTTAAATGTATCCAGTAAATTGGCTTCGCGCAATTGCCGAGGTGAGAGGTTTACTGAAATATGACTACCTTGACTCATTAAACCCTTTGTCTGCCAGGCATGGTGATCTGAAAACGCTTGATATAAGAGCCAACGACTCACTGAATTGATTAAACCTGTTTCTTCTAAAAATGAAATGAAATTTTTCGGTGCCAGTAAACCTTTATCTGGATGCTGCCAGCGCAATAACGCTTCGGCACCGACAATTTCTCTACCTGCTACCGTAGACTGTAATTGATAATAGACTTCAAACTCATTGCGTTCAAGCGCCCGATGCAGACTGTTGCCCAGATAGAGCCGGTTGCGTGATTCACGTTCCATTTCCGGAGAATAAAATTGAAAATTATTTCGTCCCGCCGCTTTTGCTCGATAGAGTGATATATCGGCCTGTTTAAACAAACTTCGCGGATCGGAATTATGATCTTTATCAGCTAAGGTAATGCCTATACTGGTGGTGATAAAAACTTCTTGCTGATGAATTTCAAATGGTAGCGCCAATGCTTCCAATATTTTCGCGGATATATCAGACGCAATACTGGCAATTTTAACGCCCTCCATAAGAATCGCAAATTCATCCCCGCCGATTCTAGCAACAGTATCAGCTTGACGCACACAGCTCTTGAGCCGCAATGCGACTTCTTGTAATAAGCTATCTCCGGCATCATGCCCTAGAGTATCATTAATAATTTTAAAACCATCCAGACCCAGGCAGAGTAAAACTAATGCACCGTGGCGGCCGATGCTTTCCATCGCGTGCTGTAAGCGATCTTGAAAAAGTGCTCTGTTCGCCATGCCAGTCAAGGGATCCATCTCAGCCAGTTGACGTAACTTCTCTTCTTCCTTGTGGCGATAAGTAATATCGCGAAGCGTTGCTAAAAAGCCATCAACTTTACCACTTCTCGAAAATAAAGGTCGAGTGTGCAGCTCCACCCACACTAATTCACCAAGTTCCGTTTGCATACGGCAGGAATGATTGAGCTCTTTCCCCGCCTTAATAGCAAGCCGTAAAGCCTCCAATGTACTGGTCATATCATCATTGTGAATTGCATTAATCCACCCCAGGGCTAACAAGTCGGCATGTGCCACATCACAAATTTCGCACCATCTGTCGTTGACGTATACTGCCTCCCACTGTGCATTGGTTTGCAAAATGCCTATGGGTGCTAAATCAGAAATCGCTTTAAATTGCTGAGTCTTTTCTTCTTGCAATTGATTTTCGAGATTAGAGTTTTTATAACTCTTATTCGTACTTCTGGATTGCACGGGTTTTGACGAGAAAAACTCAGGATCACAGCGTATGATATTGACCAATGTCCTTAATAAAGGCAACAATCGTTTTGCTAGATTACGTTGATACGGCTGTTCAGTGTTGGCCAATCCAATGACGCTAACATTATTTTCATGGTCAATAAATGGCAATGCAATCATTTGATCTATAACTGGCCAATTTTCTGGAAAATAATCTGGTTTCTTATGCTCAGATAAGTTTTCAAAGAGCTGTGGTTTTTGATGTTTAAAAGCTGATGATAAATCTGAGGTCAGTAAATCAAAAGAAAAATCGTGCGAAGCATTCAAGAATGTGGAGAACGTTTTTTTTTGCCCTTCTGCTTGAAGTTGTCCAGCAATCATTAGTCCGGGCACCGAATCGGCTAGCCCGTTATCTCGTTTTTTCAGAATGAAACCAACACTTGATTTGCTTAGCATAAGTGCTTCAATCAACGTGTGCTCATAGAGCTCGGTGATTCCTTCGTGACTATATAGTCCCCTCTTCAATTTATCAATTGAAGAGCGAAGTTGAATATCTCGGCGACGATCCATGCATGGTATCCAGATTATTTTTTTTTCAAAGTAATTACCCCTTCAGGGGTTTCATATTTGTTCTACTGCTACTTGTACGGAATGTAATCCTAGATTCCGCAGTTGAAGATTTACAGGTCAATATAACATTGTGAATTTATTGAATATATCAACTGTACCGCAGTTCACCCTTTCAGTGAGTCACTGCAACCTGTATTGCACGCCCTTTCACATAGCAATTCAGCACAAAATAACGCACACTACAGGCTGCTCAACTGCGGATTCTAGGATAATATTTTTGTCTGCGAATAGAGACAGCAAAAAATGCGCCCAAAAACTTAATCACCCTCTATGAAATCTTCATTATTTTTTATACCAATCATACCTCAAAGGTGCATTATTAATATTCAAAAAAACTTACTGATAATTAATTTAAGTGGTTGAAATATATATTCTTATTTAAGTCTAGAAACACAAAAAATATCAGGCAGATATACTCTATTAACATCTGGGCAGCTTATTGACTGTATAAATATCTACTAGCAGACTACGCGAGTATGGAAGTCGTTACGGAGGGAATACAGTATGAGCATAGGAGCTATGGGTTCATAACAGTTAAATGGCGGAAAATGACGAGATATTGGCATCTAAGTGGCTTATTTCTTAACTCACAATCGGAGTTCAAAGGCAGCATGGTACTGCCTTTGATTATTCACAATGGTAAAACCTTAGCGGATTTTCAGCGGCAATTGGGGGTTTCGCAGGTGCCTAGGACTCAATAAACCCGTAAAAAATTCATCCACCGTAGGGTGCGTTTTACGCACCAGCAGTATTATGATCGCCTAGAAAATTCTTTTTTCCAGAGTGGATTGCAAGTTTCGCTGGTGCGTAAAACGCACCCTACTTAGTTACAACGTAGTTACTACATAGTTACCCTATTTTTTCTTGGGCAGATAAATATCAGTACAGGTTCCGTCAGCAACTTCTGCTGCAAAATTTATTGTTTCTGACAATGTCGGATGTGGATGAATGGTCATTCCAAGATCGTGGATATCTGCCCCCATTTCCAACGCAAGTACTGTCTCGGCAATCAACTCACCGGCATTGGTCCCAACAATACCAGCGCCAATGATGCGATGATTTTCATCAAACAATAACTTGGTTAAACCTTCATCGCGATCAATGGATAAAGAGCGGCCACTGGCTGCCCAGGGAAATGCGCCTTTTTCATAGTTAATGCCTTTGGCTTTGCACTCATCCTCGGTTTTGCCCATCCACGCTACTTCAGGATCGGTATATGCTACGGAGGGAATGGTGCGTGCATCAAAATAAGACTTCATGCCTGAAATAACTTCAGCGGCGACTTTACCTTCATGCGTCGCTTTGTGCGCTAACATAGGTTGACCGACCACATCACCGATGGCAAAAATGTGTTCAACGTTGGTTCGCATTTGTTTATCGACGTTAATGAAACCGCGTTCATCTACCGCGACACCCGCTTTGTCTGCATCAATCAGCAAGCCATTGGGACTGCGACCGATTGCCACCAACACACCATCGAAGGTATCTTCTGCTGGCGCTTTTTTACCGTCAAACGAGCACAGTAAACCATTGTCAGTGGGTTCGATTGCCGTTACTTTTGTATCTAGATACAAATTCTCATAACGCTTTTTAATGCGTCGCTCTAGCGGCCGCACGACATCACGATCAGCGCCGGGAATAATGCCAGAGGATAATTCAACGATAGTCACCTTCGAACCCAGGGCATCATAAACCGTTGCCATTTCAAGCCCGATAATACCACCGCCAACAACTAACAAACGTTCTGGAACCTTTTCGATTTCCAGGGCATCGGTGGAATCCATGACGCGTGCATCATGCCACGGAACAAAGGGTAGTTTTGTTACTCGGGAGCCTGCGGCGATGATACAGTTTTCAAAACCTATGGTCTGTTTTGTGCCGTCGTCAGCGACAACTTCAATGGTATTAGTGGAAGTGAACTTGCCATATCCATGAACCAGCTGAACTTTACGTTGCTTGGCTAATTGTTTTAAACCGCCTGTTAGTTTACCGATGACTTTGTTTTTATGCCCGCGAAGTTTTTCTAAATCAATCTCTGGCTGATTATAAGTCACACCAATGTTACTAAACTCGACAGCTTCATTGATCACCTGTGCGGTGTGTAACAACGCTTTGGAAGGAATGCAGCCTACATTTAAACAAACGCCACCAATGGTTTCATAACGTTCGATAAGAATGACTTTTTTGCCTAAATCGGCGGCGCGAAATGCCGCGGTATAACCGCCTGGGCCTGAACCCAGCACAACAAGTTCTGCGCTGAGATTCACATCGCCGTCAAAGCTAACCGCTTTAGGAGACGTTGCCGCTGCAGGCTCTTGTGCCTGCTCAGTGCTTGCTGATGATGATTTTTCTGGTGATTTTGCAGTGGCAGTATCACTGACTTCTAACATTAATAAAGGGCTGCCTTGAGAGATTTTATCACCCAATGAAACCAGTATTTCTTTGACGATGCCGGCCTGTTCTGCTGGAATTTCCATAGCAGCTTTATCAGACTCAACCGAAACCAGTGAATCTTCCAGCTGAATGGTGTCACCTACATTCACCAGGATTTCAATGACCTCGACTTCTGAAAAATCACCGATATCCGGAACTTTAATTTCAATAACGTTGCTCATCTTCGTCTCCTACAACAATAGACGGCGCGTATCGGACAATACACGACTCAAAAATGCAGTGAAACGTGCGCCATCGGCACCATCAATAACACGGTGATCATAAGACAATGACAAGGGCAGCATTAAGCGCGGTTCGAATTCTTTGCCATTCCAAATGGGTTGCATTTTCGAACGGGAGACTCCAAGAATAGCGACTTCCGGCGCATTAACGATCGGCGTAAACTTAGTGCCACCAATACCGCCAAGGCTTGAAATCGTTATGCAGCCACCTTGCATATCGGATGGTTTGAGTTTTTTATCACGGGCTTTAATGCTTATTTCACCCAGCTCTACGGCTAACTCAACTAGACTTTTGCGATCAACGCCCTGCACCACTGGCACTACCAAGCCATCTGGCGTATCTACCGCGATGCCCACATTGTAATAATGTTTAAGTATCAAGTTCTCGCCAGTCGCATCCAGTGATGAATTGAAACGGGGGAAATTTTTTAAAGCAGAGACGATGGCTTTCATCATGAACACCAATGGTGTAACTCTGATACCTTTCTCTTTATATTCAGCTGCCATGCCCTTACGGAAATCTTCCATATCGGTGATGTCTGCTTCATCAAATTGTGTGACGTGTGGAATAGTCACCCAATTGCGATGTAAAAATTGGCCGGTCAGTTTATTGATTTTAGATAGAGCCTTGGTTTCAATCTCACCCCATTGGCTAAAATCAATTTCTGGCATGGGTGCCACACCCAGTCCACCGCCACCACCTTGTGCCAAGGCACGTTTTACAAAATTTTGTATATCATCTTTGGTAATGCGTCCTTTTCGACCCGAGCCATCCACTTTACCCAGATCAACTCCTAGCTCACGCGCAAACTTGCGAGTACTTGGCGTAGCATAGGCTCTGGAAAAACTGACTTCATCAATATTTGCGGTTGGCGAAACCCGGTTGACTGGCGTTTTAGCGCTAGCGACCGGTTTAGCCGATTCAGCCGGTTTTGCAGGCGGTGCGACAGCGGGTGCGGTAGCTTCCGTGGGTTTTTCTTCTACGGGTTTTTCAGTCGCAGTCACTGCAGATGGTTCTAGCATGAGTAATAAACTGCCCTGACTCACCTTATCACCAATGTTGACTTTAATTTCTTTAACAATGCCCGATTCAGGGGAAGGTATTTCCATTGCTGCCTTATCTGACTCAACCGAGATCAGCGAATCTTCCACATTAATGTGATCACCCTCTGATACGAGGACTTCTATCACTTCAACACTGTCGAAATCACCCATATCAGGAACTAATATTTCTTTTAGCATTATCTATCCCTCGTCACTTAAGCGTAAAGTGGATTTGGTTTTTCTGAATCAATGCCATATTTCTTGATGGCTTCAGCCACTTTGCCTGCGGGTAATTGACCTTCATCAGCTAGTGCTTTCAATGCAGCAATCGTCACATAGTAACGGTTAACTTCGAAATGTTTACGCAATTGAGAACGTGTGTCACTGCGACCGAAACCGTCTGTTCCCAGCACTTCATAACGCGCAGGCACCCAGCGACGAATTTGCTCCGGGTATGATCTAATATAATCAGTAGCAACAATCACCGGTCCACGACGGCCTTTCAGGCATTGTTCGACATACGTTGTTTTTTGATCTTCAGTTGGATGCAAACGATTCCAACGCTCTACGTTTTGCGCTTCGCGCGCTAATTCAGTAAAGCTGGTTGCACTCCAAATATCAGCATCTACACTCCAGTCTTGCTCAAGCAATTCTGCTGCGGCAATCACTTCGCGTAATATCGTACCTGAACCCATCAATTGCACTTTACGTTTTTTCTTGCCACCGGGTTTGAATAAATAAAGCCCTTTAACAATGCCTTCTTGCACCCCTTCAGGCATAGCAGGATGAGTGTAATTTTCATTCATCGCTGTCACGTAATAGAAAACATTTTCCTGGTCAACATACATGCGGCGCAAACCGTCATGAATAATCACCGCCATTTCGTAACTGAATGTGGGGTCATAACTAACGCAATTTGGAATAGTGCCTGACAGGACCAAACTATGGCCATCCTGATGTTGTAAACCTTCGCCAGCCAGTGTTGTTCGACCTGCTGTTCCACCAATCAGAAAACCACGCGCTTGCATGTCACCAGCAGCCCAAGCTAAATCGCCAATGCGCTGAAAACCAAACATGGAATAATAAATGTAGAACGGTACGGTGTTTACTCCGTGTGAACTGTATGCGGTTGCCGCAGCAATCCAGGAAGACATGGAGCCCGCTTCGTTGATACCCTCTTCCAGAATTTGTCCGGTTTTGTCTTCTTTATAATACATGATTTCGTCTTTATCCTGCGGCGTATACAACTGCCCTACTGAGGAATAAATACCTAACTGACGAAACATGCCCTCCATGCCAAATGTTCGGGCTTCATCGGGCACAATCGGCACCACGTTTCTACCCATTTTTTTATCGCGACATAAAATTGTTAATATTCGTACATAGGCCATGGTGGTTGACATTTCCCGCTCACCACTGCCTTTCAGCAAGGGTTCAAACACAGAAATGTCAGGAATCTCTAATGGCGCAGCCGTATTGCTACGAGAAGGTAAATAACCACCAAGCTCAGCACGCCTGGCGCGCATGTATTTCATTTCTTCGGAGTCTTCTTCAGGCTTGAAATATTTGCCTGCAGCAGCGTCTTCATCGCTCAAGGAAATATTGAAACGATTACGAAATTCAATCATTTCATTACCTTGCAATTTCTTTTGCGAATGCGTGCGCATTTGACCCTCACCCGCCGAGCCCATACCATAACCTTTAACGGTATGCGCGAGAATAACGGTTGGCTGACCGGTATGATTCACCGCCGCATGATAAGCGGCAAATACTTTATGTGGGTCATGGCCACCACGGTTTAAGCGCCAGACATCCTCGTCACTCATCTTAGCTACCATCGCCTTTAATTCAGGATATTTACCAAAGAAATGTTCACGCACATAGGCGCCGTCTTTGGATTTGTAATTTTGAAAATCGCCATCAACCGCTTCCATCATGCGCTGCTGTAATAAACCGTCTTTATCTTTCGCAAGCAATGGGTCCCAATAACTACCCCAGATTACTTTTATCACGTTCCAGCCTGCGCCACGAAAAGTCGCTTCTAATTCCTGAATTATTTTTCCGTTACCGCGTACCGGGCCGTCTAAACGCTGCAAGTTGCAGTTAACCACCCAGACCAAATTATCCAGTTTTTCACGTGCGGCTAAACCGATCGCGCCGAGAGATTCTGGTTCATCTGTTTCACCGTCGCCGACAAAACACCAAACTTTACGATTTTTGGTATCTGCCAAACCACGGTCATGTAAATATTTCATATAACGTGCTTGGTAAATCGACATGATTGGCCCAAGCCCCATAGAAACGGTTGGAAACTGCCAAAAGTCAGGCATCAACCAGGGATGCGGATAAGAAGACAAACCTTTGCCATCCACTTCCTGACGAAAATTATCCAATTGCTCTTCGGTCAAGCGACCTTCTAAATAAGCACGGGCATAAGTACCCGGTGAAGCGTGGCCTTGGGAAAATATTAAATCGCCACCGTGCTCATGCGTAGCGGCACGCCAGAAATGACTGTAGCCGATATCATATAAAGTGGCAGCAGAAGCAAACGTTGCGATATGACCACCAAGCTCGGCACTTTTACGGTTCGCCTTGACTACCATCGCCATTGCATTCCAGCGCACATAGGTTCGAAAGCGCTCTTCGAGTACTTGATCACCGGGGTTTGTTGCCTCTAAATGTGGCGGAATGGTATTAACGTAAGCCGTGTTGGCTGAGTATGGCAGGTTGGCACCTGAGCGCCGAGCTTTATCGATCAACTGCTCAAGCAAAAAATGCGCTCGACCATCGCCCTCGGCTTCAATAACGGCTTCCAATGCATCAAGCCATTCTTGAGTTTCAATCGGGTCTACATCATTCATATCGTGTTTGGGCATTGCTCCAACCTCTCTCTTATTCGATTTTTTGCTTTGAGCCTAATCCAGAAAGTTTCATGAGCACATAACGTCATGTGCAATCAAACCATTCAACTACATAATTTGTGACTTAAATCTATTTATCCTGACGTGCGACAGATTCCTGAATTTCAAGCTTTTACAGTATTGCTATCTTCCGGGGTTTACCCCAGCAGGTCAATACAAAAGTCGCCATTAATTTACCTTCTATTTTTAATTTACTGCAATAACAATATGTTACAAGCGAAGAATGATTTTCTCTATTTTATGTAAAACCCGCATATTTTTGAATTTTGGGATGAGTCGATAGACTCATATTCCCATTAGTTACATTACGGAAGAACGAAACGTTTATTTTTCCGCCTAAATTCAACTATTTTGGCCATTTTAATGCTTATGAGATTATTATATGCAAATTATTCAATCACTTATAAATATACTTAATTCTATTGCGTTAATTTCTGCAGGTATTTGGACTGAGTTTTATGCTAGACTGACGCTTTAGCAAACAGATCAACGCTTTATGAAAACACTGACACTTACCGCGCCCGATGACTGGCATATACACCTGCGCGATGGCGAAGGACTAGGCACGACAATAAAACACGTCGCAAAACAATTTAAACGCGCGATAGTGATGCCCAATCTGATACCGCCAGTGACAACCGTGGATCAAGCCTGCCGCTATCGGGAACGAATATTAGCAAACATCCCTGATAGCGCTTTTCAACCATTGATGACACTCTATCTAACGGATAGCACCAGCGCCGCAGAGATTCAAAAAGCGGCTGAGTCACCCCACATTTATGCCGTAAAATATTATCCCGCAGGCGCTACGACGAATTCTGATTCCGGTGTAACCTCGCTGAATAATGTAATGGATACCCTACATGCAATGGCTGACGTGGGATTACCGCTGTTAGTGCATGGTGAAGTCACAAACCCGAGCGTTGATGTTTTTGACCGAGAAAAAGTCTTTATTGAAAATGTGTTGAAAAATGTCGTTAAAAGCATTCCTCAATTGAGAGTCGTGCTGGAACATGTCACGACTAAAGACGGCATCGACTTCATTAATAGCCAGGATGAAAATGTTGCAGGCACACTCACTGCGCATCACCTATTATTAAATCGCAATGCGATTTTTCAAGGTGGCATTCGTCCGCATCACTATTGTTTGCCCATTTTAAAACGCGAAACACATCGGCAAGCCCTACTGGCCGCTGCCGTTAGTGGCAGCAAAAAGTTTTTTCTCGGCACGGATAGCGCCCCCCATATGCTGAGCAAAAAAGAAACATCCTGCGGCTGTGCGGGAATTTATACTGCCCATGCAGCAATTGAACTTTACGCTGAAGCCTTTGAATGTGCGCGAAAACTCGATAAACTGGAGCAGTTCGCCTCGTTTAACGGCCCGGATTTTTATCGTCTTGCGAGAAATACCGACACCATTACCTTAGCCAAAGAAGACTGGACAGTGCCGAATAGTTACCCTTTTTCGACAGAAAATGTGATACCCTTCAGAGCCAATGAACTGATACATTGGCGACTAATTTAACCAGCCGAGTTTTGCATGCCAAATAATAATGCCCCTACCAAAATGGTCGATCGCTTTCGTGGTTATTTACCCGTCGTCGTTGATGTTGAAACTGGCGGATTTAATGCGTCAACCGATGCCTTGCTGGAAGTTGCTGCTGTGCTCATTACTATGGATAAAGAGGGCCAGATCAAGCGCGGACGTACATTACACGCCAATATTGAACCCTTCGCTGGCGCCAACATTGAACAGGAAGCTATTCAGTTTAATGGTATTGATCCTCACCACCCTTTCCGTGAATCCAAATCCGAGCATGAAGCTCTGCAGGAAATGTTTCGTCCCATACGCCAGGCATTAAAAGAAAGTAGCTGCAAACGCGCTATCCTGGTTGGGCACAATGCTTTTTTTGATCTGGGTTTTCTCAACGCCGCCGTGGCTCGGTGTGGAATCAAACGCAATCCGTTTCATCCCTTCAGCACATTTGATACCGTCAGTTTAAGTGGTCTGGCGTATGGCCAAACTGTACTTGCGAGAGCCGCAAAAGCCGCGGGTATGGACTGGAATCAAAACGATGCGCATTCCGCCATTTATGACGCCGAACAAACCGCAGAATTATTTTGTAAGATCGTCAATGCCTGGCATCAACATGTTCCCAATATGGTTCGCAAGATTGAACTCGAAGATCCTTCCCAAACCTGAAATTCCTCATTTTTCTACAACCAGCTCGCATTTACCGCGTTAATTCAAAGTGATGGTTTAACCCCACGTCTATCTGTGACAAAATCACGTAATTTACACTTTATAATCTACAATCGGAGTTCAACGATTCTCCATAACCAGCACTCGTAGTGGCAATGCCTTATCGAGAGTGTTGGCAGCATGGATGCTGCCTCCAAGCCTACAGGGAGGTATTTACGGCGTCTCTCGATAAGGCATTGCCGCTACGGGTGCTAGAAGGTGGCACTATGCAACAACTGAACTCCGATTGTGAGTTACAAAAATCAGCTGCCTCAAAAATTTAGGACAAATAAATGATACTCACTAAAAGACTGGTATTGGATATATTGAAACCGCATCATCCTGACATTCTGGAATTTGCACGTACCATTGCTGCCCGAGGCGCAGGTTATCAAGTAAAAATAAAGGTGCTTGAGATAGATGAAAATACTGAAACTCTCGAAGTCATTATAGAAGGCAACAATATCGAATTTGAGCTGATCACGTCAAGCATCAAGGAAATGGGTGCCTCGCTGCACAGTATCGACGGGGTAGATGTCGTCAATATCAGCGACACAGAATCAGCAATACGCGATTAACGTTTATGGGATTCTTATCTCAATTCCGCCAACTCATTAACATCAGTCGCTCGCACACTATTGCGCGACGTTACCTGGTTGTCAATGGGTTTGATGGCGCACTAACCACTCTGGGTTTATTAATCGGCTTTTATTTTAATAACGTCACTGACTTAAAGGTCAGCATCACTGCCTGCCTGGGTGCAGCAATTGCTCTGGGCATGAGCGGCTTTAGTAGCGCCTATGTGAGTGAAGCCGCAGAACGTCGGCAAGAATATGAAAAATTACAAGATGCTATGGTGACGGATATGAGCGGCTCAACTCATGAAAAAGCGCGCCGTTGGGTTCCATTGATCATTGCCGCTGTAAATGGTCTATCCCCCATGCTTATATCATTAATAATCATTGTGCCGCTTTGGCTGACTCAAAATGGCTACCCCATACCACTCGGAGCAATTGAAACTGCCATTGGCCTAGCCTTCGGTATAATTTTTTTACTCGGCGTTTTTTTAAGTAATGTCAGCGGTCGTTTTTGGCTGATCTCCGGTTTGCAAACGTTGGCGATAGCTCTGTTAACATCATTTTTTATTTATCTAGTGGTGTAATCAATGAACCGTGAATTTAACTCACTCTGGCACACGCTCAAGATAAATGATGTCGTAAAACGTCTGGCAAGTAATGTTGACATAGGCTTAAGCCACGAAGAAGCCCAGCAACGCTTAGTTCAAACAGGCTATAACGAATTAAGCGAAGGTCGCAAACGTTCACCATGGAAGATATTTGCCCAGCAATTTACCGACTTCATGATTCTTGTTTTGATCGCCGCCGCCGTCATTTCAGGCTTGGTTGGTGCCCCGGTGGATGCCCTCGCGATTGTCATAATTGTAGTGTTAAATGCCATTATTGGTGCTGTACAACAATATCGAGCTGAAGATGCCATCGCTGCGCTAAAAAATATGGCCACGCCGGAATGCCGCGTGCTGCGCGCTGGCGATGAACAAAGCATTTCTGCGCGTGAGTTAGTCACGGGTGACATCATTTCTTTCGAAGCAGGCAACGTGATTCCGGCTGACATGCGAATTATCCAAGCCAATGGATTGGAAATTGACGAAGCCTCCCTAACCGGTGAATCACTTGCGGTAAGCAAAAACAGCGATGTACTTTTCAACGCTGAAACTGTGCTAGCCGAGCGCAACAACATGGCTTACAAAAATACTCAGGTGACACGAGGTCGAGCGATTGGCATTGTGATTTCAACAGGCATGCAAACTGAGATGGGCCAAATTGCAACGTTACTCAGTGAACAAAAAACGCAAAAAACCCCACTGCAACAACGATTAACCGTGTTTGGCAAACGTTTGGCACTGAGTATTCTGGCAATTTGTTTATTGATTTTTATCGCTGGCCTGTTACGCGATGAGCCCGCTTTATTGATGTTTCTTACCGCTGTCAGTTTGGCCGTTGCTGCTATCCCAGAAGCATTACCTGCCGTCATTACCGTATCGCTTGCCATTGGTGCCCGCAAGATGAGCCGCCTAAATGCTTTGGTCCGCAATCTACCCGCGGTAGAAACGCTTGGCTCTGTGACCTATATCTGTTCCGACAAAACCGGCACATTAACCCAAAACAAAATGCAACTGGAAAAATTCATTATTGAACAGCAGATTTATTATGAAATCCCCGAATCATTGAAACAGCAAAAAATTGGCTTGCTGATAGGCCAGGCATTGGCGCTAAACAATGACATAAACATCACCCATCATGCAGAAGTCATTGGCGAACCCACCGAGTTAGCACTCTACAACGCGGCAAGCCAAAATGGCTTTGATAAAACCGTGCTTGAGCAACAATACCCGCGTCTCGCTGAGCTGCCCTTCGATTCAGAACGCAAATGCATGACAACCTTACATCAAACCGATGATGGTGTTATTGCCTTCGTCAAAGGTGCTCCAGAAACCTTGCTACCTGCTTGTCAGCAACAACTTACCCATAATGGTGAGCAAGCCATAGCGCAAGACGAACACTTGCAGCAGGCAGACCAAATGGCCGCGCAAGGTTACCGAGTAATAGCCCTGGCATATCGACACTTTCCTGCACTGCCTTCTGCAATTGAGTCCAGCAATATTGAATCTCAGCTGATTTTTCTGGGCTTGGTCGCCTTACTCGATCCGCCACGAGAAGAAGCCAAAGCGGCAGTGCAAGAATGTCTTGCCGCAGGAATTACCCCAGTCATGATTACGGGCGACCATCCTGGAACAGCATTGGCCATTACCCAACGGATAGGCTTAGCTAATCAAAATGCCACTATCAATGATGCTGTAATTACGGGTGAAGAACTAACACGAATGTCTTTGACCGAGTTAGAGCAGCAGGTCGAAAAAATCCACATCTACGCACGAGTTAATCCACAACAAAAAACCAAAATCGTCAAGGCACTGCAGAATAAAGGACAATTCGTCGCCATGACGGGTGACGGGGTGAATGATGCACCGGCGTTAAAAAGCTCAGACATTGGTATCGCTATGGGTCTTAAAGGCACTGACGTCGCACGTGAAGCAGCAGATATGGTATTACTGGATGACAACTTTGCCACTATTGTTGCGGCGGTACGTGAAGGCCGACGTATTTTTGATAATATTCGCAAATTTATCAAATACACCATGACGAGTAATACCGGAGAAATACTGACTTTATTTTTGGCACCTTTTCTTGGTCTGCCGATCCCCTTGTTACCGATTCACATCCTCTGGATTAATCTGGTTACCGATGGTTTACCGGGACTCGCCTTGTCACTTGAAAAAGCGGAGCACGGCATCATGCAGCGCCCTCCCCGCCCACCTAATGAAAGTATATTCTCCGGGGGTATGTGGCAGCATATGTTGTGGGTAGGATTGTTGATAGCCAGTCTTTCGCTCTTCTCTCAGGCCTGGGCGTTACAAAACAGCTCGGACAATTGGCAAACCATCGTATTTACCGTGCTAACGTTCTCTCAATTGGTTAATGCTTTAGTCATTCGCTCAGAAACTGAATCTCTATTTCGACTTGGGCTGCTCAGTAATAAACCCTTGCTGGGCACCGTTTTACTCACGGTATTGCTCCAGTTAGCGATTATTTATGTTCCCTTTCTAAATGGTATTTTTAAAACAACGCCACTGCCCTGGCAGGAACTGCTGATGTGTTTTGCTTTGCCAGTGGTTATTTTAATCGCGGTGGAGCTTGAAAAGTGCTACAAACGTAAAAATCCATCTCAAACTTAAACACAAACTCAGTGAATCAGTTCCTATAATTCATATGTTTAATTACGAATGCTAGTCAAATAAATCTCGGGCAATATTCATTCGCTTTTTATACCATTGTTCGTTAAAGTTAGGGGCTGAACGTTTGGCTCCTAGCCCTGTCAATCCATAGTCATAGCTTAAGGGAACACCATGAACAAATATTACTCACTTTTGCTTGCGTCATCGTTGATCGCAGCACAGCCGACATTTGCTGATTTAACCGTGACAACTATTGACGAATCTGGCAATCAATCAGTAATAGAACTCAGCAACGAGTGGGGGAAAATTATTGATCAAGCAGAGCCTAATCAATATATGATGATCAATCTGAAAAACAATGACTTTTATCTCATCGATAAAAACGAAAAAATGATTTTGAATATTGGTGAAATCGATAGCTTACCGTCAATGAGCCCTCATTCTGACCAAATGCAACAAGCCAAACCCAAGATTGATATTGTTAAAGTGGGTGCTGGCTCAAAAATCGCGGGTTACCAAACAACACATTATAAACTTACATTAAACGGTGAAATTTGCTCGGAACATTTTATTTCGAAAGAGGTGTTAAAACACCCAGAAATTAAAGCCTTCTCACTCAGTATGAAGCAGCAAGTAAATTCTAGCCCCGACATGTCCATGGCATTCAGCCAAAACCCGTGTGAGATGGCTGAAAATTATTTCGATAAACACGTATTTGATTATGGCGTACCTCTTTTATCAAAAAATATCAATGGCCAGGAAACATTCAAAATCACGGAAATTAAAACTAACGTCACATTTCCCGCTGATGAATTTCAATTTCCAAAAAATTATGAGACGTTAACACAAGCCGAATTAATGCAGCGTGAAATGCGCCGATCAATGCCATCTAATAACAAGGTTCCTTGAATAATAATCACCCTGGCAGCATGAATTTTGACGCACCTTAAACAGATACAGAACGATCAGCCTTTAATTTTTACTCAATTAAAAATAACAGCGACATGACACCACAAGAATATTGCCAAAAAAAAGCCGCCCAAAGTGGCTCCAGCTTTTATTATAGTTTTCGTTTTTTACCAGAGACTCAGCGTGAAGCCATCATCGCATTATATGCATTTTGCCGTGAAGTCGATGATGTTGTTGATGAGATCAGTGATAAATCCATCGCCATTACAAAATTACAATGGTGGCGAGAAGAAATACAACGACTCTTCCACGAGATCCCAAACCACCCCGTCACCAAGGCGCTGAAAATACATCTGCAGCAATTTAATCTCGCCGAAGAACACTTCTATGAGATAATTGATGGCATGGCGATGGATCTGCAATATGACGCCTATCCAACATTTAAAGAATTGCAATTGTATTGCTATCGCGTTGCCAGTGTCGTTGGTTTAATGTCAGTAGAGATTTTTGGTTATCAAGACCGGCAAACCTTAAAGTATGCGCATGACTTGGGTATGGCATTTCAACTCACCAATATACTACGTGATGTGCACGAAGATGCCGCTCGCGGCAGGATTTACATTCCCCAGGATGAGCTGCAACAATTTGAGATCAAACCCGGTGATTTGTTACAACAAAAGACGACAGAAAACAGTATTCGATTATTCCAGTTTCAAAAACAACGCGCTGAAGAGTATTATAAAAAAGCTTTTGAGAATTTACCCGAAACGGATCGATTTTCGCAACGTAGTGGTGTCATCATGGCCGCAATATACCGCGCAACGTTAGAAGAAATTGAAAACGATGGATTCAAAGTTTTAGAGCACCGTGTTAGATTAACACCGATTCGAAAATTATGGATCGCCTGGAAAACGGCGAGGCAAGAAAACAAACGTTTTCGGAAGTTGCAGGCAGAAAGTTAGAACTCCGATTGTGAGAATAACTTAATAACCTAAAATTTAAACATCAGAGAACCACGAAATGAATGAAGTTGAAAAATACGATGAATTAAGAAAAATTACATTGGAACTCAATAGTAATTTATTTAGAGTTCTTACCGCTGATGAGGTCAAAATAGCTGCTAGGTCAGTTGGATTTTTGAAAAAGAATAGGCCAATGGTCAGTAGTGACGAAGAGATGGGTAGATTTGCAGATTTCGCGATACATGATTTTATCAATTACAATCAAAAAAATACGGTTGAACGATATTTGGAGAATAATAGAGAAAGTATTTCCCTCGATGAAGAAAAAATTATCAATTCATTACTACTGACTGAACCATCGTTGTACAAAATAACCAAAGTCGAAGGAAAAACCTCATCGGTATGGTTAGTCGATGTTTTCAATGATGGTCTAGAAATAAGAATTATAGACAAAGGATTTAGCCGTTCACCTGTCATAGTTGGATTTTTGATTTACACCCGGATTATTTCTGTAGACAATATTTCTATGACATCTGGCGCACCGATGTTATTTGAAAGCAACCACCAAGAAACGCTACTAACGAAAAGTCGACAACTTATTAAAAATAACCCAATAGGCAATGAGAAAACAAAGAAAACTGCTGCATTTTTTATGCTGTATAAAAAGCTTGGTTATCAGAATCTTGCATATACATAAAGAACACGTAAGGAACGTGCACGTTGCTTAAAAGCGATAGGCGACGGATGCTGCAACAAAGTGCGCTGTGTAGGAATAACTTTCGCTTCCCAAATTCACTAACGATGAGTTTACATCATACGTTAATTCATCAACATGCCAATCTGATTCGTCATAAATCTCCATGTAATAAGAGGCTTTAACCGTTAACGATTCGCTATACCGATAACGTGAGAATAGCTCGATGCTGTGTCGGTCCGATTCCAACTTGGGCACATCGGTGGTTGAGCTTGCGCCAGAAGATTTATTTTCTCCGGTAGAAATTGCCCAGGTATAATCAATCCCCAAATCCAGCTTGTCGATGACCTCGTCCCAGTTTGCACCAATTCCCAGCACGGTAAAATTATCAACTGATTCTATTTTCCAGTTGGATGGCTCGGCACCCAGTGTATCGGACTTGATTCTTTCCTGACTTAAGAAGGCGTGTATTGACACATTTTCGCTTAACATAGTTGAAACGTCTAAACCGTAAGTGAAATCCTTGGCTTCGGCCAAACCAATTTTTGATTCAGTATAATCGTCAGCGGCATAGTTTAGATAAAAATCCAAATAAATATCACGTAAACCGGAATAACCAAGGTTGGCGCCGAGTTGATATCTTTTGCGATCAGCCAGGTTGTATTTACGCATCAATGGATTTTGCGGAGATTCGATTGTGCTTAGAACTCTGTAATCAGAGCCTGTGCGTTGCTCGTGACTTAGTTTTAGATTCATGTTTAACGTTTTGGATATGTTGATATAATTTTTATACCAATAATTATGATTTTTAGTCTTGGCGACTTCAGAATAAGTCCGTGATTGTTGGCGATATTCATAACCCGCATTGATTTTATAACGATTGGAAATACGATAATCCAGTGATGTATTAGCACCGTATTTACGGTAACCATAAGGCAAATTAGTTCGCGATTGCGTATTGTTAGAGGTGTCCAGAATAACGTAGTCATAGCGGTCACTGGGTGTTTTATTATCTTTACGATCCAGATAAAGATTGGCGTGCAAAACCAGGTTTTTCTTGATATCTATCGTGCCTCTCACATTTCCTTGCAAGGTATTTACCTGCCCATCCAAAGAGCTGCGCGGTAACGCAGGATTGGTTAAAGCTGAGTTTACCGTGTAATCTATAAAATCCTGATCTTGTAACATGCGCCCGGCGGCTATCTGACCTTTGAGTTTTAACCATTTAACCGGCCGCAATGCGCCGATCGCGTATAACTGATGGAATTGATTGTCTGGCGCCAAGGCGATTCGACCTTTATCGGTATCAACGGCTGAAGATGACGTATGGGGATTCTCCCAAGTCAAAGCGTCATTGGCATTTTTAAAAAACGAGCCCTTGTAACCTGCTTCAATTTGCAAAAACGTCGATTGATACCCAAGACCCAGTTTGAGCAATTGCGTTGTTTGATCAATAGGTACCGGTAACATAACCGAGCGGGCACCGGCAAAACTGGGATAAACCGCCGCGCCCTGGTTTTTTAATCCAGTTTTATTCTCGATATTATAATCTAGGATAGCTTGCCATTTTGTGGTAATCACTTTATTCATACCGAGCGCAAAGCGCATCCTATCTTGTTCAATGTCGGTTGTCGCATTGCCGGTAGCCAGGCCCAAATCGGTAGAGTCGATGTCCGAAAACGGCGTCCTTAAATCATTAAATTGATAGCGGGATAGTTGATCATAGTTGAGATCAATTTCATAGTTACCATATTCACCGGTCGTCAGAGAAACCTCTCTTGAGGCATCGCCTAGATGGCGGGTCCAGAGAGTTAAGAATCTACCTTCATCGGATATCGCACTATAAGAACCATCTATTAACGGTATGATTGGATTGCCTGCTCTGCCATTGTATTCGTTGGCTTTCGCTTTATCACTGCTATTGAAAGCAAGTCCGGCTTCAAGGGTTTTTTCCGCTTCATCCGGTTCCGGGCAGAATTTACAGGAATACTTTGCCCTGTCCGGCAACGGCTGGGTAAAAATATCCGCTTGCGAGGCAAAGCTACTGTTTGTATGCATGTATGCAACAAACGGTAACATCAATCCTATCAATAATTTTGTGTGAGACAATTTAGTGTGAAACATTGTGCTACCCTATCGCATCAGTTTAACACCCGACGGGTGATTGGAACCGTGAATTGTAGAATGACAATTTAAACACGATTTATTCACGGTAAATTTATTATTATTTCCCACAGCACCACCATCACGTAAGACATTAGCATGTAGATTATCTTGCGAATGACATTGCTGGCAAATGTAAGGTGTGGTTTTTTTCAATAACGCTCCATGATTAGAGCCATGCGGCGTATGACACAAAGTACAATCCTCAGTGACTGGTGCATGTTCCCATAAAAATGGGCCGCGTTTTTCTGCATGACATTCATAACATTTTTCATTTTTATTGGCGGCATCTATCAGTTTTTCACCCATGGCATCGTGTGTGTTGTGACAATTGCTACATTTCATTTCACCAAACCGAACCGGATGACTGGAGCGGCGCTGAAATTCACTGCGTTTTTGTTGGTGACACTTAAAACACACGGTAGCTTGTTCATGTTTGATAAACAGCGGATCTTTTGCCATATGAATGCGATGACAATTGGCGCACGCTAAATCACCTTGCTGGTGAGCACTGCCTTGCCAGCCAATGCGTGCGTGGGTCTTATGACAGTCCAGGCAAATTTTATTTTGCACGTCTGCAGGTGCGTGAGATTTTTCACCGAAGTTCATAATTGGCGCTTTAATTTGCCCTTGGCGCGTTTTCTTTGAATGATTACCACCGGGACCGTGGCAGGCTTCACACTGCAAGCCTGCCATTGGTGAGCGTTTGTCATTCAGCTGACCATGTTTGCTCTTGAATATCGGCATTATTGGATACTCATTGTCTTCATCATGACACTTTAAGCAGCGATCAGCACCCAGTTCGGTGTAAGGAGCATCAATCTGTTTTGTCCAGTCAGTATCAACCTCTTCTTTATCTCCGGCATCTTCAGCGTAAACGGTTGCCAAAGGTATCGTCAGAAGAAACAATGTTATTGCTAATAATCTAATAAACATAGCCATTACTCAAACATTTCATGCGTGATATTGTTAAACCAACTTTGTGCATACAAGACTTCGCGTTGCGCTTGTTTTTCCGGATCATCAATTTGACTTTTTCCATGGGAAACCTGAGTGAGTTTCTTATCTGCGTTAATGCGAAACACTTTAGTTCTAAATATTGCGTAGTCGTTATTCAGGATGGCGTATTCTGAATCGATTAACGGGGGTAAATCCTGCAAAACGGCTTTTCCTTGCACTTGATTCGCCATGGCTATGGCACAAAGTTTAGCTTGCGCATTGGCTGATTGGGCTGTTTTGCTTAAACCTAATTCGGGGGTAATGGCATCACCAATGACATAAATACCTTTCTGTTTTGAGCTTTCAAAGGTTCCTGCAGCCACCGGGCACCATCCCGATGAATCAGTTAAACCCGCTTTCAATGCTAAGTTGCCTGCACGATTAGCTGCCACCACGTTAAGTAAATTAGCTGTCGTATTGCCCGCACTTGTTGTGACGCTATTTCCTGCGATCGCACTTACGTTAGTTTGCCATTGGGCTTCAATCATACCGGGGTAATGTTGTTGCCAATAGTCTTCAAAGATTGCCAAATCTTCAGTTTTTGCATTACCATTCAGCAAGATAATTTTGGCTTTTTTATTATTTATTGAAAAATAAGCGGCCATTTGACTAACGCGTTCAAACGGCGCCCATGGTCCGCTAATTGATCCTGCTGGCGTGGCGACTATCACAACCCCGCCCGGTTTCAATCCGGCGACTTTAGGCGCCAATTGTTGCACTTGCTCGCCAGCAGTCCAGCTATGCAGAGTATTTTCATCAAACCCCTGTATCGCAGCATTGTCGAAACCAATGCCTTGAGCTAATACCAAGCGATCATAAGGCAAGGATTTTCCGCCTGCTAGGGCAATATTTTTACTGACGGGATCAATTTCCGTTACGGTATCGTGAATGACTTTAATGCCGTTCTTTTGCAGGGTTTGATAGCCATATTGAGTTGCATTTATATCCAGTAAACCATTGATTAAATGGTTACTTACAAAGGCGGGCTGATATGTTTTGTTCTTTTCAACAATGGTGATTTCAGCGGCTGGCAAAATCTTTTTAAGATATTTTGCGAATATGGTGCCTGCTGCGCCTCCACCAACTATGATGATTCGATTCTCAGCTGCCCACGCCAGGCGTGTGACACCCATCAACGGCAAAGCGCTACTGATCCCCAGTAATTTTAATAAAGAACGTCGTGATAGCATAAGTGTTAACTCGCTTGGGAACGTGTATGAAAAAAATTGGACATATGACGCTCAAATTTAGTCTGTATTGGCACGTTCTGAAATCTCAAAAGTGCAGGAATAGTCGTTCTATTTCGAGCTTTTTTGATTTTAGAACGTACCAAAACGGGCTGAAGATGAGATGTAAGATTTCCAATTTTTTTCATACACGTTCCCTATTGTTGGCTTGAATAGTATTCAATAAGTTGGGTAATGCTTTCTTCACCCTTTTTATCCAGCATGCTTTTCAGCTTGGTGTTCATTTTTTTATGGATGCCGCGATCGCCGGATTGATAATCTTGCATGGTGAATGTTAAATAGTTTCGCCACTGGCCAACCAGCATACCAACATCATCTGCGGTGCTCGCGCCTCCGTTTTCGTGGCATTTATCACAATACTTTTTGTGTAGCTTTTTTCCAGCCGCTGCTAATTTCTCATCAAACTGTTGGTTTAATTTTTCAAGCGGCAATTCGCTAAAATATTTAGCAATAGCCTTTATTTCATCCGGGCTCAATGCACTAGCGACATTGTTCATGGTTGAGGGGAAACGTTCATATATACCCACATCGGCTAAATCCGGATTGTTATCGATAACATCCAGGGCTTTTTCGAGATCATCGGTATATTTATACGCTAACATCACACCAACGATATAATTATAAGAAAGTCCGGCAATCACCGGTGTTGCTGGCCCTTGACTGGCGCCTGCATTGCCATGGCATGATAAACAAGACCATGCGAGTCGTTCACCTAAATCTTTATTGTCTGCTACTACAGTGGATGCACACGTTAGCAGAAGTAAAATGATCATTACTTTGAAACAGGCTTTATTCATGTCGCAATTCACTCCTCACTCTTCACTCACATTGGTTCATCCTGATCTTCCGGTTCCTCGGGCTCTTCCGGTTCATCAGGCTCTTCATGGGCAATGCCGCGATGACAATCTATACAGGTTTTACCCTCAGCTTCTGCGGTTGCGTGTTTTTTGCGTGCCATTTTGTCCTGTTCTTCCAGGTTCATTGTACTAAAATCATGGCAACTGCGGCATTCGCGTGAGTCTGTGGCTGCCATTTTTCGCCATACTCGATTGGCCATGACCCAGCGCTGCTGATTATATTTTTCTTCGCTGTCGATTGTGCCTAACATTTCATGATAAACATCTTTTGCTGCCATCAGTTTTGCCCATAACTTAGGCCCGTAATCTTTTGGAACGTGACAATCCGCGCAAACAGCTTGTACGCCTGAGGCATTTTTGAAATGCACTGTCTCTTTGTATTCTTCGTAAGGAACCTCCATGGAGTGGCACGATACGCAAAAATCTAATTCGTTGGTGGCGTGCAGAACTTTGTTAAAACCACCAAGCAGCAATGCACCCAGCAGTAATGTTGTAATAACGATAGAAATTACAATTTTCATGAAAGTTTATTATATGCTCGATATTGAATGTGCTTTATACCAATGAAATAGCCTGATCAGATCAGGCTATTTCAGCATATAAAGTTGGACTATTGAGTTGCTGTCAAGCTAGAGAAGAAGCCTGCAAGATTATTGATCTCTTGTTGGGTGAGGTTTTTCTCACCATTAGTATTATCCATAATAGTGCTGATATCACTGAGATCTGCTGTCATCGCGAAATGTGAAAAGCGTAAGTTTGGTACTGGCTGGTTTTCACCGCACGTTTCATCATCGCCCACTGCTGCAGTACCACTCAGGCCATCTCCGAAACATCGAAAACTCAGGTCTTCTCCTGCGTCATCAATATCCGCTGCATCAGATACACTGAGTGCTGTTGCACTGGCTGAGTGGCAACCGTCACAATTGGCATAATAAAAAGCCTCGCCAGCTGCCACATCTGCAACACCGTTATTGCCTATTGCATTGGTTGCCAATAGATTGGTGTCACCCGCTTGATACGCACTCAAATAAGCCATAATACCTGCGACATCATGCGCCGCTGGATAACCTATACGATCACGGGTCATAACTGAGCCGGTTTCACCCCAGCGTGCCACATGAAACACACTCGCAAAATGCACTTGATCTAAGGTTTCATCATCATTCGACAAGTAACTGACAAAGTTATTGCCCAACCCGAATGGATTAAAGCCTGAGTTATTCGGTGCACCATGACAACGAAAACAATAGTCTGCATAAAATTCTTCGCCTTGTGAAATCTTACTAGAACTAGTGTCATTCAAAATATATTGACCATTTGCGAATGTCATCACTTGATCAGGTTTGCCATCGGCGTAATTCAAGAATGCCGTTATTGCTTCAACTTGTTTGAGTGAAGGTACCGTATCATTATTCACACCTTGGTACGGGTTAGTTGAATTGGTTGCATCTGCTGCGGCGGTGCGAGAAAAGTCTGGGTGTTTGTCGCTAAAATGAATGCTATCGGTATCTGTCGCATCAATAGCGGCAGTCCAACTAGCTGCCAAATCAGCAACGTTTGCACCTGTCAATGCTGTAGTCACATTGGCATACATTCTTCCGTTGCCAGCACCTTCTTGAGGGGCAAAATCTGTTCCAGCAACCGGGGTTGTTCGCGTCAATAAATTTGTGCCCGCGCTTGCTTCTGGGCGTTGAATAAAACTCGCAGAATCAGAACCGTTAGGATCAAACAAATTTAGTGTGCTTCGCTCACGCATAGCAAAACTTCCTTCATCGCCCATCTGATCAAACCCATGACATTCTTTACAGCGTGCGAATCGAACAAATCCTCCGTGCTCATCACCAGTAGCGCTTTGTTGTCTTAAACGTGTTTGTGTACTGCCGTCTGTTAGTTCAAGTGTCAGGGTCGCTGGGTGGCGATCGTGATCAGCGCCATTATCTCGGTTGGTAACTTTGCCATGCGCATGTGAGGAGTGATCTACCTCAGTTTTAGTGGGCACTGGCATTTCTCCAGACGCTTCAATCCAGTTATTATATAAAGATGCTCCCCAAGCGATTTGATACATATTGGCTATTTGTATGTTTGCCATACTGGTTAAGTCAATGTCCGAAGTTTCAAAGTTGAAATCATTGGCCAATTCTAACAATGCCTCTTGTAAATTCGGCACATCTGCACGTTCAGCAGCAGTCATTGCATTACTGATATCAGCAGCTTTCGAAAAGCCAGCTTCTTCAGCTATCTCCTGCAGTTTAGTATCAAAATCAGTAGCATCACCGTTCTCGACCATAGCAACTGCTAAGGTAGTAATCTCGTGCGCAGCAATAGCGGATTTGTTGTTTTTAACATAGGTCATTACAGTGTAAGTACCTGCTGAACCATCCACCGTCGCTTCCCCAGTGATTTTGACATAATTACCACCGGAACCAATAGCGTTCTCTGCCAGAGTGATTTTTTCTGTGCCTGCATCGTAGGTGTAAACAACAGGCGTATATGTACCAGAAGGTGAGTCTGACATTGTTACTGAAGTAATGCTGTCAAAGGCAGGATTAATTGACGGCACAATAATGGCGGCACTGGAATCATCATCATCGCTTGAACTAGAGCAACCAACGATAAAACTGAGTAAAAGGAAAATGCCGAAGGTTTTTAACGCAGATTTAGTGTGTGTTTTCATAGCAACAAATATCTCCATTTTGTCTTCTAATCGTTTCGCGAAAATTTTTACAATTTTCCTGAACCAGCTCAGCAAGTCGTGCTATCCCTGCGTGGATCGAGAGGATCCTAACTACACTGTGATAGGCCAGATAATCAGATTATTAGTATTGTTAATGTTCAATAATCGAATCTTACGCTTCTTTAAAAATAAAACAACTGTAAATTTACTACGATTTGATCTATAAAAATATCTCCAGCCAGTCATTGTTTTTGCGCCATTGATAGATCTTGATTGGCTCGCAATCATCAAAAAAATTATTTTGTATTTTCCCAGTCAATAGATCGAATACTGCACCGTGTGCTGAGCATCGAATAGTGCCATTGCTTACTTTGCCGGCCTGTAAAGATACGCCGAAATGTCCGCAGCGATCTTCGATAATGAATATGTTTTTTCCTTCTTTAATAATCAATAAATTCAATTCATTATAGACCATTGATAATGTAATATCTTTATTCAAATCACTCAGTGCCAGCAATGGTATGGGCGTCTTAAATTTCGTCATACTTCACATCCACTATAGTATATTCTTTAGTGCCGGCAGGGGTCTGCACCTCCACATCAGAGTCTATAGATTTGCCAAGCAGGGCTTTGGCAATAGGAGAATCCATACTCAGATAGTCTTGTTTACTGTCAAATTCATCTGGCCCCACAATACGAAAACGCTGCTGCTTGCCCTCTTCATTTTCAATCACCACCCAGGCACCAAAAAAAACTTTGTTGCGATCTCCAGGTAAATGTTCGATGACTCGCAATACATCCAGGCGCTTTCTTAGGAAACGAACGCGCCAATCAATTTCCCGCAGCTGTTTTTTACCGTAAATATATTCTGCATTTTCCGAACGATCACCCTGCTTGGCGGCTTCAGAAACCGCTTGCGTAACTTCTGGGCGTTTTACCATCCAGAGAAATTGCAGTTCTTTACGCAGTGCGAGCGCACCCTCAGGGGTGATATAGGGTGATGATGCGGGTTGTGGTGGCCGATAGCGAGACATAAATACTCATCAGTGATAGAGTTTTTTGTAAAACCGATAAGCGGTTAAACAATATACCAGACCAAATGTCGTGGCTAATAACATAAACCAGGTAGGTAGTTGAAAAGGAATTATATCGGTTGATTGTGCATACAAATAACTACCATATAACCAAGCAAATGCAAAATAGGAAATATACAGCAGCGGCACAAGCAGCGACAGTCGCAACTGCTGAAATGCGAGTGCAAAAACCAGTGAGGCGGGGAACCAAAGTAATTCAAGAATGGAAAATGCCGTTGCTAAAGAGCCATGGTAGCCGTTTAAACCAGCGACGCCATCAAGAACTTGGCAAAAACCAAGTACTATCGCGCCGGATAAGTAGTATTTTGGATTGAGTTTGTTTAACAATGCATAAATTTTCTAATGGCAAAAAAAAACGCTGCCTTTATTACCTAAAGACAGCGTTTTTACATTCTAGCAGATTATTTGCCCCAGCCAGAACCCCATTTTGGTTTTTGACCCCAGCTATTCATCTTTGCTCTTTGCTCTTTGGTTAAAACACCTTCAACTTTATTGCCAGCTTCAATTTGCGCTTCAATGATTTGTCGGCGATGATCAAAAATACCGCTATAAACTTTACCTATTGCTTTAGCATCGCGAGTACTTGCACTATATAAGTCGAATAAATCATCCGACATAGTTTCCATTGCATCCTCATGCTCCCAGGTAGTCGCACGTAAATCGCGTTGAATACTGCGTATTTCTTTCTTTTGAGCGGCAGTAAGATCCAGGTTCCAGACTTTGCGCAGGCGCGCAGTCATGTGACCTGATGACATGCCCATTGACTTGTCACCACTCCAATCTTTCTTCATCATCGGTTTAGCATCTGAAGACATGTCATGCTTCATGCCGTGATGATCACCACCCCAGCTGCCTTTGCCCATGTCTGGGCTCGCTATCGCTAGCGAAGCCATTCCAAGTGTACCAGCGATAAATAAAACACCGAGTGATCCATATTTAAAATTTCTGATCATTATTGTCCTCCAGACAGGTTACTGATCCATACTACGTTGAGTAAATCGTTTTATTGCTTTAGGTTTAGCCGTCATGCCGCAATTGTTGTTAATGCAGATCAGCCGTGCTAACCCTGCAATTACTATTAATAAATTAATAAGGCAAAACCATGTATGCCTATGCATAGGTTATTCCAGAAATTGATGCCGTCTTGCTTTTTACTCGAGATTATATCTATAAGGCGACAGCAAATAGACCAAGCAAAACAGGATAAGTTTCAACGTAATAAGGAGTTAGCCGTGAATTATACTTAAGTTTATTAAATATCTCATTCATAAGCGTTAGTTACGACTTTATCATTAAATTTACAGACTTAGGAGTCCTGCCTGAGAGCGGGAATCGTTGATAAGCAAAATCATTTAAGCTATTTATTAAACGTCATTTTTTTGTCACTCACGTCAAGTTAATTCAGATGGCAGTAGCACCTTAAGTCCTAATCGGTAGTATAACTTCTGTTATTAATTGCTCATCAGGGGTATTGGCTGGATCATTTAAATAGATTTCTCGCATTGCCGCCCGCGGCTCATAACCGCGCTGCTGTGCCCAAGCGAAAAGAGAATGGTAGGCAATACCTAGCTCCAGGTATGATCCATGATGCGTAAGCCATGCTGCAGAGCCACCGTCAATGCTGGTAATGTCCGCAAGATTGAGCTGAGGAAAAGGCTTACTCACCCCGACGCACGCATGCATAATAATCTGTCCACTGCTATCCGGGTCTTCATAGATACACATAACAGGGTGTTCATATGTGCGACCCATAGTTTGTAACTCGTCGAACAGCGCATAGATTAAATTCGCTGAATCTTCAATCATGCATTCCATCGTAGTTTTACATGACCGTTGGCAGACCGCATAATCCGGTTCATGCCGAATAGCGATATCGTAAGGAATCAGCTCTCCCGCTTGGGCGATACGTTTTATTGATTGTAACGCTTGCTGCTGCCGCGCCAATTCAACTTCAATACGTTGTTGCTCACGATTTAGCAAGGTTTTAAGTTGCACCTTATCGCATTCCAGCATTGTACGAACCTGTGACAAGGAAATGTCCAGTGACCTCAGCATTGCGATCATGATGGCTTTTTGTGCCTGAGCGTGAGAGTAATAACGATAGCCCGTTTGTTGATCGACGAAGGCGGGATTGAGTAGCCCCTCTTTGTCATAATAACGTAGGGTCTTGATGCTTAAACGGCAACTCTTGGAGAATCGGCCTATTGGCATTAGATCTTTATTCTCTTTCATTCTAGTCTTGCCTGTGAATCGATTAGTTTTTACAAGTAACTATAATTGTACCAACTAATATTAAAACCTACATTCGGAGTTCAAAGCTGTAAAAGTACCACCTTCCAGCACCCGTAGCCACCGCAGGATGCGCTTTACGCACCACAAATCTCCGGATTGTCCAGGAAAATTATTATCTTGCTTGTCTAGCAGTTGGCTCTGATTTTTTGGGGTGTTGCGAGTTTCGCTGGTGCGTAAAACGCACCCTACAGGCAGGGCTTCAAATTCAGCGCTCGTAGTGGCAAAGGCCTTATTAGAGAGTGTTGGCAGCATGGATGCTGCCGCCAAGTCTACAGGGGCGTATTCACGACGTCTCTTGGTAAGGGTCTGCCGCTACGAGTGCTGGAAGGTGCCGCTTTTGCAACGTTGAGCGCTGATTGTGAGTTATAAAATTGTAAAACTACGCTAATCCATGTTGCTTCAAAAACGCTTGCGATGGTTCAATCATTTGCACCACATCTACCAACAAACCATTTGGGTCCACACTCATAAAATGCCGCTGCCCCCACTCCTCATCCCTCAAATCGAGCTCAATTGCTAATCCTAAGGATTTTGCTTTATCATATATTGGGTCTACCTGCTCCAACTCGATAGTGACTAAAACACCTTGCGCTGTTTTTTGATAGTGACAAGGAACACTGGGGTGCTGAGTGTCAACAAAAGCAATTTGTAAATTTTCATCATCCGGTGAGCGAAGTTGAATATACCAATCAATTTCGAAAGCTGGCTCAAGTCCGAACAGCGAGACATAGAAGTTTTTTGATGCCTGTAAGGTATCAGAACAGATTACAGGAAATAAACTTTTCATAAGACGTTCCTTTTGATGATCAAAGCCTTATTTTGTTATCTCCTGTAAGGGGAGAGTCAAGATTGGAAAGAATATTTCTCAGCAGACCGTGCAACAGGTATCCGCTAATGCCGGTGAAGAGAGTTGCTGATTAAGCGCGTAAAAATTTTCCCCATAATCAGCTTCCGTAGTGATAATGCCTTAGCGAGAGTGTTGGCAGCATGGATGCTACCGCCAAGTCTGCATGGACGTATTCACCACATTTCTCGGTAAGGTTTTGCCACTACGGGTGCAGGAAGGTGGCATTTTTGCCGCTGTTGAACTTCGATTATGAGTATTAATTATTGAGGAACTTTAAAACTCTCCACTTTACCATCGGCATCCAATACAGCATTCAAACGCGTCGATACTTGCGGTACTGCAACATCAACATGGAACAGTTCAGTTTTGCCCGCTACACTCTCATCAGCAATATAGAATATGCGCGTACCATCAGCATTGTATGCGAATGGGTCGTGGTCATTGTCAAGCGGTGACGGGTTTAATCTTTGCGAGGTTCCTGGGCTCGCAATATCGACTTGGTATAAATGAGATACGTCATCTACATGTTGGTCGGCGACGTAAGCAACTGCAAGATCATCCGCGCGTATTTCGAAACCGGATACATCACCATCTGCCAGAAAATCGGTGCTTAACTTTTCGGTGATACCTGGTGAATTAATAGATACCCGGTATAACTCATCTATATTGAAGATGTCTTGATCGGCGATATAAATGATGAAACTTGAGTCTGTACTATAACGAAAATTTGAGCGGACATTCCCACCATCAACCAGTGTTGGATTGAGCTTCACTGATACCCCCGGTGATGCGAGCGAGACGGTATAGAGTTCTCTGGTGTTGGTGGTATCCTGAATAGCGCAATAAGCGACATTAAGAGAATCGGGACTGAATCTAAAAGTACAGATATCTTGATCATTTGTATATGCAGGATTAAGTTTGCTTGAAACACCCGGATCACTAACATTAACCAGATACAGCTCTGCGACTTCATCGTTGTCCTGATCGGCCACATAGCCTATCCAGTTGCCGTCCGGACTAAATTTCGTTCCAGTGCTAAGCGTAACAAAACTAGCAAATGGTGGGTTCACGGCCGAGGAAATCCCTGGAGCGCTTTTATTAACGAGAAAAAGTTCGAACAGACCGTCTGTGCGTTGATCTGCGGTATAAAGTATCTTTGTGCCATCCGGGCTGAAACGAAAGTCGTTTGGTGACACTCCTCCATTAGTTACTAGTGGACTGTTAATTTTTGTAACGATGCCAGGTGCATTAATATCAACGAGATACAACTCATTGACGTTATTTTGATCCTGATCAGCGAGGTACAAAACTTGACTGCCGTCTGGACTAATCGTGAATTGAGTAACATCTTTATTTTGCGTTAATACAGGGTTTAGTCGTGCAACTTTTCCTGGATTAGCGATGTCTACTGAAAACAGTTCGAATTGGCCATTGAAACGCTCGTCAGAAATGTAAATTACACAACGATTGTCCGGACTCAATGCATAACTGTTGATAGCCTGCCCAGGAGAGAGTGGCGTGTTTAGCCTGAAACTGCCCGCCGATGGGTTATCGGCATCTGTAACAAAAAGGCTTGCTGATTGCACACCATCCATTGTTGCAAAATATACAATAGGGTTTGCTAGTGGCGTCCCGCTGCCGGTGCAGACCGCTTGTGGATTTTGAGCCTGGGCAGTTGTGACGTTTCCATTTTCATCACCTCCACCACATGCTATCAAACTAAGCACAACACTTGTCACTGCTGCTAACTTAATCCAGTTCATTGCGCCTTCTCCTTGTGCTAATTCGATGACTGCGTTGAAATCCCTTATCCTCATCCATTAGAATAAAATATGAAGCACACTGCAACCCTAAATCCTTAATGCCACGGGTATATGGACATATTATTGTAAATATCGTTAATATACAACTTGAATGCTACCATGTACTGTGTTGGGAAGGGGGGGGGGAATCGGAAACAATCAAGCTACTATTAAAAAAAGACCTGACAGTCGCTGTTAAAACTATAACTGTCAGGCCAAGGGGGTAAAAACTAATACAACTTGCAACAACTATGTGAATTGAGATCAGTCATCTCTGTCGTTTGAATCGTTTTCGCTATCGTTGCTGGAATCGCGGTCATCATTTCTTGAACTGCTGTTGTCATTGTCGCTATCGTTGCTCGAGTCGCGGTCATTACTGTTTGAACCGCTATCATCATTGTCGCTGTCGTTGCTCGAGTCACGATCATTACTGTTTGAACTGCTATCATCATTGTCGCTGTCGTTGCTCGAGTCGCGATCATTACTGCTTGAACCGCTATCATCATTGTCGCTGTCGTTGCTCGAGTCGCGATCATTACTGCTTGAACCGCTATCATCATTATCGCTGTCATTACTCGAGTCGCGGTCATCATTGCTTGTACCGCTATCATCATTATCGCTGTCGTTGCTCGAGTCGCGGTCATCATTGCTTGAACTGCTATCATCATTGTCGCTGTCGTTGCTCGAGTCGCGATCATTACTGCTTGAACCGCTATCATCATTATCGCTGTCATTACTCGAGTCGCGGTCATCATTGCTTGAACTGCTATCGTCATTGTCACTGTCGTTACTCGAGTCACTATCGTCATTGCTTGAACCGCTATCATCATTATCGCTATCGTTACTCGAGTCGCGGTCATCATTGCTTGAACTGCTGTCGTCATTGTCACTGTCGTTGCTCGAGTCACTATCGTCATTGCTTGAACTGCTGTCGTCATTGTCACTGTCGTTACTCGAGTCACTATCGTCATTGCTTGAACCGCTATCATCATTATCGCTGTCGTTGCTCGAGTCACTATCGTCATTGCTTGAACCGCTGTCGTCATTGTCACTGTCGTTACTCGAGTCACGATCATTACTGTTTGAACTACTATCATCATTGTCGCTGTTGTTAGAGTTGTCACCACTTCCAGATTGTGAGGTATTGTCATGTCGCTTTACTTCTAACTCGGTTGCAACAAACTTCCCGCTACTATCCATATATCCTTCGACTTCGACAATATCATCAACTCGTAGATTAGCGATGGATAAATTTTGTAAAAGCGATATGTTGTTCGCGAGCAACACAGTTGTACCATTTATTTCAAGTTCATTTTCATTGAGAACTTTGGTAATTAAACCTTGAATTTCAACACTTTCATCATTGTCGTCATATTTTATTTCCTTTTCACCATCACCTTTCAAATCAATCTCACTAGCTACCAATACGCCATTAATATCCAGACCCTGATAGCTTTTAACCTCAATATATTGACCATTTTTAATTTCATTCATGAAATCAGAATCAAGCGCTGCATTTTCGAAGTTAACTTGCAGATTACCGATATTAAAATGAGTAGCAGTCAAGTTAGAAATATAACCTTTGAGTTCCATTTCTCTACCAGAGTCATATTGTGAATTTTTGACTTCTATCCAGGTCGCCAAAATATCGCCATCACCTGAAGCATAACCACTGACTTCAACGATATTTCCAATATCAATGTCAGCAATATTTACGTCCGACACATCGTAACTTTCAAGTCTTGTATTGCTATCAACTCGAACCGTTTGACCCATTACATTCAAAAACCCAGAGCCACTATCGGAGATATTATTTGAATTTACAATACCTTCTACATCATCTTCATACTGAACAAGGGTTGCTACACCACTACCATCAGATTTTTCAATACCCGTAACTGAAACGAACATACCCGGTTTTAGTGCAGTAGCATCACTTTGTAAACCTTCAATAATGACTTCAGCATCATCAATAGTGTAGCGAGTGCCATTTACAACGACACTATCATCAATTTGAGAAATGACTCCTGTCTTGGTTTTGCTAGTCTCATCCAGCAACGTATCATCAACTTTTACATCAATGTTACACCCACTTAGGCCAAAACTAATAAGTACTGCTATGGCTAATCGTGATTTCCTGGTATAGATATCCATTACTGCTCTCCTTTATCGATTGGCGGACTTTAACTTTGTGACATATTTGCTTCTCACAATAATTACCGTACTTGTTTAATCATCAAGAGAATATTCATCCGAGTATCATTAACTTAATATGATCCCCAAACTCCTTTGGTGATCGAATTTATTGATTATTGCAACTTAATTGAGTTACATGCTGTCATTATGGTTAATGATTATTTCACGGGGTTTACTAAATCATTAACATTCTGTAATGTCGAAACAGGTAAATTAAGGTTATAATTAGCATATGCACATACTCGTGATTGAAGATGACAAAGACGCGGCCAGCTATATGATCAAGGGTCTCATGGAGAGTGGCCACTTGGTTGTTCATGCAGCAGATGGAAATGAAGGGCTGGGGCAAGCGCTAACCGGGGATTTTGATGTGATGATAGTCGATCGTATGTTACCTAAGCGTGATGGTCTCTCTATCGTCGCGGCTGTTCGCGCCGCAAAAATTGCAACACCGGTGCTGTTTCTCAGTGCATTGGCAGAAGTTGACGATCGGGTTGAAGGATTGCGCGCAGGGGGTGATGACTATCTCACCAAGCCTTACGCCTTCTCAGAATTACTGGCTCGCACAGAAGCTTTGAATCGCCGTCGTCAACCAGAGCAGGCGCAAAACAAATTGACGCTACTCGACTTGGAAATGGATTTATTGAAACATAAAGTGACGCGAGGTGGCAAAACAATTGCATTGCAACCACGTGAATTTCGTTTGCTGGAATATTTAATGCGACACACCGGTCAAGTTGTTTCCCGTACCATGTTGCTGGAGCAGGTATGGGAGTATAATTTTGATCCACAAACCAATGTTATCGATGTCCATATTAGCCGCTTACGCAGCAAAATTGACAAAGATCAAAGCAAGCTACTGTTACACACCATCCGAGGGGCTGGATATTGCCTTAGAGAAAACGACTAATAATTCAACCGCTAATCAAGTCTAATTCTGTGATACTCTAGCGTCTACCCAGTCTGCATTGCTTTCAGCCAAGGGTAAATTAAAATAAAATGTTGTCCCTTTATTTTTCACCGAATCAAAGTTAATTGTGCCACCATGTTTGGTTATTATCGCTTTAGAAATCGCCAGCCCGAGGCCAGTCCCCCCATTTTTTCTCGATGAAGAAGAGTCGACTTGGGTAAACCGCTCAAATAAACGGTCTTTAAACTCCGGTGGAATGCCTTCACCTTGGTCAATAATTGAAACCCGAACTTGCTGCTCACTTGTTTCTAAAACTAATGTAACTTCACTTTCAGGCGGGGAGAATTTCACTGCGTTTGACATTAAATTGCTAAGTACCTGCATAAGTCGATTAGGGTCTGCATTGACATGTACTTTTGGACTTTGCCGCAGGACAAAATGGGAATTATATTCATGGGCGTAAGTACTATTATCTTTAATCGCTGTTTTTAAAAGTTCACTTAACTCGATGATTTGAAAGTCATAATCGAGCTTTCCAGAATCCATTTTTTGTAAATCGAGAATATCATTGATTAATATCATTAATCGATCAGTATTACGATAAGCAATATTCAAAATATCAATCGCTTTTTCGGGAATCGCACCCAATGCTTTTCCAATGACCAGTCCTAGCGAGCCACGAATAGATGTCAG
>CALZHW010000013.1 GCA_945787125.1 uncultured Ectothiorhodospiraceae bacterium
CCTACTCGGCAACTGCTCCTGCGTTGCTCTACCTCCTGCATCCATGCAGTCGTGCGGAAAACCCGTTTTGCACATATTTTCCGATCCTTTTCAGCGAATAGCTACGGCTATTAACTTCAAACGATCGAAAAATCTGCACTAAAACAGTTTTCCCTCGTAACGGCTCCCATTCTCGGACAGACTCCTAGTAAATCTAACAGGCGACCATTTTACAATCGATAGCAAGCTAGCATTTTGAATTGAATTATTCAAAATGCTAGCTTTAGGCAAGCAAAAAAGGTTTAATTAAAACGATCATATCAGGGAAAAACTTTACGGGAGATAAAAATGGGACGGTTTTCCGAATTGCAACAGGTTGCAGAGAAGACGGTGAAATATAAAATGAATAATCATATCGATGCAGCGTTTTTTGCAGGTATGATATCTGAAACTATATATACGGGAACGGTAACCAATGGTGCTTGTGCTGCCTTAACCGGGGCTTGGTTAGCACAATGCTTGAATTCACCCAAACAATTTGCTCATAATTTTGAGCGCAATAAGGGCGTTTCGTCTAAACTGCTTCCCAGTTCCGAAAGTTATACCCCGATAGGGGTTGTTGACAATAATTTACACCTTGCCAGTCTGGCATCACCCTATCAACATGAAATGGTACAAATGAAAAAAGAATATAATGGGCAAGATTATGAATGGCTCGCCAGCCAATTCGGTTTTCAAGTTCTTTGGAGTCTCACCGGTGGTGATGATTTCATTTCCGCACTGAAACTCTACGCTGTTGATGCGCAGGATAACTTGAAACCAGGTCAAGGCATTTTCTTTAACTACGTCTCGACACCTGACAATGTTAAACCTCCTCAATGCCACTCTGTTGGCGTATGTCGAGTAGATAATAGTGAAGAAATTCAATTTTTTGATGCTAATGTTGGTGCGTACAAAATAAAAACTAATAGAGTAGAGGAATTTGCCACCAAGTACAAAAACATTATCGACAAAATTCCAGATTGGTTTGTTGGTGATGGTGTTGGGTACAGAGTCACGCGAATCGACAAACACAACAATTGTGTTTTATTGTGATATTAGAAAAACTCATAACTCACAAGGCCATTGAGTTATGGTATTGCTCTATAGTTCAGGATTTTAAATTTCCTTCATGTAACAAATGGGTAAAAAACGGACACTGGGAAGAAAGGCAGAGTTGATGGTGTTGAAAAGCAAGGGTATAGAATTCATCTTGTCAATACATCTGCGGTTAAACAATATGAAGGGTTAAAAAGCAATTTATTGTAGATGTCCTCTTAATCGCTAGTCTTCATCAGTGAAGAACACATCTTCACGACGATTACCGCGTTGCGTAACATGGCGTGGTAACCCAGGGAATACATCTGGCGAGTCTTGGCATACGTTCTTGTTAATTCAACATCAGAAAAAATAAAAGGGTAGCGTCATCTTTTAGAATTAATTTCAGCTTATAAGTCATCAATGTTTACTTCAATAGCATCTTTTAATTCATTGCTTCTGTCGATCACTATTTGAGCTAATTCTTGGTCTTCTATTTTTTCCATCAACCATTCATATGTTTCTGCTGGTATTAGATAAGCAGCAGGGACATTATGGTTAAGAATAGCTATGGGACAACCCTCAGCCTCCGCAAGTAAGGCTGTGGGATTCTTCTTTAATTCTGAGATACTTGCAGAGCAACTAGCTAATATTTGCTTCATGATGCCACCTAATATTGATCATTTTTATGGTCTTAACATAGGTCTTATATCGGTACTTTTCAAGTAAAAATTAGAATGGAATTATAGGGGGTATTACAATCAATAGCCCGCAAAGTGATGCAGAGTCCTCACGCGCACATTCTTCACGATTTTAAAACAATTGCCCATTTTCATAATAATAGAAATATGTTGGGCACACTACACTTAACCCAACCTACCCCGCTGTCCTATCTATCCCGTTGAGATGAAGCGTTTAAGCCCCGCTATAAGAGCAATCAATCTGTCAATAGATACATCGCATACGCATGTGCAATTGAACAGTTATTTGCTTCTCGACAACTGCTCCTCGGCAATTGCTCCTGCACTGCTCTACCTACGGGCGTCATGCCCTAGTGCGTTGTTCTACTTACGGGCGTACTGCCCTAATGCAATAACGCCATTCCCGCCACCCATGGCGGTCAAGCTCTGCCGAAAGCCGCGTACAAAGATACGCAATTTAATCAAAGGTGGCGTATCTGATGTGCTGGCAATTTGTTGCGGAATATCCAGTAAAGTTACTGGCGAAGCTCAAAAACCAAAGGTATTCAAATCACTTTGAATGATGCTTGGTTAGAAAAGCAAGGATTATTTTCGCTCAGAGAATGGTGGATTTCGTTTACTCATAATTCTCGAACCGCCCATTGCGGATCCGCATGATGGATGGTGTGGAGGCTGGGGCAGAGAAACCTCCGGCTACCCGATTCATGTGCGCTCCTTCCATGTACTTGGATTTCTGCGCGCATGAATTACAGCTATCACAGAAATGCTACTTTCTCTGTTTATGAAAAATATACCAAATGGAAATCTGTGAATTAGAACTCGGCGAACTTCTTTATAGATAATTGAATATATGACTGGATTTCGCGATGCTCGAGATAGGGCCTCTTCTATGCAAAGGAGAAAATTATCACCTAATCCTTTTCTTTGGGATTCATACCACTGGTACGCATCGTCAATATCTGATTCTGCCTCAGGGCGGACTAATACCTGTTTGTTCTTCATTGATTGGAAATTCGATTTTTGACGTTTTCCCATGAATCGCCCGCGTCGGGATCAATAGAGTAACTAGCAAGCCGAGCATCAAGCTCTGCTTTCTGATCATCCGTTAAAGGGAATAGTTGTTCATCTGATGCCACACTATCCCAAAGCTCCTCAGCTAACAATATTTTTTCTGATGCAGTAAGATCTTGCAAATTCATGATATTTCTCGCTTTAAAGGTTGGGGTTGTATTTATTTTAGCGGAATTTTGGCCTAGATACTAAAAATAATAGAAATACTTTATTTATTCGATGCTTACAAGAAATCATTATTTCAATAGAGACAACAATCAGTTAAAGTCGGAAAATTATTTTTAACAGCACAAGCGGATTAAATGATCAATGAATAAGCGGAATTTTACATCACCCCAACAAATTCTACGTTAAATTATAATCCCAGATTTGCAGCAAATTATGCTGGTAACTGCCGGGTGGTTTCGTTAATCCGACTATCCGGTATTTATCCTCAATGGTAAGACGTGCAAATGGTTTGTGAAAATAGTGGCCATCGGCAGCAACGATACTCTTCACAATTGGCTGCATAGTGTTTTCACTTCGCCGCGCTACAATCGCAATTTCGTTATTTGCTAACTGCACATAAGAACCGGGAGGGAAAACGCCCATGTCTTTAATCAGTATTCCACTGAGCTCTTCATCAACCTCTTTACCACAATCCTCGAAAATTCGGCGTAGCGCCTCTGCCGGTGAAAAACCATCGCGATATAACCGTGGTGCCATCATCGCGGTGTAACGGTCGGCGATACCCACTATCCGTGCCTCAGGAATAAACTCATCCCCGCTAAGTCCTCGGGGATAACCACTACCATCCTGCTTTTCATGATGTTGGAGTACAATCTCAAGCCACAGTTTGTCAAAAGTACCAATGCGTTTAAGCAGTATTGAACTACGCATAGTATGTTTTTTAACATCCGCCAGTTGCTGCGTATTTAACGGCCCTGGCTGATCAACCAACTTTTTCTGCAATTCAAACATCCCTAAATTTGCCGTCAATGCGGCGCATATTATTGAATTTAATCGGTGATCAGTAATCCCTACTTTTGTTGCCAGGTTATAAGCGATGATCGCACAATGCAATGGATGCAAAATTGTATAGTCGTAGCTTTTACCCAGATGAATGGAGCCGATAGTCGCATCCAGGTCATATTCGCACAAACTGATAATACGTTTACTGATATTGCGCAGCTTTTCCGGAATGTTTTTTTCTGGCGCAGCAGGTCGATAGATAATATGTCGATACACTCTGCTCAGTTTTTCCAGCATCACATCAATGTGGTGAAACGGACTCATGGCGTTATTGATGTGAATTTCACCATCAATCTCTGTTAACGCATCGGCATCAACTTTGATAAATGATTTTAATTGCAGGATTTTATGAATCTGCCGCGTGCTGCGCAGCAACATGCCTTTCCTGACGAGAAAGCGGCCTTTCGCGTCATAGATATTCCACTCGACGGGCTCATTAACCGCTAAGTCACTTTCTTTTAAACGCTTAATTTCCATGCTTGAGCATTCTTACGTTAATGGGAGATAGGAAGCCCTAATTTTTATAACTCACAATTGGAATTCAACATTGTAAAAGTACTACCTTCCAGCACCCGTAGCGACAAAACCTTACCGAGAGGCTCGTGAATACGTCCCTGTAGGCTTGAGGCAGCATCCCTGCTGCCAACACTCTCGATAAGGCCTTGCCACTACGAGCGCTGATTACGAGGAGATATTTGAATTCCGGTTGTAAGTTATTATTCTCTAAGATACTTCGGTTGATGAGTGAAATTCTTTAGAATTGATGATCGTCATATGGGCAGGTCTCGGCTCATTAGCTCAAAGCTTGATATGTTGGGCACGCTACACTTAGCCCAACCTACCCTACTGCCCTATTCCGCTGAGATGAAGCTTTTAAGCCGCGCTATGCCCTCTTCAAGCTGAGGGATCTCGCGGGTGTAAGCAAACCTAACAAACTTCTCTGGGTGAGTCTGGCTAAAATCCTTACCAGGTGTGATTGCCACCCCAGCCTGTTCTAACAAATCAAAACAAAACTGATAACTATCCGCAGAAAAGTGTTCACTATTAGCATAAATATAAAAAGCCCCTGCAGGCTTTTCACTGAGTCCAAAACCAAGCTCCTGCAGTGCATTATAAAGATAATCCCGTCTTGCTTGAAATGCCTGGCGATAGCCTTCAAGTATCGCTAATGACGCCGCTTCAAATGCCTGCAACGCTGCGTGTTGCGCGAGAGTCGGCGCCGCTAAGAAAATATTTTGCGCCAACTTATCAATGTCATTCACAAACGCACTCGGCGATACCAGCCAACCAACCCGCCAGCCGGTCATACAAAAAAATTTCGAAAAGCTGTTAATCACGAAAACATTATCAAACTGCCCTGCCAGCGTTTTGAGACGAGCCCCATATTCCAGCCCTTGATAAATCTCATCGACAATCAAAAAAGCATTTTTACTGCGTGCAAAGTCTGCAATCGCCTGCAATACCTCTTGCTGAATCGTCATGCCGGTGGGATTGGCTGGAGAAGCCAGCATAATCACCTTGGTTTTATCCGTCCATTGCGCTTTTACCGCGGCTAAAGAAAGCGCATAATTATTATCCTGAGATAAATTGATAAATTTAGCCACGCCGCCCGCTAGTTGAACAAAATGTTTGTTACACGGATAACCCGGATCCGTCAGCAACACTTCATCACCCGGATTCACTAAAACAGTGATGGCCAATTGCAGGGCGCCGGAAGAGCCAGGTGTGACAATCACATTCGCAGGCTCTACCACCGTCGAATAATGTGAGTGATAATAACCGGCAATCGCTGCACGCAACGCTGGCAAACCCAGTGCAGGTGTGTAATGGGTTTGTCCGGCATTTAGTGCGTTAATTCCTGCGTCAATGATCGGTTGCGGTGTGGCAAAATCCGGCTCACCAATTTCCATATGAATGACTGTTCGGCCACTGGCTTCAATTTGACGCGCTTTTGCCAATAAATCCATCACATAAAATGGTGCAATTCGTTGCATACGCGTAGCCGATTCAAGCATGAGTGCGGCCTACAGTTGTTGTTTCAAAAAGGCGAGATCAATGTAATCCGGCACCGGCATATCACCACTGATTTTCTGGCAAGGTTTATCTGCCTCACCTAAATTGTTAACAATTAACGCTGCACCCTCGAAAGATTCATGCTCAGTATAGTTATTGGGTGTGACAACTGTGAACAACTTAATCGCTATGCTGGATTTAACACCATTATATGAATCCTCAAGCGCTATCGCCTCTTGCGCAGTGATGCCTAATGTCTTGAGTACATATTCATAGATATCCGGTGCGGGCTTCTTCTTAGGAACCACGTCACCTGCACCAATAAAGTCAAACCAAGCCTCAGAATCGGCACCCAGGGTGTTTGTCAGCAATGCTGTCACATTGTCTGGGCTGGTTGTCGTGGAAATCGCCAGCGCTACATCTGCATCATCGCGAATTTCTTTAATCAAACGTTCGACGCCAGGCCGTAGCGGCACGTGTTTGTCGGCTATCATTTGATGATAAATCTCATTTTTTCTCAAATGCATTTTCTTGATTTCTTCATATCGATCATCACTCACCGATTCTTTGCGGAATTCTTCAAGATAATGGCGCATGCGTTCTTTTCCACCCGTAACGCGGAGCAATTTCGTATAAAGCTCAACCGACCACTGCCAATCCAAACCGAATTCTACAAAACATTGATTAAAGGCTAACCGATGAGCTTCCTCTGTATTAGCAAGTGTGCCATCAACATCAAATATTACTGCTTTTAATTTTGTCATATATAACCTTTTACTATGTGGAAATCGGGTGTTGAAAATCTTTGTATAGTTTACCGCAGTTTAGTGCTCTTTGTTTTGTTTAAGGCGCAATAATCTCACGTAATGATCGATGACAAATACCGACTTTTATCCAGCTTGCTCATTATTTTATTGCTAGTACAAGTGTTTTCTGGTAAAAAAGCGGGTTCATTATTTTCCAGCAGAGCAATGGGAGACGTAAACAATGCCCGCGAAGAAGAAAACCGCGCAAAATCAATCACATGGATTCATGGGATTCCCGCCATATAAAGAAGTAAAAGGCGAAGAGTACATGAACGATGCGCAAGGAGAGCATTTCAGAGCTATGCTAAAGGCCTGGAAGAAAGAACTCATGGAAGAAGTGGATCGCACCGTTCATCACATGAAAGATGAGGCTGCAAATTTCCCTGATCCTAATGATCGCGCAACACAAGAATCCGAATTCACGATGGAATTACGGGCACGCGACCGTGAACGAAAATTGATCAAAAAAATCGATGAGTCACTGGATGATATCGATAATGGCGAATACGGTTTTTGTGAACAATGCGGCATTGAGATCGGCATTCGTCGCCTAGAAGCACGCCCTACTGCAACGCTCTGCATCGACTGTAAAACACTCGATGAGATAAAAGAAAAGCATATCGGTAGTTAAGAATAAACTTTTTGCTGCTTGGAACTCGAGCAAATTCTCTTTGACTGAGACATAACGCCACATTACAGAGAGTTTTAAATGGCTAGTTGGTTGCACAATAATGCACTGAGCAGGAATGAGTGCAACCAACTAATGCTTACCCTGCCCCACTTGTTAATGCCACTCAAAATCCGCCATTAATTGCCGCAACTCTACACCCCAGTAAAAATGATACCCTTTTAGATATTTTAAATAATGCCTTTTTTTGTCGCTTTACAACAAAATTTCGATCGTTCCGCTTTCTTGTTAGATGGCAGTGGAACAAAACAACGTAATATATACTGCAAGATTTTTATCATCCGTTTACAATTCGAGTGCAAAAATCCATAGTCCCGCGCGCGTCTAAATCCGCTTGATAGTACATGTTTGAGTAAGAGCCACAAAAATTGGCTCCCGGCAGTGTGCGAGTTCGACGGGTACCGGTGTTGTCGGTGTATTTAAATGTTTCAGACATATATGAGCAAAACGCTTATAGGTGGAAAAAGCGGATTAAAGAATTGGATTAGAAATACTAACGAAGGAATCAAAAATTTGCCCTACACAAATTACTGTGTAGGGCGTGTTACATTATTTCACATCTACTTTTGATGTTTGTGTTTTATTCCAATACAAATTTTCCCACCATGCCGCTTTAATTTTTTGTGGATTAGCTTGTAATTGAATATATTTTTCCGCCTCTGCTTTACCAGCTACCAATTTTCCCTTGCTTTTAACATTATCTCTAGACAAGTAAAACCAAACATCTTTGGGTAATTGATTCGCGATAACTTTCCCGTCCTCTGAATCCCGACGGTTTGCTCGAAAGGTTTCGCTTTGCACATAGTTCACAACGCGATCAATTTCCTCTTTCTGCAACGATCCGCCAAAGCCATCATTGTTGCCATTACCCCAGGGCGGCATTGTACGTTCGAAACGTCCATGATGAACGACATCAAACATGGTTTCATGAGGAAAGTTCATCATATTTACCAAGTCATGACCCTCAATCCCTTCTCCATGTTCTCCGTGGCATATTTGACAGTTGGCTTCAAAAATTTGTTGCCCTGTCAAATTATTCTTGAGACCCAGTGCCACTTGCGCAGGTATAGCAGGCTGTAGCGGGATAGTCGTTCCATCTTCACGCGTCATCGGTTTACGATCTACAAACGCGGCTGTACGTTGGATTATTTCAGGAACCAAAATCTCTTTTTGCGATGCGCTGGATTTTGTTTCGTAGTTCATCGCTACCGTGGTTATTTGATTAGGATTATGTAAAGGGGCATCAATTTTATTAAATGCTGAATTACCTTCACCACCCACATTGATAACCACTCTACCCGCCATAAGTGGAGCTGTGCCATTTTTACCATAAGCCATCGAGGCGAATGGTATTCCATCAGCATCATCATCACCGGAAGCGAATCCCGTATAGATTTCACCTGTCAACTTGGTCTCAGCTTGAATCATGCCACTCTGATCAATGGTTTGAATCCAAAATCGAGCATAGCGATCAATTTGAGGGCTGACCAAATGTGCAGGTGTTGCGTAAAACATTTCTCGCATAGCACCCGCTGCTATCCCAACATTGTAGGGAGTGACTTCAACCGAATCATTGTTAAGCTCTGTACGATAAACACCTTGTTCTTCAACCCAGAAATTTAAATTATTGTAATTGAAGGCTTTGCGAGCAGCTGCAAGATATTGATCATCCTCTGTCGAATAATACGCTGATATTAGAGCACGAATGGCTGCCCAGTTAGAGGCACTGAGATTATCTTTACCAATAGCCTCACCTTTTACAGTATAGGCGGAATTAAAATGTCCATCATTGGCTTGTAATTTGACGAGAAGATCTGCGTTAGTTTTCATAATACCAATTGCTTCATTGCCTAAATCTGCGTACTTGCCGATGACTTTCCAGCTTTGCTCCAGGTCATGTAAGGCCGTGATGGCCATCGACATGTCTCTCATGCTAAACGAATTACCTGTTTTTGTTTTAGGCGTCCATTCCGATACCAGGATTCCTTTATTCAAATGCAAAGCTTTAATGTTTTTGAAAACTACCGTACTTAATGCAGATGCCATATCACCGGTGCCTTTTTCAATCAACCCACCGTCAACCGGTGGATTAGAGGTAAACACCTGGTCACGACGTTTAACCGCAACAGCAAATGCACTGGTTCCCCATAACCAGGAAGCTTTATCCCATAATTGGCTGGAGGAATCTTTTATATCCATACTCCAAAGACGTTCTGGTACATCGCCCGCCCAAAGTAAATTAGGTGTGATTTCATGAGGAATGTATCGAATCCCATTTTTAGGATCATATTCAGCTGGATTGATACCCATTAATTTCTCACCATCGGTAAACATCGATGACTTAACTTCAAGAATGACATTAACCGATGCCATCGACAGGCCCCAACCGCGCATACCTTCCTCGGCATCATTTCCTAACAATTGAACGGTATCGTGCGAGCCTTCAACTTCAGCATAGTGATCACTTTGAAAAAAACGATCAGCCCATTGCGAACGTCGTTTCAAAAACTGCCCCATTGCACCCATATCAAACGTGGTATCCATCTTGTCGTGATCAAATCGTTGGGCGTAATCGTTAAAGTAAGTATTCTCTACACCCCAACCGCCCTTTTTACCGGACATTGGATCATCAAAACTGTCGGTTGCATCCAGTTTTCCGGTAAATCTTGGATCGACGGATTTATATTGCAAGTAAGTAACTTGAATGTCATCAAACACCCGAGGAAAACCTGTGCGCTGATAAACCATTGGTAAATAAAAACCCAACATCACATCTTTATTAGAAAACGTTCGTTCGCCGCGATCTCTTTGCAGTCGATTAAACGCGGTATGGCGTTTAGCTTTCATGGTCCAATAAGGGCCTTGCACAATATGCACACCCGAGTGACTTCGCCCACCCACATAATCCAGCAAATAACGCGCGTACATATAATTCTCACGCATCACAACCCATTGAAATGCGCGACGGTAAGCAACAGGCAACGCCGCTTTCACCATATCATTCCAGCCTTCCATACCCGCTTTAAATGATTCATTCGCAAAATAAGTGGCATCGTTAGTATAAAAACGTCGATCTACTACTTTGCTCTCAATAGGCGAACGATAAGCGCTAATGTCAGGTTGTGTTACACCTGGGTGAATATCAACTGCGCGACCATCTGGCGTATATATATAATTTTTTGCCAGGATTTGAGATGAAGCAATTAAGCTACCCGATATCAATGCAATTTTCATTGCGCTAGATAGTAATGTATTTTTTCTGATTAACATGTCAATCCTCCTATTAGAACGTATATTCGACGGCAGCACGAACTATAGTGTTTGGTGCAGGTCCTAAATCAGGGTCAATTACGCGGATAAGCGTAGAAAGCGTTGCGCGCATTTGTGGATCAGGACTGAAAATGAGGCTGGGCGCAAAGTAACCACTAAAACCTTGAAGAAATGGCGCTCGCTCATGCAATTCAAATTGAAATACTTCATCACCTGCAGCGGCACAACCACCAATAACACCCACATCTCCCGCAGTACAACTGTGCAAACCTGGTTCAGGTATTTTTCCTTCATAGCTATCTTCTTGTTCATGGAAACCCACAAAAGTCAGATCGACCGCTAAATAATCTTTATAAACCGGTTTTACAAAACTCGCAAATATGGTGGTAATATCACCCGGATCAATACCGTCCGATTCACTGATGAAACGATGATTGAAGCCCCCATGTAAAGCCGCGCGACCAATCAGACTTCCCGGGTTGAACTGACGCGTAAGAAAAGCAGCAACCATAAAACTGGTTTCACCCGTACCAGGTTGTAAATTTGAAGGTAAACGACCATCAGAAGAGAAACGGCCAAATTTGCCATTGTTAAAAGGGAAGTCGCCGGTTAACAAATTATTCTCATTTGCCCCGCCGGGTGCAAAAGACAGTGGCCCTGCAGACGGTGCGCCGAAGGAAGCATTGTTATTACACAAGGCGCGGTTGCCTGCGTTAAAGTTACTAAAGAAACAACGACCATCACCCCAAACACCTTGCTCAACCATTTTGGCTTGAAACGCATCAAAGCCTTGAGCCATAGCTACTGCGGCCTCTGGGTTACTGGCCGTTAGAGTACCGGGTACCTGTGGTCGTGTTGCAGAAATTCGACCATTGCTACCATAGGTTTCATCGTTTTTACCGGTTGGCAGGAATACTCCTGCAGCAATGGCAAATCCAAACGGTGAGTTACCTTGGTCCAAAACTTTTTTCTTGAGAAACAAACCAATGTCACCCAGGGACTGGGAACTACCCGCATTTTCTAAGTTAATAAACTGCTGACCGCCAGGATGAACAGCACCATTGGTTTGAGTAGAAAAATAAGGAATGTTTAGTCGAAAAGTAAAACCATGTAGATATTTCGTGTTTAGATCAAATCCTCGAAAAATATCAAGATCTGTCAACTGCCTGTTGACGGTAAAATCATTAAAGACCGCTTTATCTGCCTTACCATCTTTAAAAAAATCGTCACCATTCACATCAGCAAAACGCTGACTAACTGAGACAGATGTTATAGAAGGAGGTAATACGTAAGCATGTTGTGTGAATGCGGGTCGTAACAACGGTGGAATAAGTGCTTTAATCTGATGACCAATTTCACCACGATCAAACTTCATGAATTCGTCACCACCATATTGTGAATCACTGGTTCCCAAGGTTAAAAAATTATCATCAAATGTTTTCCGATTCTCCTCATCTACTTCTACTGCTTGCGAAGAAGTAAAAAGAAACAGAAGTGAAAAAAATATTATCTTCTTCATAATCGCCCTCTCTCATAAATTAACATCCCTATACATATGCCTCATACGATGATTACAATATTCTGTAACGTAAGGACAAGAATCGAAAAACAGTTCTTTGTTACATTGGAAATAAAATATATATTTTTATCTTTTTATGTAACAATTATTGAAATCACGCGTCCCCACTGAGAAATATAAGTTACATATTAAATACAGGAAAATTAATTTATCGAAATGCAGATAGGTAAGTGAAAATAGGAAATAAGAAACCTGAGGAATAGCTAATATATATATATATATATATATATATATATATATATATATGCTTCCTTGCATTGTCTCATCCCCTGCGGTGCTTTATCCCACGATAAACAACAGTGGCATCCAGCAGAAAGAGACTACTGCCACGTCCTTTAAACTAATGTAATCAATTAAGTGTTAGAATCAAGCTTTTGATATGAATAAGGATATTCTATCTTGGCTAGAATTTCAGCAGAAATAACATTAACCGAAAAACAAGAACAAGTTTTACGCTTATTCTCGAATAGCAGAACCATTTCAGCACACCTTAAACTACGCGCAACGATCCTAATGACATATTCGAGCATTGATGAGGATGACTTGGTCAGTTGTTCTGAGCTATACGTAGCCACTTTCGGTGAGTCTCCTTGGAATGAAGAATGGAGTTTGGAAGACGCCTTTGAGAGACTGAGTGATTTTCTTGCTTGCCCTAAATCTATTGCTATCAAAGCCATATATGACGGAAATATATGTGGCTTTCTATTTGGGGAATTGAGCAATATACTGGCATTACATATTACGACCTGAAAGAAGTTTGTGTCAGTACCCTCTTGCAACGGCACGGGGTTGGAAAAAATCTCATGGGAAAACTTGAGGATGTACTGAGAGAAAATGGAGTATCAAAAATTCACCTCATTACCCAAAGAGACGGTATTCCATCAAGTTTTTACGCATCACTGGGGTTCTCTGAAAATGAAAATATGATCATAATGGGAAAGTCAGTTAAAAAAGATCGTTTGAGGTTAATAGCCGTAGCTATTCACCGATAAGGATCGGAAATAATGTGCAAAATGACTTTTCCGCAGTAGGTTCCCATTCTCGGACAGGCTCCTAGGGATTGGTGTATGGACGCCTGACCAAATTTTACGATTTGCAAAGGAGTTAAAGTCCTTATGATTATTTACTATCATCATAAGTATAATTTTAATCTTGGATTATTAAGCCACCTTCATTTATTTGATGGCCATAAATTTCAAAAGGTTCACGATCTTATTTCAGGTCTTCAAGGAATTGAAATTGAGCCAGTGGACAACCCTATTTCTCAATAAATTATTAACGACTTCGTAGGCGATTTGATGCGCCGGTTGTTGCCTAGCAAACGGTATATTCTCCAGGCACTAGAAGTTCCGTATATACCATTATTACCTTTTTCTGTAGTTGAAAAAAGAATATTGGAGCCTATGAAGTGGGGGGGGGTGTCCGGTACTGTCGAGGCTAGCAAGATGGCGTTAAAGGGAAATAATACCTGGAATTTATCAGGCGGATATCACCATGCTAGTAAAAGCACTGCAGAAGGGTTCTGTATCTATAACGATGTAGGAATTGCTGTTGAAGAACTAGTCTCGCATGGAGAAATAAAAAAAGCAGATGATGTTTTGATAATTGATGTTGATGCTCATCATGGCAATGGTAATGCACATGTTTTCATGGAAAACAAAAGCATTTCAATTCTTGATATTTACAACAACGACATTTATCCAAAAATCGATTACACAAAAAAAAGAATTGATATAAATATTCCACTGAAAGCTAATGCTGAAGGCGAAGAGTATTTATCTAAACTTAAATTCGGGCTTGATTGCTTAGAAGGAAAATATAAGTTAGCTTTTGTTGTTGCAGGAACTGACGTTATTTACTCTGACCCATTGGGAGGATTAGGGCTAACAGTTGAAGAATGCGTTTTGAGAGACAAATTGGTCCTTGATAGATTAAGGGAGCTGTCTATTCCTTGTGTATTTTTAGGAGGCGGTGGATATGGGAAAGATAGTGCGATCGCCATTTCTAAAAGTATTTCCGGCCTTTATAAATTGTAGTGTGTAGTTTTTCGATCGGTTACGGTTAATAGCCGTAGCTATCCATCGAAAATTTTCACAAAACACGGCGCAATGATTCGCGCCGCCAATATGAGTACGGAGAAATTTACGCGCTGGATTATGCCGCTGAGTTTAAATCTTCTTTATGAAATCGAAGGCGGTTGGTTTCGGCAAACTGCATAATATAGTTGAAAGCTTCTGGGTTATGTTGCTCCAGTTGCATCTGATCCACAATCAAACACTTCTGACCATTGATAATCGCTGGTTTGACAGTGTCTGCATAATGTAAACGATGATCCGACCCAAAAGAGCCCATATTGGCAGAAATCCTCTCTATCCAGTCACTGGGGCGAAATTGCTTCCCATCTTGTTTGACGCTTTCGATAATTAGTTTGTAGCTTGACTTCCGCATATTCCTACCTAAATTAAATGACAATTGACACCTGTGTTATCGACGGATTATGGCTTTACTAGACATATGTTACTTACATTTTATGTGACTGACTTATCACTATGAGGAAGCTTGGGCAAGACTTGGTTTAATAACCCTGTATTCCTCTACAAATGCCTATTTCAAGTGTAACTACTCAGCGTATTCATCTTTTGTCCCATGTCAGCGTTGTTTTCGTACTCAATCGGTTACATATATCTATATGCTCCCTCTCTCCGTGCGAAAACGCCTCGACCTGAAACAAAATCTAAACACGCTGAGCAGTTACTTTCAAGTTATCCAAAATAGCTTTTTTCACTTCTGCTAAAGTCGCATCCACTGATTTGATTTCACCCGCAGATTGTTTAATCGCTGTATCAGGGTCTTTTAATCCATGCCCAGTCAGGGTGCAGACTATTCTCGACCCTTCTTCTATTTTCCCAGCATTAATATCTTTCAGCGCACCAGCTAATGAGGCTGCGGAGGCGGGTTCGCAAAAAATACCTTCATGCGAAGCCAGCATTTTTTGTGCCGCTAAAATTTCAACATCGCTGCATTCATCAAACCAACCGCCCGATTCTTTTTTCACAACCCAGGCTTTATCCCAGGATTGTGGATGACCAATTCGAATCGCTGTGGCGACTGTATCAGGATCATCCACCATCTTGCCTCGCATGAATGGCGCTGCACCAGATGCTTGGTAACCCAGCATTTTGGGTCTTTTAGTTACTATGCCTTGCTTGAAGTATTCATCATAACCCATCCAGTGAGCGGTTATGTTGCCTGCATTACCAACCGGCAAACAATGATAATCAGGCGCACCTTCAAGTTCTTCAACAATTTCAAAAGCAGCGGTCTTTTGACCCTGCAGACGGAATGGATTGATTGAATTAACTATCGTCACTGGCACTTCAGTGCCGATTTCTTTAACCAGCTGCATACCATCATCAAAATTACCACGAATTTGTATAATCACTGAGCCGTGCAACATCGCTTGGGAAAGTTTACCCATGGCAATCTTACCTTCGGGAATGAGCACATAAGCGGTTATGCCGGCGCGGGCTGCATAGGCCGCCGCTGCCGCAGAGGTATTACCTGTTGAGGCGCAGATAATGGCTTGACTGCCCTCCTCTACTGCTTTGGTCACGGCCATGGTCATTCCGCGGTCTTTAAAAGACCCAGTGGGATTCAATCCTTCGTATTTAACATAGATATCAACATTTTTGCCGATTGAACGAGGAATATTATTCAACCGGATTAACGGCGTATTACCCTCACCAAGACTGATAATTCGAGTATCATCGTGCACCGGTAGGCGATCACGGTATTTATCGATTAATCCGGTATAACGTTGTCTGAATGGCATATAAACCTCTTTTTTCCTAACTTGTCCTGAACGCGTAATGAGTACTACAGATTTTAATTGTCAAATGTTTCAACTCGAATACGCATTACTTTTGTATTAATGCTGGCTAATGCTTCAATTTCTTCAATTGCGGCATTCATTTGGCTCTCTAATATCCGATGGGTCAACATAATTATATCGACGGCCGTTTCATTGCGTGCTGGCTCTTTTTGAATTATGGCTTCTATGGAAATTTCTGCTTTACCGAGAATTTGTGTGATATCGGCAAGCACCCCGGGTTTATCAGTCGCGCTTATTCTTAAATAATACGCCGTTTCCACATCCAACATGGATAAAATTGGTGTGTTATTAATAGCATCAGGCTGAAAAGCTAAATGCGGCACACGGTTTTCCGGATCACTGGTCAAGGTTCTCACAACATCAACAATATCGGCAACCACCGCTGAGGCTGTCGCTTCAGAGCCTGCACCAGCGCCATAATAAAGTGTCGGTCCAACGGCATCACCTTGTACCAATACCGCGTTCATCACACCATCCACATTGGCAATTAAACGACGTTCTGGAATCAACGTTGGATGTACGCGCAAAGCAATGCCTTTGTTGGTACGACTTGCAATACCCAGGTGTTTAATGCGATAACCCAGTTCTTCGGCGTACACTACGTCTTGCTGAGTTATGTTGGTAATGCCTTCCATAAACACTTTATCAAACTGTAATGGAATACCAAATGCGATCGACGCAAGAATCGTTAATTTGTGCGCCGCATCTACCCCTTCAATATCGAAAGTAGGATCTGCCTCGGCATAACCCAAGCGCTGAGCGTCCGCTAATACGGCGTGGAAATCACGGCCTTTGTCACGCATTTCGGTCAATATAAAATTACCAGTGCCGTTAATAATGCCTGCCAGCCATTCTATCCGATTGCCGGCGAGCCCTTCACGAATAGCTTTGATAATCGGGATGCCACCTGCAACTGCCGCTTCAAAAGCCACCATCACACCTTGTTTTTGCGCTTCCGAAAAGATCTCGTTGCCATGTTTAGCGATCAAGGCTTTATTTGCAGTAACAACATGCTTACCATTGGCTATCGCTTTCATTACCAATTCACGGGCGAGTTTATCGCCGCCGATTAGCTCTACCACAATATCAACATCAGGATCTGAAATCACTTCATGCGCATTTGTCGTTAAGGTAATATTCGTGGTATCACAGATGCGTGCGCGGGTGATATCTCTCGCTGCCGCATGCGTCACTTGAATTTCACGCCCTGCACGACGAGAAATCTCGCTCGCATTACGTTTTAATACGTTGATGGTACCACCACCTACTGTACCTAACCCTAACAAGCCAATTTTAACCGGGTTCACTACATTCCCCTTATTTGTTTTCATGCTTACGAAACATGTCTCTGATGCCACGCATTGCTTGCCGTGTTCTATGTGCATTTTCAATTAAACTGAAACGCACATGATCATCACCATATTCACCAAATCCAATACCCGGAGAGACCGCCACTTTTGCGTCTTTCAATAAGAGCTTGGAAAACTCCAGGGAACCCATTTCCACAAATTGTTCAGGTATTTTCGCCCAGACAAACATTGTTGCTCGCGGCTTTTCGACTGTCCAGCCGATATTATTTAAGCCTTCGCACAATACATCGCGCCGTTCTTTATACATTTCACGAATTTCATCAACACAGTCCTGTGGGCCTTCCAGGGCGGTAATCGCGGCAATTTGAATCGGCGTAAATGTGCCATAATCCATGTACGACTTCATCCGCGCCAAAGCGCCTACCAATACCTCGTTGCCACACATAAAACCTACCCGCCAGCCAGGCATGTTATAACTTTTCGACAACGTATAAAACTCCACAGCAACGTCCTTTGCGCCAGGTACTTGCAAAATCGAGGGGGTTTTATAACCATCATAGACAATTTCAGCATAAGCGATATCATGCACCACCCAAATCTTATGTTCTCGGGCGATATCAATGACCTTGGCAAAAAAATCTAAATCGACACATTGAGTGGTTGGATTGCCGGGAAAATTTAATACCAGCATTTTGGGTCGTGGCCAGGTATCTTTGATGGATTTTTCCAGTTCTTCGAAAAAATCCACTCCAGGTACCAATGGCACATGGCGAATATCAGCCCCAGCAATAACAAAGCCATAAGGATGAATCGGATAAGCCGGATTGGGCACCAACACGGTATCGCCTGTTCCCAATGTGGCAAGTGCTAAATGCGCCAGGCCTTCTTTGGAACCAATCGTGACGATGGCCTCTTTTTCAAAATCCAGATCAACATCAAATCGATCTTTATACCACCAGCAAATTGCTTTACGTAACCGTGGGATGCCTTTCGAAACAGAGTAGCGATGAGTGTCTTTACGTTGCGCGGCTTCTACGAGTTTATCGACAATATGCTGCGGCGTGGGCTGATCGGGGTTGCCCATCCCAAAATCGATTACATCTTCACCTCTCGCTCGCGCTTGTGCTTTTAAATCGTTAACGATGTTAAAAACATAAGGTGGTAATCGTTTAATGCGCTGAAAATCTGAATACACGTTGTTTTCCGATGAAATTGCCAAAACCGGGGAGACTGTTACACGATCACTTTCGCTGCGAAAGGAGTGGAGAAGTAAAGACAAAGCAATCAACTTTCAACTTTACGCCGTATACGCCGCATATTCAGCGGCGAGCGATGCCAATATTTGCGACACTACCCCACCCGCGCAGGAGAAAAAACCCTAACTTGACCAACTCCGCGGTTAAACCTAGATTAATCAGTTGAATCACGATTTTTAGCGCAAGCTCTTGATGCACCTAGCGAATTCAAAAATATGCAGATCACCAATAAGGTGACCATGCAATTCTTGAATTCACTATGCACTTCAATATCTCACACTAAAAATTCGCGCCAACTGATTATTCTAGGTTAAATATTATTGTTCAGTAAGAATTGATGAATCAATGGCCGCAACCATACTCAGGACAAGGCAATGTGTCAATCCTAAATGCGGCTAATTTACGTAATTTCTCATTGACTTAGCGGACCCATATTATTCGCAATGACTTCATCAATTCATGCCAGTTTTACAGTCTGTTATTTTGACGAATATGTGCCAGCAAACCCTGGGATGCAGCTTCAACCAGATCCAGTACATACTCAAATCCTTTGTCCCCGCCATAATAAGGGTCCGGCACATCAGTTTCAGCAAGCTCGGTCGCATAACTCAAAAACAATTGCATTTTATCTAGCTGCTCTTCTGGGCAAAGCGCAGCCAGATTATTAAAATTATCACCATCCATCACTAATACGTAATCAAAGGCCGTAAAATCTGTCGCTTGTACCTTTCTTGCCTGCTGCTGACTCAAATCGATTCCTCGGCTCAATGCGGCTTGCTGCGAGCGCTGATCCGGTGGCTCACCGATGTGGTAGGCATGCGTTCCAGCGGAATCTATTTCAATGCGTGTGGCCAGCCCTGCCTCTTCTACCACAGCACGAAACACGCCTTCAGCCGTTGGTGAGCGGCAAATATTTCCCATGCAAATAAAAAGGACTTTGATCATTTTAACCTCTTTCAAAAAAGCGTAAACTATTTAACAGTTGTGATTCATTGTAATCTGAATTAAATTGAACTCAAGTAGTCCAGAGGTAAAAACCGTGAATAGAATTGTATATACCACCGAGCAGATACGCAGCATGATCGGTCTACGGGTATTTTTTGAGGAAAACCACTGCCAGATCATCGAGATTTTAGATGATGGCCCACTGCTTGTGCTGCAAACATTGGAGCATCGCAGCAGTATACAAGCGGATCAACATGGTGAAGCCCATCGTAAGGTACCCAAAACCTACACGATTCCCATTTTATCACCCGATCACATGGAGTTTTCTGGTGAGTTCTTAACCCTTGAGCCAGTAGACTAAATCACTTCTCGCGTACGTCCTCCAGCCCTTCCTAGCATGATAATTGCTTAAAAACCCTTCTAAAGTGAAATAAATACCCATATTCGCCCTGCACTGGGCGAATCTTAATTTCTTAATTTATAGTGACTTATTTATATGACCTCAGTGATATATAAAACCGCCACCCCTGCCCGGGTATTGGTATACAGCTTATTGCCCTGGCTATTACCTTGCTTATTGCTTAGTTTGATGATTACCAGCACAGGATGCAGTAAAAAATCCAGCTCCGACGAATCAGCTAAAATTAACAACGTTGAAATTATAACAGCGAATACACAAATTGCCGTCAATACCAGCCTGCAATTAAACGCCACCGCTTTCTATGATAATGGCGAGAAAATACAATTCGGTACTGAAGTCATCTGGACATCATCCAATACTGATATCGCAACCGTGAGCGACACTGGCAAAATAACGGCGACAGGCACCGGCGAAGTCATTATTACTGCGGAATATAACGATATCATTCAGCAAATTACACTCAACGTTAACGACGCTGAACTGCTGGCACTCACAATCAGTCCGTCTGAAGTCAATCTTCTACAGGAGCAATCTCTTTCGCTTATCGTGATGGGCGTATTCAATGATGGCAGCAAACAAGACTTGACGCAGGATGTTAGCTGGGCGGTTAACGACAACACACTACTCTCAATGTCGGCGAATACGGCCACCGCTATACTCGCGGGAAGCACGACTATTACAGCCAGCAAAGGCGAATTATCCAGTTCTGTTGGGGTTTCCATTGAGGCGCCATCGTTGGTGTCGATCCAATGGGATATTCAGCAATTTGAATTTATTGCCGGTCAAACACATGCATTAGCGGTAAAGGGATTATTTAGTAATGGTAAATTATATGACATTACTGACAATGTAGAATGGCAAACTTCTGATGACACTATCGCTTCCATTGAAGACCATATAATCACATTTAAACAAAGCGGCAGTGTTGAGCTCAGCGTTAGTCTAGGTGAGATATCAGTGACACAAAGCCTCAATGTCATTCCTGCCAAACTGCTTAGCATCGACATACCATTTATTGATTCACCGCTGATAGCAGGTAACAAATTACAATTGCAAGCTATTGGGCTTTACAGCAATGACAAACATTATGACATTACCGATAAAGTATTATGGTCGAGTGACTCAGTAGAAATTGCAAGCATCAGTAATGCAGTGGGTTACGAAGGTCGGTTGACTACGTATGCTGCATCTCAAGTCACCGTCAGCGCAACGCTCGGTACAATATCAGCAACGCGAAATGTTGCGGTTAGCGACGCGATTTTAAGCGCCATCAACATTACCTGGCAGGAATTAACCCTGGCCAAGGGCACCCGCGGCCAACTTATTGCAACCGGCATTTATTCGGACAATTCATTTAAAGACATTACCCGAGAAGTCGCTTGGCGTGTGATCGATGACAATATTGCATTGGTCGACAATCATAACCCAGGAACCCATTTTATTTATGCAGTCGCTCCAGGAACCACGCAAATATTGGCAGCCCTGGGGAATATTTCCAGCCAAGCAACAATAACGGTTAGCGATGCAACCGTGGTAGGTCTTTACATCGAAAGCAGCCAGCAAGTATTACACACCGGCGCGCAACACCAATTACAAGCTGTTGCCACACTGAGTGACGGAACAACACAATATATCACTGAGCAAGTATCCTGGACCAGCGATACGCCGCAGATAAATGTTAGCAACCAGGCCAACAACGCGGGCTTGGTCATAGCCTCCGGCGCAGGCGAGGCACAAATTTCTGCGCTATTTAACCAACTCAGTGCAAGCATAAATATTAGCGCGACAGATAAAGTCATTCAAAGCATACGCATTGAAACACTCAAGCCAGCCATTGCCATTGGCACTTCTGCCGAGATTTTTGCGATTGCGACTTTTTCAGATAATTCAACGGCAGATATTACTCAAGAAGTGATATTTAGCTCTTCAAACAGTAATGGTTTACACCTCTCCAATGCTAGCGGGTCACGCGGCCAGGCAACGGCAATTACTGCAGGGGATTATGTCATCTCGATTTCCAACAGAGATAATGTCAATATCGCGACCCTGACCATCACTGTATTAGATGCAGTATTGGACCGAATCGAAATTTCACCGCGCGATATCACCCTGGCCAAAGGCATCATCAGCCAACTGACCGCAACCGGAATTTTTACTGACAACAGCCAGCAAGACCTAACGCAACAGGTGTTATGGCAATCCAGTAATGAGACTATCGTTTTCGTTAGCAATGCCGCAAAATTTGCGGGCAACTTGCATACGTTAAATGCGGGCAATGCCATCATCAGTGCGGTATTCAACGATAAAACGGCGCAAAGCAACCTAACCGTCGCGACTAATTCATTACTCAATATCTCGCTGTTTGCTGAAGATGGCGTCGGCGCTGTCCCGGCGGGTTATCGTAAATCAATCAGCGCAATGGCGAACTATGCTGATGGTTCCAATCAAGATGTAACTGAACAGGTGGCCTGGCAAATACTTGATGCCAGCGTTTGTCAGTTTGAAGATTTAATTAATCACGCGGGCATTGTGATAACGAAAAAAGCCGGAGACTGTCGCATCAGTGCGGTATTTAATCAACAATCAGCCAGCTTTATTTTCCCGGTCAATGAAGTATTATTGACAAGTCTTTCAATCACGCCAGAAAATTTAACACTGCCCAAGGGGTTAAACACCGATATAAAAGTGTTTGGCCACTATTCCGATGGCAGTGAGCGGGATATTACCGCTGATGTCACGTTGCAAACCAGCAATAATGATTTGATTAATCTTAGCAGTGAAGCGTCTATCGTCACGGCGATTAATGAAGGCACAGCATTACTTGAGGTTTATCATGCCGGTCAATTTGCCTCGGCCGAAATAGTCATCAGCTCAGCAAGCCTTAGCAGCATCACCATCACATCACCCTTCGAAAATTTTTACAAAGGGCGATTTTCCCTATTTAAAGCGATCGGCAGTTTTTCCGACGAGACAACTCAAGACATCAGTTCGCAAGTCCTGTGGGAAATCAACAATGACGCAATTGCGACCATCGATAACGCACACAACTTTGGTATTTTGCGAGCCAGTTCGGGCGGCGAATTGAATATTCGTGCAACCTTTGCTGGCGTTAGCCAGGAGCTGCCAATAACGATTGAAGACAATCCTACCATTCCAGTCTCAATTTCTCTGAACGCCTCACCCAGCGCCATCTTAAACGATGCCATTGAAACCAGTACAATCACAGTGAATGTGCTTGCCGCCGATAATACCCAAACTGTAGCGGATAATACGGCAATCAAAATCACCGTCGTCAATCGCGAAGGTGTTACAACCCAACAACTCATTTACACCACCAATGGTGTCGCAAATTTCACCCACAGCACTGAGCATAAAGGCATTAGCTACATTGTGGCGGCAGTAGAAAACAGTTTAATTGCGAGTTATATTGCAGTTTATGCAACCGATGACTTATCACAAATGATTGGTCGCTTACGTTTTGCTGCGGCGACGCTAACTGAAGACGGTTTAATTAAAACAGGATCAGCGATAGGGTTTTATGTCATTAACTTATCCAATCGCGAGTTTGATATTGCTGGTTTTTTAGTAGTCTCCGACGATACCGTATTATATAGCTCAGCCGATCCGGCAACGCCTCTAGGTTCGAACGATATGATTTTATCCGCTGGCGAAGCACTATTTCTCATTTATAAAACCGACAACGATGTAAAAAACGGCGTCGCTGCTGCGTTATATCTCACTGATCAGAGCACGGGGCAACAATTAATCATTCCTCAAAGTTTTATTTTGGCGCCTTAAAACTCACAATTGGAGTTCAAACTATTTCCCGTAATCAGCGCTCGTAGTGGCAAGACCTTATAGAGAGTGTTGGCAGCAGGGATGCTGCCGTCAAGCCTACATGGACGTATTCACGGCGTCTCTCGGTAAGGTTTTGCCGCTACGAGTGCTGGAAGGTGGCACCTTTGCAACTTTGAACTCCGATTGTGCGTTATAAGATTGAAGTTTTTCCGCCCATAAAGGGCTGCAAGACCTCAGGCACTTTTACCGAACCATCGGCTTGCTGATAATTTTCGAGAATAGCCACTAACGTCCTGCCAACCGCCAAACCAGAACCATTGACGGTATGAACCAATTCGGGCTTACCTGATTCGGGATTTCGCCATCGTGCTTTCATGCGCCGTGCCTGAAAGTCTTCAAAGTTGCTGCATGATGATATTTCTCGATACTTTTCCTGACCCGGCAACCACACTTCCAGATCATAGGTTTTACAGGCGGAAAAACCAATGTCACCAGCACATAAACTCATCACGCGGTAAGGCAAGTTTAAATCCTGCAATATGCCTTCAGCATGTAATGTCAATGCTTCTAACGCTTGATGAGATTCTGTTGGCCGGACAATTTGTACCAGCTCAACTTTTTCAAATTGATGCTGTCGAATCATGCCACGCGTATCACGGCCGTAGGAACCTGCCTCACTGCGGAAACAAGGAGTGTGGGCAACGAATCGCTTCGGCATCTGGTCAGGCGGAATGATATTGTCACGTACGATGTTGGTTAGTGGTACTTCCGCGGTTGGAATCAAATAATATTGTTGTGATGTACCTTCGTGTTCGCGAATAGCGAATAAATCTTCTTCAAATTTTGGCAACTGCCCGGTACCCTGCAGAGAATCGGCATTAACCAGATACGGCACATACATTTCCTGATAACCGTTAACATCCGTATGCTTATTCAGCATATATTGAATTAATGCACGATGCATGCGCGCCAGCTCAGCGGACAAAATCATAAAACGTGAACCACTGATTTTTGCGGCACTTTCAAAATCAAGCTGGCCAATATTTTCACCGACTTCTACGTGATCTTTTGCAACGAATTCGAATTGACGCGGCTCGCCCCAGCGACGGATCTCAACATTATCCTCTTCACTTTTACCCTCCGGCACAGTCTCATGTGGAATATTGGGGATATCCAATAACATATCATTCAATTTATCCTGCAACGCGTTGAGCGCTTGCTCAGAGGTTTTTAAGGCCTCACTCAGGCCATCAACTTCTTGTAATAATGGTGTTATATCCTCGCCTTTTGCTTTCGCTTGGCCAATCGATTTAGATTTTGAATTACGCTCAGCTTGCAACTCCTGGGTTTTTTGCTGGAGCACACGGCGCGATTCTTCCATCTGTGTAAAAGCGTTTACATCCAATTCAAAACCACGGCGCTTAAGCCTGAGCGCAACATCATTAATATCCGTGCGCAATAATTTCAGATCTAACATTTTATTCGTTTATCCCGTCTATATTCATTTTACCTGACCAGCTTACCATGTGACCTGGTTTTACTTTTTCACAAAGATGTTTCATTACACGCTGTATTTTACCCGGCTCATCGAAAATTTCTAATACCAGTGGCATGTCTAACGACAAATCGATTAAATTCCCTGCATGAAATTGCCCGGAAGGACCAAAGCCGGATATTCCGCGGAACACAGTAAGGCCTCTGACTTCTTCTTTTTCTTGCAAAAAACTCAGCAAATCTTTTAGCTGATGCTCGCCTTCGGTAACATATACTCTCAATACACCAACTTCAGTGGTTCTCATATTTGACGCCCCATTATCATTCCGAGCCAACAGGCCAGCACGCAAACAAATACGCTCAGGAACATGTTTAGCCCGGCTTTAACAAATTCACCCGCAGTAATTAAATTTATCGTTTCGATTGAGAAAGTAGCAAACGTGGTATACGATCCCAGAAATCCGATCAATAAAAAAGCACGCAACTCCGGTGAATTACTCAACCGTTCAATAATAATTATACTTAAAAATCCCATGGCTAACGAGCCAATAAAATTGACCGCCAATGTACCATAAGGAAAACTTCGCCCCAGGAGTTGATAGACCCATACCGAAGTGGCATAACGACCCACTGCGCCAAACGCACCACCAATGGCAATTGCAATGACATTGTTCAAAGTTTACCCACCCCTTCCCTGATCAATTCAGCTATCGACACCCGCTAACGTTAATAACACAATGATTGAATAGAATTCCGTTAAATACAGGGCACCTCGGGAGCATCACAGCCATTTAAAGATATCATGCACAAGAAATACTATAATTTCAAAAGCGATTAACCAAATAATAATCCATTCTAACAGGGAGGAATGCTTATGACGTAATTCGTCGGCAATCATCCCGAACAACTCATGAATTGTCTCCAATTTTTTACCGAGCACATCCACCCGTTGTTTGACTTCAAGATAATCAACAATTATCGAAAAATAAGCGTCGAGCTCGGGATTATCCCAAAAGAAATCCGGCGTATCCAACAAATCATAATTCAACATGATATCGCTTTTGGAGAGATATAAACGACCACGAAGTTTGGCTAACGCCGCGCGGGATAAACGTGACTTACCATTTTCTGCGATGTTCCTGGGAATGTGACTGTGATCATTGATCGTCTGTTGAATATTATATTCAAACTGCGCAAGTTTAGCAGACTGTGCAATCCCGTGAGAAACCGCCAGCAAAGTCATCATCTCATCATTATCCAAATAAATATGATCATTTTTAATAGATGACCTCTCATTTACCACCTGAAATGTTAAGCTATCTTCAATGAGTGCACCTAACGGTTCTATCGCATAAGGTTTAATCTTGCTAATAAAATCGTTTCTTCGCTCGTCATTTAGTTTCCAGAAGACTAAAACACCATAATCAAAAATAAAAATATGTCCCTCTTCATATGTCATACAAAGCACATTATGATCTGTAATGCTGCTTACATCGGTTAACGGTGATGCTTGAAGCCTCTTGATATCAAATTTAATACAATAACAAAGCGCGTAAACTTCAGCGTTATTACCCATGCCTATCGTCCTTTCATTTCCATCCGGCGAAGAAATTCACTCATATCGGGGGGTGGGGGGTTAGATTCCCGGTGATTAAAACGGTATTTTTTACTATATTCATTCAAAGCACAACATAAAAATAAGGCTTGTTTATAAAATCATATGCGCGTTATCATCACGCTTTTAACTTGATGGTAAAAATGCCACCTCCATTACTCGATTTCGATCTAAACTGCTTCTCGCAAAGCTATTTGACCGCGCGTAAACAATTCCTTTCAGTTACTGAAAAACTTTCCGCCGCTAATCTGAGTGAAGTACAAACGTTTACCCATTCAATGCTCGGCCCAACAAAAGAGACGCTTGCCTGCGATGTGGCTTACATCGGAAACAGAACGAATCCAGATAGATTATTTGTTTTGATTTCCGCTACCCATGGCGTAGAGGGTTTTGCCGGCTCCGCCATACAGCTGAACAACATGCCCCTGTTTAGTGCAATGGTTAGAGCGGACAATAAGTTGGGAGTTATTGTTATCCACGCTCTTAACCCCTGGGGTTTTGCCTGGCTAAGACGCTATGACCATGAAAGCATTGACTTAAATCGCAATTTTATTGATTTTAGCCAACCCTTGCCCAAAAACAAACAATATGACAAATTACACTCCATGCTCAGTAACAATCGCTGGCTAATGCAAGGCAATATTTGCACCCTCTGGCACGACATTGGCCTGCAGGCATACGCCGAGATCGTAAATCGCGGTCAACATCACTATTCTAATGGTTGCTGCTATGGCGGCCGCGCAGCCAGCTGGTCGCGACAAATATTAGAGACGATTACCCAGCAGCCGATGATTAAAAATGCTAAAAAAATGGCAATCATCGATCTACATACAGGCCTGGGGCCTTATGGCTATGGGGAAGTCATCAATGACCATCAACCCGCGACTGCAGGATATAATCTGACTGAGTCATTCTACGGCGCAAACGCCCGTTCGGTATTACTCGGTGAGTCATGTTCCTCGCCAAAAGACGGCCTGATGGATTATCACTGGCACGATATTATGCAGGACAGGGGTTCATTTGTTACGCTGGAGTTTGGAACCTACTCCATGAAGCAACTATTGAGTGCTTTAATTAAAGAGCAGTTATACCATAGCTCCTTAAGTAAGCTCGCTGAAGACAGAAACTTGGATAACAAGCATGTACAGGCATTAAAAGACTTTTTTTATCCCGCGGAAAAAACTTGGCAACAACAAGTACTATTTAGAGGACGGCAAATCATAGAGTTGGCACTAAACGGACTGCACAATGCCTAAGCAGTACTCAGTGAGCGAGGCAAACCCACAGGATATCGCCCAATTAATGGACATATAGTTTTCAGGAAGATTTTTTAAACAACTCCCAAAAATCACTGCCAAAAATTGATGAGCACTATTATCATTTTCTACCTTTAAGTTTTAACCCAATAGAAAAAAAGCAGCAGTTTAAAGATTTAAAAAATCAAGTTAACTGAGAACTTGGTAAAAATGACCCATTAGGAAAAATACTAAAACGTACCATTAACCAGTATATAACTGTCATCGACTTATTGCTTAATCGTGGCAATGCCAATTTCCAGGCTTCTAGCTGTTTTAATAGAAACACTAACATTCAGTTCATTTCCTGGCAGGGCAAAACGCATTAGTGATAGAGTCATAGCCATTAATATGGCCGAACAAGGCGCGGACTTCATTGAGACATACAACTATTTCCGTGATAATGACTTGAGCGAAAACGAAAGCTATGTTATTGCGCAAAGAACATTTCGTGGCGGGAACGTCAAAGGCGGTGCTTGTTTTACCAAAGACCTATCCTACGTTCGAGGCTTTGTTGAAACCGTTAATTTCATAAAAAGCTCAATCCTGGCCGATGCCCCAGAATTAATTCCCATGCTTTTTATTGGTAAAGTCACACTAGAAGACATCCCAGTTTTATACGAATACATGCTTGAAGGCTTAATCACCCCTCCACGCTATTTACCCTCAATGTTCCAAGATTTGAATGGGTGATATACCTGGTTTGGTTTTTCCAGTGGCATGTCACTTATAGACCTGACGAGCGTCCAAAATAAATTTTCAAAAAGTTTTAAAAATTTACCAAAGGCTTCGCCACTACTAACAGGCAACAACCAAAACTCAGACTAAAATCAAGGCATAGAGATTTAACTTGACCCTTTGTCAGAAAATTAAAAAATTGTCATAAGGTAGGTAGATAAGATTGAGCACCGCAAGAATAATAATGGTACATGTCGTGATCTGCATGCCCAGTACACGGGTTTTTAAAGCATTTGATAACTCAAGTTTCGGAGTTCAAACTATTTCCCGTAATCAACGCTCGTGGTGGCAAAGCCTTATCGAGAGTGTTGGCAGTAGGGATGCTGCCGTTAAGCCTACATGGACGTATTCACGGCGTCTCTCAGTAAGGCTTTGCCGCCACGGGCGCTGGAAGGTGGCACTTTTGCAACTTTGAAGTCCGAATCTTGAGTGATAAAATACCCTTCGCATGTATGATGCGCCCCGCAATGAGCGTCAGATGTCCAATTAATCTCATACACGTTCCTAAACTTAAATTTCATCTTCGCCGATTATTTCCTTTTCACCTTTACCAGCTTCAATCCATTCAATAATACCGGGCTGCTTTAAGACAGATTGGACGTAATCCTCTTCCACATCACCAAGCGAAATGTTATACCCAGAAAAACGCAATGCGATCGGGGCAAACATAGCGTCCGCTATTGAATACCGTCCAAACAACCAATCCCCTTCAGCCCCGAACTGGCTTCGACACCTTCGCCAAAGTGTTGTTATTCTCTCAATTTCTTGATCAGCCTCAAATGATAATTTAATGTCATGGAAATTCTTTCGACAGTTCATCGGCAATTCGTTTCGTACATTTATGAAGCTGGAATGCATTTCAGCGCTCACAGATCTTGCAATAGCGCGAGCGTTGGTTTCAGCCGGCCAGCCTTTGGATTCCAGGCATTGTTCGGAAAGGTATTCAAGAATAGCAAGTGAATCCCATATTACCAAACTACCATCCTGAAGGATTGGAACTTTAAAATCAGAATTGTAGTGTGCGAGTTCATCGTTCGTTGTTTCAGTGAACAATGCAACGCGTTTTTCCGCAAAATCAATTGAATGATGCTTCATAAACACCCAAGGTCTGAGTGACCATGAAGAATAGTTTTTATTGCCTATAATAAGAGTTAAGGACGACATTATTTGCTCCTGCATTTAAATTTGTTACTGCATCAGGTTTTCATAGTCTTCCTCAGCGATGCGTAAGTATAATGAGCTTATTATCAATTTTTTTCATCTACAAAACTAATGTACCAATGGGTTCCATCACAAAATGGCTTATTTTTTGAACCTCCACAGCGGCAAAGCGTATAGTGTTCGGTAGAAGCACCCTCACCTCGCGGTTGATCAACCAGCTCAATGCCTCCAGTGACAGCATAGGGACCATTTTTAGTAACTGTTACCATTGGTTGTCGAACCTGGTCTCGATGTTCAACGTTTTTGATGCTGTAACTCAGTGCCCCTGAGGGACATTTTTTAATGGTTGTAATAATATCCTCAACCGCAGCACCCTCTGGATCAATCCAGGGCTCTTTATCTAGTCTGAAAACTGCACTGAGATTATCCGTGCAGTGACCGGCATGGGCACAAATCCCACGGTTATCATGAATGACAATTTGTTTTCCAACATAATTATTACGTTTATTAAGTGCTCCATCCGTCAATTTTTTATCAGTAAAGCCATTTTTCCCGTGAGTGCCATCGCAAAATGGTTTATTATTTGACCCGCCACAACGACACAAAGCGACGCCAGCAATTGTGCTACACGAATCACCGTTTGATGTTTGAATATTTGGTATAACGCCAGGTGTAAGATCATTAAGTAAGTAATATGGCCCGTTCGGAAGGCAGGCTATTTTAGGTTTCTCTGTGTTCATAGTAGATACCTCGAGTAGATACACTTGAATTAAAAATTTCCCGATTCATACGTTTTTCTATAAGAATTGATTACTCTAGGATTATAGCTTACGAAATACAACCACCGACATTCTCGCACTTTTGTTCTTAACAAGAGCCTGTCGAAAGCGATAGAAACGAGTCATAAAATTACGTTGTCGGTCATAACATTTTTTGCTGGCAGAATAAAACCAGCCCTTTAACCTAGATTCCGCAGTTGAACGTTTACAGGTCAATATAACATTATGAATTTATTAAATATATTAACTGCATTGTAGCTCACCCTTTTGGTGAGTCACTGCAACCTGTATTGCACGCCCTTTTGCACTGCCTTACTATATGAAATATTTCCCAAAGGGAACAACCATTTGGGAAATATTTCATTACGCAATTCAGCACAAAATGACGCACACTACAGGCTGCTCAACTGCGGATTCTAGGTTTAATAATCGAACTTTTGAACCTCAACATCTATTATAAGATAGTCTACAATATTAACTTATGTAAGCTGTATTTAACCGTATTGCTCATGGGGACGAGAATTGTTGTGGCAGAATTGTTAAATTTTGTAAAAAATTCGGGCCGGTAGCCCACGTAATATCACTCATTCAATAAAACTGGAGACTTATGGAAGCCTGGGTTCTTGAACATATGGAAGGGGTTTTATGGACCATAGAAATATTATGGGTTGGAGGCGTGCTCGTTATATTTAGTCTATATTTTGTTCTTAAATGGCATTTTGATAAGAAAAAAAAGACAGAACAAAAGTCTGATTTACCCAAAAGATAATCTAGTTTATGTCACAATAAGAGCATACTTCTGTAAGCGCTAACGTGTTATTTCTGCCAGCTAAATAGCTGACAAAAAAACTGTCGTTATTTGACGCCAAATTTTTTAACAATAACCAGTATATAACGTTAAACCCACGCCGTTCTTATTTATAGTATACCTCATTCGTCTTTAATCATTTATAAATGAAGCTGACGAAATACGATAAATACGCGAAAATCATCATAACATCATGTTAACATCCTAATACTCATGTTTGGGGAAGTAATCGTGAGGAGAACATTTGATCAACATGGAGATGAAAGAATGAGAAAAAACTTTTTAATGGTTCTGTTAGTTTGTATGGGTGCGTTTGGTATCAACTTCGCTAACGCAGATGAACAAGATAAAACCTTTTATTTTGCCCCTGCGCTAACCTATATAATTGCAGACGAAGATCGCAAATCAGATGATGGCTATGGACTTAGCCTGGGTTTCGGTAAAATAATTAACAACAGTGTCAATTTTGAAGTCAGTGCAGTACTTGACACCATGGCACGTGATTCCGATGGTGATTACGAGCAATATGGCTTACTGCTCGATTACTTATTTTTCGTCAATCGGAATAAAAGCTTTTCGCCTTACGCACTTATTGGTGGTGGTGCATTACACACGAAAATTCCCAACGAAAATACCACCAGTCCGATGGGTAACGTCGGCGCAGGCTTTATGACGCGCCTGATGAACAACGGCCTGAGCTTGCGTGCAGATGCGCGTTATCGCATAGATGCCGATAATGAGAGCATGCCTGGTGAAAAACGCTTTGGCGACTGGATATTCAATATTGGCCTGACAATTCCATTTGGCAGCACTGCAACACCAACAAATGTTGACGAAGATAACGATGGGGTCAATGATGTTATCGATGATTGCTTGAACACCCCCATGGGTGCAAGTGTCGGTGCAAACGGCTGCGAAACGGATAGTGATGGTGATGGCGTACCAGATAGTATCGACCAATGCTCAGGCACCACGGGCAATGTAAAAATCGATCGCAATGGTTGTGAAGCCGATAGTGACGGTGATGGCATTGTTGATAGCTTAGATCAATGTGATGGCACTGTCGCTGGCTCTGAGGTTGATGCCAACGGTTGTGCAGTTCAAACTGACACAGATGCGGATGGCGATGGAATTGGCGACAGTGTTGATCAATGTGATGCAACCCCGGAAAACGCGGTTGTTGATGCTAATGGTTGCGAAGTGGACACTGATGGTGACGGCATTGCGGATAGCATGGACCAATGCGCAGATACGATAGCGGGTGCAAGTGTTGGTGCTAATGGCTGCGAATTTGATACTGATGGCGATGGCATTGCAGACAGCGTAGACCAATGCGCTGATACAGTAGCGGGCGCAAGTGTTGGTGCTAATGGCTGCGAATTTGATACCGATGGTGATGGTATTGCTGACAGCCAGGATAACTGCGCTGATACAGTCGCTGGTACCAAAGTTGACATCAATGGCTGCAAGATTCCTGACATCATCGTATTACAAGGTGTGAACTTCGAGTCTGGCTCCACACTACTTACTGCAGACTCAATGACTAACCTCAATGATGTCGCAGCGACCTTGATACGTAACCCGGAAATGGTCGTTGAAATTGCGGGTTATACTGACAACAGAGGCGCTGAGTCATTCAATCGCAGCTTGTCACAAAAACGCGCTAATTCAGTACGCGAGTATTTGATTCAACAAGGTGTGGCAAGTGAGAGTCTGGTGGCTAAAGGTTATGGCCCAGATAAACCGATTGCGGATAACAGCACTACTGAAGGACGTTCGCAAAACCGTCGAGTGGAGATGCAAGTGATCAAACGTTAACGTTATTCACTACTCATAAAAAAGTTGGGACGTTGTGTTTTCTATTTAAGAAAACACAACGTCCCATTTTTTTTGCATGCACATAAATTAATATTCAAGTTTTGCAGTATGCCAACTCTCGTTCCTGTCAATTCTCGTTCCCATGCTCCTGCGTGGGAATGCATATCAGCGTTAACCAATAGCGCGGCATGGGTTACCACGCTGGAGCGTGGGAACCAGAGAAACCGGAGTTCAAACCATTCCCCGGAATCAGCGCTAGTAGTGGCAAGGCATTATCTTATTATAGAGAGTAGAGAGTGTTGGCAGCATGGATGCTGCCGTCAAGCCTACACGGATGTATTCACGGCGTCTCTCGGTAAGGTTTTGCCGCTACGGGCGCTGGAAGGAGGCACTTTTTTAATTTTGAATGCCGATTGTGAATTAAAAATAATAACCTAAATCAATTTTCACATAATCTTCATTGGCGTAATTATGGATCGGATCATCGGGTTCCGTATGAGTGAACAAATAACCATTGATCGTCAATTTAAAATTCTGACCTATTCGACGATTCGCTTCAAGACTGAGCACAGTACCATTGCCATCATTATCAACAATAGCACCAACTAACGCGTCAGTGCTCTGCTCATCATTTAATGCCACTCTAATACCTAACATTGTGTCATTTTGAAACGGCGTTGGTGCTTCTCTACCACGTTCATCATAGAGATATTCAGTAACAATACCAATATCGGCACCTGACCCTTTGACATCAAAAAAACTGTATTCAAAGCCAGCCGTAGCTGCAAAATAATCCTCATCTTCGCCATCGCGACGTATCGCTTCCAATTTCCACAACCAGTTCTCCAGGGTTGCTTGTATATCCAGACCAGTCTGGTGAATCAAGTCATATACGGGATCTAGTTTTCCACTCGCCGCTGAAGCAACCAGTTTAGGCTCTCGGCTGGTACCATAAAAATGGCTCAAGCCAATATCCCAGTCACCCACATAATGTGACCATCGCGCGGCATAATCGATATGTTTTTCTGCTTGCTTTGACTCAAACCTTGCTTGGCTAGCAATGGGCAAAGGGAAACCGAGGCGTGCATCCGTATGAGGAAAACGACGCTCTCTAAACCAAGGTAATACAAATAGATCAACTGTTCCCCAATCACGAATGATGGCCAGGTTTAACATCGGTTGCCCCAGTTTTTCCTCACCATCAAACGATTCCGTAAAATCCGTTTGATTGATGATATCCACCAGATGTTGCGATTCTGTCACACCCCAAAAAACTTTTCGAATACCTGCGCGAAATTCCCATTCACTCGCGGTATATATCCAGGAAAGTTCTCGGATGTCTGCCGAGTTTGGCACATGTTGATTGACTCGAGCAAATACCTCTAAACCAAACAACTGTCGATTATCATCCCATATCATGGAATACTTCGGCGTCATAGATAATGAGGCGTAGCCACGTTTTTGGTCATCATTAATTGGCTCGTTCTTGAAAATTTCCACGCGTGCTGAAACGTTGCCGGACCACTCCGCATAGGCAGCGTTCGACAATATCATCATTGTGGAAATTGCTATCGAAATACATCTATAGAGTTTCACTTGCCTTCTCTACCGCATACGTTTTAACGCGTTTTTATCGAAATCACGCTCATCAAATCCGTTACCAAATTTATATCCCTGCCAGGCCAAGGTCGTACTTTTACCGGTCTGATGATTTTCCATTTCCATTCTCAAAGAACGCCAGAATTTCCCCTCGTACAACTCATAATCGTGATACATCAGTGTTTTTAACAAGGTATCCTTACGATCGTAAAACATTATCTTTAAGGGTTGATACATTTCCTTATCAACCCACACAACCTGTTTACTGTAACCTGATTTCTCATATTCTGGAAAACGCTCAATGACAAACGCATCGCGGCCTTCAACTATTTCATCGTTAAGATATTTGTACCGGTATTTTTCCAGCTCTTGCGAGGAAATATCTTCATAAGAAAATTCGCTACCCATAAACGGGCCTGACTTATTGGAAGAAGAAATACGTTTAATGCGTTTTAAGGCGGGTAAAAATAACCATTGATCATCTGATTTTTTCACATGTGTATGACTCAAAAAAGCCGTACCTTTCACATCCGCCGGGCTATCAAAAACGATAATTGACTTATCGCCATCGCCAATCATTTCCAGCGCTCGGCTGCGATTTTCTCGCACTGATTCTGCGCCTTGTTTGTTTCGCAGAGTCATGATGATATTCGCGATTGAATCTTTCCAACCACTATCGCGTCGATCTGCCTCTTGCGCTATTTCAAAACCACGCTCTTCAGCGGTTGCTGCGAAAAGCTCAAACGGCAGCAGTGCCAGTAGCATTATTATCAATAATTGCTTTTTCATTAGATTTTCCCTCATCAAGTTTAATTAATAACGCAGGCAACAATAAAAAGTCAGCAATCAGCGCAAGTACGATAACCAATGCGGTCAACATACCCATGGCTGAATTAAGCTGAAACGCTGACATGGACAATACTAAAAACCCCAGTGTTAACACAATCGTAGTTGTCACCAACGCTCGACCCACTGTAGTAAATGCATAAATCACTGCCTGGCCCGCGTCATAACCTTTCTCTCTGCGAGCACGTAAGTATTTACTCAGCAAATGCACCGTATCATCTACGACTATGCCCAATGTCATACTAGTGACCACACTCAGCGCCAAGCCGACTTCACCGACCAATAAACCCCATAAACCAAATCCCATCGCTGCAGGGATCAAATTGGGGATCATACTGACCAATCCGATTTTTAACGATCGCAAGGCGACAATCAGCAACAATGAAATCAGAATCAATGCGATCGTGGTACCTGCCAACATACTGACAATGTTGCGTTGGCCGATATGAGCAAACATCAGTGATGGTCCTGACGCCTCAAATTTAACGATATGACTGGCATTATTTGTTAACCAATCATTAGCACGCTGCTCCAACGCAAGCATCTCTTTGCTGGAAACGGTTTTTAGTGTCGCTGTGAATTTTGTAGCGGACTTATCAATGTTGATCTGATTATTTAAATCCAGCCCATAAGGCAGTGACATTTCATAGAGTAGTAGATATTGAGCGGACAATTCTCGATTATCAGGAATTTTATACCATTGCTCATCATCGCCATGCATATTTTTATTCAGTCGCTGCATGACGTCGGTGATTGTTGCAACATGTAAAGTTTCCGGTTGCTGCTTGTACCACTGAGCGAAAGCTTCAACTTCTTCCAGGAAAGCCGGGTTACTTATTCCGCCTTTTTCACTGGATTCCAAAGAGTAAGCGATCATGTAAGTACCCGCGAGATTGGCGGTTATATAATCTGTATCGGTACGGAAAGTTACACTGTCATCAAAGTAGTTCACAAAAACATCGTTTAATTCATTTTTTGGTACCATGCTGACAATAACAACAACAGCAGCCGCCATGCCCCACAAAAGGGCACGGTGATTTCTAACCACAAATTTACCAAATTCTTCCATGGAATCACGTTTATTTTCTTTTACAGGCTTCACTCTCATCGGCAAAATGGACATGAGCGCCGGTAAAAATGTTAACGATAAAAACAATGAGACCACAACCCCCATGGCGACAAAGGTTCCCAAATGCTGGAAAGGCGGCACGTCCGAAAAATTCATTGTTAAAAACCCAATAGAGGTAGTAATACTGGCTAACGTGACGGGTTGAATGTTCAAACGAAGACTTTCAACTATCGCTTCATGTTTGCTGTTACCTTTACGCATTTCTTGAATCACAGAAACCAGTACATGCACGGAGTTAGCAATAGCGACAGTTAATATAATAATGGGCGCAATCGAAGAAGGCGGTGAAATAGGATAACCAATATAACCACCCAGCCCCATGGCAGCGGCAATACTAAAAGCAATCACAACAAGCGTTGCAAATGTCCCGGTAAATCCTTTAACCAAGAAACCCAAGCTGACCAACATCACCAAAAAACTCAAAGGAATGAGCGACTGCATATCGTTCATTGATTCTTCTGAAAATGCGTTATTCATCATCAGCATTCCCGTCAGATGCAATTCGATGCCTGGATATTCAGTGCGAATCTCATCAGCAATTTTTCGGGCATGCGCAACAGCGGCTGGTGCTTCGGTCATTTCGTCCAACCCAGGTAGTTGAATCGTCACGTTAACCCCGGTCACCCTTGAATCTGGTGAAACAAGACTATTCAACAAAATGGGTTCATTTAATGCGGTATCGCGAATTTTCTCCAGCGCTTCGGCATCAAGATCACGGCTACCCTGCACCAAATCTTCAACGGTCAAATCATCTTCTTCTGACCAGGTGTGTTGAAAATTTGTTAATGAATCCACCCGAATTGAAAACGGCGTTTGCCAGGCTTTTTCTGTAAGAGATTCAACCGCTGCAAGTGTTTCCTGAGTAAAAACATCGCCATTCTTAGGCGTCAAAGCAAATAAAATGTTATCGCTTTTGGTGTAGGTATTTTCCAGCGCATCGAAAGCGAGTAATTGGGGGTTATCATTGCTGAAGAAGACACGATAATCGCCGGTAAATCGTAAATGTTGCCCGCCGGAAGCGGCGAGAAAAATTAGGATGATACTCACTAGCATTACTAGCCAACGATATTTCAATACCCATTGCCCAAACTGCGCTTCGAAGTGTTTCATTGTTTTTCCTCCATTCCGTGAAAATTAAACGCTGAATATTACCTTAAATATTTACATTGTAATTCTAAAAAAACCGGCTTTATCAGAAGCCAATTTTAGTTTTTTCGCAATCCATTAACGAGTAAATCAACCACGTTGTTGGCCATAGTTTCAAATTCCTCACGGCTAAAGAAACCATCAAACAACGGGAAATCAAATAACACTAATGAAGCATGAACAGTACGGGATGTTTTAATGATATCTGCCACCTCAAACTCTCCTGTTTCATTGCCAAAGGCGAGTATCTCAGCAATAATTGCACATTGCGCTTGCACTTTATCCTTGACCAGTGCTGTATGATTTTTTGATACAAGCTCTATTAACTCGTTGATTTTCGGACTTTTTTCAAACTCATCCAGATTAGTTCTTAAGCTGGCGAGCACTAATGTCCGTAGTCTTTCGGCTGCCGAAGAGCCTGCCTGACAAACCGCTTCTCTAATTAAAGTTAAGCGCTCAGACATGCAACGATCACTGCACTCTAGCGCAATGTCCTGTTTGTTTTCAAAATATCGATACAAATTTGCCGCTGACATATTTACATCTTTCGCAATCTCCGCCATGGTTGTTTTACCATAACCATAAACTTGGAAGCGTTCTTTTGCAGCATCTAAAATTTTAATTTTTAGTTCGTCGACTTCTGCATTGAGATTTATTGCATTCATTGTTTGATTAAATCATCTATTTCCTGAATATTCAATAAAATATTTAGCATTCACACTATTACCGGGCAAAAGTGATAGTTATTACACGTTCCTAAGCAAGTTTGAGTTGATTTACGTCAGCTTCCCACCCAGACAACGCCAAAACAGCCTCAAATGCTTCATCCAGCGGCGCTTCAATTGAACGTTTTTCACTTGTCATAGGATGAAAAAAAGTTAACCGTTGCGCGTGCAGTAACAATCGGTGACAGTTTAAATGTTGGCGAAACATGGCATTATGTTTACCATCACCATGGGTGGTATCACCAACGATAGGATGAAATATATGCTTCATGTGGCGGCGCAATTGATGTCTGCGGCCGGTGGTAGGCGTGAGTTTCAATAATGAATAACGGCTTGCGGGATAACGACTCACTGCGATAGGCATTTCAATTTGTTGCAGTGTTTGATAGTGGGTAATGGCTTGTTGTGCGGCTTTATCCTTATCCACCAATAAGTCTGTCGTTTTATCGTATTCTACTTTTAACGCGTAATCGATTTCACCAGTGCCATCGGTATAACCACGCACAATCGCAAGATATTTTTTTTCTACCTGGCTATTTTCGAACTGCGTCATCATTTTTGACGCAATGTCAGCGGATAACGAAAACAACAAGACGCCTGAGGTAGGTTTATCTAATCGATGTAGCGGAAATACGCGTTGGCCAATCAAGTCTCTGACGATTTGCAGGGCGAAGCGGGTTTCATGTTTATCGAGTTTACTACGATGCACTAATAAACCCGCCGGTTTATTCACCGCAACAAAATAGTCATCCTGATAGAGAATTTGCACGTTAATTCATGTGTCAATTTCTGTGTCAAACAAAATGACATACGTAGTCCAATGTCTCGAGTGTTTCGATGTCAAAATAACTCTCTGCAGGTACATTAAATGAGTCACCTGCTTTATATTCTTTCCACTCTTTTGCGTCTTTTTGTTTTACTTTGCATAATCCGGCATTGATATCCATGATTTCAGCTGCTTGCGTTTTGAACCTCAACTGGCTTGGAAAAATAACACCGAGCGATTTTTTCGTACCATCTGGAAATAATAGTGTATGTGAAACACACATCCCATCAAAATAAATATTGGCTATTTTCACTACACTAACATTGTCATACTGGCTCATTGAACATCAAACTCCTGCTGATAAATTTCACGGTACTATTGCTGTGAAAATGCATTGGGTATATCGGGCATGAGTCAACACTGACTCACGCCAAATCGCCTAACGATGACTAACCTTCATCCCGTTTTAATTTCTACAGGACTGGTTAATACCATAATCAGAGATTGCGCATGTTCTGCCGCATCTCTACCCAGTGATGTCAAGTATCCTCCATCACTTAGCGTGATAAAACCTTTATCAAACAAACGTTGTGTTGCCGCAATTGTTTCCGCACCAGCTGAGGAATGAACCTTAATTCCTTCCTGACTAGTACTTAAATTATACTGAATCAGTATATTTGTTTCAGCAACCAAATCAGGGGTAAATAGCATGTTTAATTCTCCTTCAATTTATAGCCAGCATAACAAAAATGGTTAAGCATTGGCAATGAATCTTATCAGCTTTTCAGCTGATGGCTGATAAGCTGGCCGCTCCTAAACCCATTCAAGCTGCTTTCTATCAAGTTCGTCAACGATAAACTGATATGCCTGATTCACCCGGCTTGCTTCGCCCAACACCGACAATTCCACATAGGTTTTTTCCACATCAATACGTGGCAAACAAGAAAGCTTAATCTCTGGGAATTGCTGCAATAGAGCGTTCATCATATCGACTAAATCACCCTCGCCTTTACCGTACACACGAAGTGCTCTTCGCTGAAATTTTTCCACTGGCTGTAAATGCGGATAAAGAGTATCTAACACCCAAGCCAACATTGGCTTGGCCATTTGCGGAAATCCTGGTAAAAAGTGAATGTTGTTAAAGCTAAACCCAGGAATATCGTTATACGGGTTAGGAATCAGCTGTGATCCCTGGGGAATCGTTATCAAATTCACCCTATGTGGATAGACTTTATCGGCAAACTTTTTTTGCAAAACTGCCAAACCTTCAGCATGCACCGCGAGCGGAACCTCAAAAGCCTTTGCCGCACATTGGCGCGTGTAATCATCCGGTGTCGCACCAATTCCACCAAAGCTAAAAACCACTTCTGCAGCATTATTTAGCATACGAAGGCTTTCCGTAATTAACTCAGGATCATCAGCAATAATCAAACTGCGATGCAAGGTTAATCCTCGCGCTTCAAACAACTCAATGGCGTTTTCAAGATGGCAATCTTTACGCCGACCATTCAGGATTTCATCGCCGATTATCAGCAAATTAAGCCGCTGCACTATTTGCTCTCTTCGCCAGCATTATATAAGCAGGCATGCTTCCAAACCCCTTCATATCAACATTGCCCTGCGGCTCAAGCACAAAACTAGCTTTTAGTTGATCATAAGATGATTGCGATACCTGAATTTTACCCGCCGGGCAGGTCGACTCCATACGACTGGCGACATTCACTGTATTGCCCCACACATCATAAACAAACTTTTTAACCCCAATAACGCCGGCTACCGCAGGCCCGGTGTGCATTCCGATGCGTAATTGGATGGATTGATTGTTATCTTCATTATATTTTTGCAAAGCCTGCAATATTTCCAAGGCAAATTTAGCCATGTCTTGTGGTTTGCCGGAATGGCCATCTTGCAAATTGGAAGTCACCATGTAGGCATCGCCAATAGTCTTTATTTTTTCCAAATGATACCGATCGGTTAATTCATCAAACAGAGAAAATATGTCGTTAAGAATTTTCACTACATGTTGCGCATTATGCTTAAGTGAGAAGCGAGAAAAATTCACCAAATCAGCAAATAACACCGTAATTTGCGCATAGTCTCTGGCGATTGTTCCTTCATGTAATTTAAGTTCATTGGCAATATTACGCGGTAATATGTTCAATAACAAACGTTCATTTTCGAGCTTTTGTGCAGCCAGAAGTTTTTGGTTTACGTAGTCGCGTCGATAATAATTTTCAATGGTATAGCCACCGAGACTACCAATTAACAGAGCCGTGATCAGAAAAAAATTATAAGTCACTATGACCGGCAAAGAAACCGGGCTTATAGTAAAATAAACCAGATTATAACTAAGCAACAGCGCAACACTGACAATAAAGGCATTAATAAACCGCAAGCCAGAATAAATAAAAGCCCAGAAAATCGGGAAGATTGTACCCATCAAATAAAGATCACTTTGTGATACATTATATTTGAGCCGAATAGCCGCTAAGCCCATACCTGCAAGGTAAATAACAATGATTACCAACAGCTGTATCCGCTTGCGAAAGTAGTTTTTATACGTGGCATAATAAGCCAGCATAAAAATCGGTAATACAAACACAAAACGAATCAAGAGTGATCGTGACTGTCCTTCGGTTAACACCATGAGATCTAGAATCATGAAGGCTACATAAATCGTCGCCGCAGCAATCAGGGCATTGCGCACTTGCGGCAACATTTTTTTGCAGTAGCTTGCGCGAAAAGACATCTCCAGCTTGGAGTCGGCAAAATTCAAGGTAAAAGGACGAATAGTCTGATTAATAGCAGCAGTACGTAACATGCTACTGGCCGAAACACTGTCGTGATTTGAGTCTTAGCACATTCTCACTTAACAACATCGGATTGATCTTCATACTACCTATTTCCTTATAACCTTGAGTATTGTGGAATATTCTGGTGAGTTGACTAAACTATATAATATGAGACTAAAGTGCAACCAAAAGGATTGGATCTTAATTCATCAGTTGACCGCTTCGAAGCAGGCTTCATCTTTTGGTATTATAGAATTCTCATGCTTTTTTGTCTTTACTCAAAAAGTGAGTAGACTAAACTTCGTCTGATGATTTTAGGTTGAAAGCAAAATGTTAGCATTTAAGAAACTATTATGGTTGTTTATTGCACTCATTTTCCCTTTGTGCACCCCTGTTCATGCCGCCCAATTCACCGATGCCTATGCCTTAATGCGCCATGTTGATCGTATTTGGCGCGGCAACTCATCTTATGCTGTTATGACCATGCAAGTAAAAACCGCGCGTTATGAGCGCACAATGGAAATGGAGGTTTGGTCTGAGGGCAAAGAACGATCACTGATTGTCATTACATCCCCAAAAAAGGACAAAGGTTTTGCGACCCTGAAGGTAGATGAAAACATTTGGAACTATTTGCCAAAAATTCGCCGGGTTACTAAAGTGCCAGCCAGTATGATGTCGGGCGCATGGATGGGCAGTCATTTCACCAATGACGACCTGGTCAAAGAAAACACCTACGAAGATGATTATGATTCATTGATCAGCTTTCAAGGCGTGCGAGATAACATTGACATCATTGAAGTCACTTCCACACCCAAAGCCAATGCTGCGGTGGTTTGGGGCAAAGTGATAACACTCATCAAACAAGACAATTTATCCCCACTTAGAGCAGACTACTTTGACGATGAAGGCAATAAAATCCGTGAAATGTGGTTTGATCAGGAAAAGATAATTAA
>CALZHW010000014.1 GCA_945787125.1 uncultured Ectothiorhodospiraceae bacterium
AGTTGGCGCGAATTTATAGCGTAAGATATTGGAGTGCATAGTGAATTCAAGAATTGCGTGGTCACCTTATTGGTGATCAGCAGATTCTTGGATTTGCTAGGTGCTTCAAGAGCTTGCGCTAGAAATCGTGGTTCAACTGATTAATCTAGGTTCAATTGACCCAGCAATAAAATAGCCGAAGGCAATGCCTTCGGCTCAAGAAACGCAAACCGGACTGAGGGAGGGAGGAAAGGTCCGGTCTGTAAGAGTGATATCGTCTTTCGTTGGGGTTTCTTTAGTCCCTATTTCCCAAAAAATGTCGCAGGAAATCTGCACTACTTTTTTGCCGGTTTTGGACTTGAGATTTTAAATGAATGCCCGCATCTCATATATAATACCTAAATCCTGCAAGTGCTCGCACCTACTCAGCACAAGCTCTTGACCCGTAGAGCAATATCACTATTTTCGGCAATCACAATAAGGATTGCGCTCAAATATTGATTTGCTCTACGAATCAATATCTTGCACTGCGCAAGTACGATCACTTGCAGGGTCTAGGTAATACGTCAAGCTTCGTAGTTCAAACTATTCCCCGTAATCAGCGCTCGTAGTGGCAAGGGGCCTTACCGCTACGGACGCTGGAAGGTGGCACTTTTGCAACTTTGAACCCCGAAACTTGAGTTGATAATAAATAAACGGGTGAGAATCCGAAATCCAAGAGGATGAAATGAAACGTATATTTTTGTTTTTAGTGACTAACCTGGCAGTTATTGCGGTGTTAAGTATTACATTGAGACTGCTGGGGTTTGAAGGTATTCTGGATCAGCAAGGAGTGGATCTTAATCTTAATTCCCTGTTGTTATTTGCTGCGGTTTTTGGTTTTGGCGGATCATTGATATCACTGGCAATCTCTAAGTGGAGTGCGAAACGAATGACGGGTGCGCAGGTGATTGAGCAGCCGTCAAATCCAACAGAACGCTGGCTGGTGCAAACCGTTGAGCGCCAGGCGAAAGCTGCGGGTATTGGTATGCCAGAAGTAGCAATCTATAACTCTCCTGAAATTAACGCGTTTGCAACCGGCATGTCGAGAAATAATGCCTTGGTTGCAGTGAGCAGTGGTTTGCTGGAGGCGATGACTGAAGATGAAGCCGAAGCAGTTTTAGCGCATGAAGTAAGCCATGTTGCAAACGGCGATATGGTGACCTTAGCCTTGATCCAAGGCGTCGTTAATACCTTTGTTATCTTTTTGTCACGCGTTGTCGGCCATGTTATTGACCGGGTGGTATTCAAAAACGAACGTGGCCACGGCCCAGCGTTTTGGATAACCACGATAATTGCAGAGTTGCTGCTCGGTATTTTGGCCAGCATTATTGTTATGTGGTTTAGTCGAAAACGTGAATTCAAAGCCGATGCGGGGGGAGCTAAGCTTGCGGGTCGAGAAAAGATGGCTCGCGCACTGGAGCGTTTGAAAGCCCAGCACCAGCCTTCGCAGTTGCCTGATCAATTGGCGGCGTTCGGCATTAGCGGTAATATTGGTGCCGGAATTAAAAAGCTATTTATGTCCCATCCTCCACTCGATGAACGTATCCAGGCGTTACGGGCAATGGGCTAATGTTGAGAGGGAGTTTCAAGCTTTAGCCGAACTTGTTCGACGAATAGGTTCGGCGTTATAACTCACAATCGGCGTTCAAACTATTTCTCGTAATCAGCGCTCGTAGTGGCAAGGCCTTACCGAGAGTGTTGGCAGCATGGATGCTGCCGCCAAGCCTACGAGGACGTATTCACGGCGTCTCTCGGTAAGGTTTTGCCGCTACGAGTGCTGGAAGGTAGCACTTTTGCAACTTTGAACGCCGATTGTGAGTTATAAATAGTGGTATTTCCCTCGCTATGACTTCCATTCTCTAAAGTGAGGTCCAGATGGAATCAAAGTTTTTAATGCGATCCATTTTCCCCTGTGACGTGACCTTTTTGACCGTTTTGACAATCGAGAATTGAAACTGAGTAAACGTACTCGTCCTCTCCACAAGTTTGGTTAATTTCACTTTTACATTTTGCCCATTCACATCCAGTTCTAATTTATCACCTGTTTTGTATTGGCTCGGGGTAATCAAGGTTTGTGGTTGTTTAACGGATCGAAGTTCTGGCAGTAATAATGAACGATTGAATATTTCTGCGAGATTTTTTTGAGAAATATTTTTTGTGGCAATCGGCTGTGTGTTGGGTGAGATCAATTCTATACCGATGTACATGTTGTCAGGTTCTGATGTTTTGATCCAACGAATTACGCCAATGTTCCACTCAGTCTCTTCCTGAGAACTGTGTTTCAAGCTGATGAGCGCGCCTATCATCGTTTTGGTGGATATGTCATTGTCCCAGGCAATACAAAAACCGCCGGCGCTTTCATTAATTAATACGCAGTTATAGGTATCAAAGGTTTGATCTGCTTGATGGTTGTCAAGTGCCGGGGTGGCTTGCACATGTAAAGTGTTAAAAGATGGCAGTTCATAGTGAATGCCTAAATTAGGATTGCCAGCCAAATCCCAAACGTCCAATGGAGCGTTCTTAGGTTCGTTAAGCTTTTTTGGTTTGCTGGGTTCAAGGTCAAACTGAGCAACATCGCTATAGTCTATTTGGCTATCGATAAATTCTGAGTTTGCTTCATCATGCTGCGTTTCGATTTGCTTGAGGATGAAAAAATGTGCAGCATTAAGCCCAAGCGCAACTTTTACGTCTTCTTTTTTGCCTTTGCGTGAAAAGTTTCGCTTGGGAACTGCTCCCCAGGCCAGGATCAAACGTTTAAGGGTTTCCTGGCTTAACTCGTTGGTATAAAACATAGGTTTATTAACGACACCGATTTCAGGTTCATTAAATGCGTCCATTTGATCCCTGAGCGCTCTGGTTAATTCGCTGGTGTCCAATACACGTGAATGTTTGCTAACTTTGTTATCTTGTTTGCTGGCGTTGTAATACGTTGGCGCCGCACCTTTTTCCAGGTCAATGCTGAATAAACCTAGCGGCATGCTGACATTTTCCAATAAGTGTAAATAGCTGTGTTTTGACCACTCGATCAGGTTCTGATTAACTTTTTGGATATCTGATTGTGACAGTCGATAGGGATTGGAGATCGACAGCAATATCGCTTGTTTGAACAAATTGCTTATTGTGTTCGTTGAAGGTTTAGCGCCTTGAAGGTCACTGACTTCTTCGGATATCAGTCCGTTATGTTCGGCGAACAAATAAAGATGATTGAGTTCCAGCCAAACCTGATCGCTTGTGGGTGTGTAAGCGAGGTAGGATTTTAGTAAAGTTTCATTCAAATAATGCATCGCCCGATAAATCGAGGTTAACAATGTCTTGTTTTCTACTTTTGCACTGCTAGAGGAAATCGCGCTATCAATAATAATTTTATAACCATTGGCGACTTCCCATTGCAGCTCCTGGGTCAGTTCCGCCACTTTTTGGGTTTTTGCCGATAGGGGAAATGCTTGACCCAAATAATGCTTTAGCAGCGATTTGGTGAGGTAATCGAGTGGATTGCTGAATAATTCAAGAATCTTAAAACGATGACTTACAGGTATGGAAACGCGATTGAGTTCCGCTAGGGCCTTGTAAATCAAACGCGCCGTCTCGCCAACATGGGCGCTCGGTAATTCCGCAATCCAGCGTTCGGCACCCTTCGGTTTTAAATAAGGCGCATCTGAGTATTCAATTGATTGTGAGGGTATAAATAACCCTAGTGGGTTTTCGTCTCTTGGCACTTTCCTTACCTACGCTTTGTGTGTTTTGTTTTAGAGTTCCATTTGATTTGTCGGATTTTATGACAATTACTTTATTTATATTATACTTAGCGGCTGCATGTTTTTGTTTATTTATCACTTGTTCGATGAAAACAAGTACATTGAAGTTTATCCAATATTGTATCCATTTTTCTAGTGTTCGCTGCAGCTTAGCTTACCCATCATTAAAACTAATGGAAACGCTTATTTTTCACCTTCTTCGGCGTTTTTTTAAGCGATAAAGTTTGCGCGCTTAGTATATGGGTCGCTTGTAAGGCTCTCCGGTAACTTCTGCTACCAGCCTGGGTATTAGATAACCCGGCAAATGACGTCGCATAATTTCAATGATGGCTATTCCCTGTTGTTGGGGTACATCAAAATGGCTTGCGCCAGTGACTTTATCCAGTAAATGCAGATAATAGGGGATAATGCCAATTTCGCCTAATCTGAGGCTCAAGTCAATCAAGCTTGCTGCATTGTCATTTACTTTTCTTAGCAATACAGATTGATTTAACAGATCAATATGATTGTTCTTTAATTGGTCAATGGCATGCTCTACTTCGGCGTCAATTTCTTGAGCGTGATTGATGTGCAGAACCATGAAGACTTTCAGGCTTAAGTTTCTTAACCAGGTTAACAGCTCGGGAGTGATTCTTTCCGGCACGACGATAGGTAGCCGGGTATGTATACGTAAAAACCGAATGTGCGGAATTTGTTCCAGCCCTGCAACCAATGCTTGCAAACGACTATCGCTCAATGATAAAGGGTCGCCACCGCTGAGAATGACTTCATGAATGCTTTTTTCAGCGGCGATATAACGGAGAACCTGCTGCCAGTTTTGTCGCGTTGGATTTGAGTGTTGATAATCAAATTGGCGCCGAAAGCAATATCGACAATGGATGCCGCATGCACCGGTCAGGGTCAGTAATACCCGGCCGTGGTATTTGTGGATTAAGCCGGGCAGTATTTCTGCAGCCTGGTCGCCAACCGGATCTGGCTGAAACCCAACGACATGCCGTGTTTCATGGTCTATGGGTAATATCTGGCGCAATAAGGGGTCGTTGATATCGCCTTTTTGCATTCGGCTGACGAAAGGCAGACTGGCTCTCAAGGGAAATAATTGCTGCGCTTGCATGGCGCGCGGTAGATATTCCATCGGTAATTCTAACGCTGCGAATAATCGCTCGGGGTCTTTAATTGATTGGCTTAAGGTATTTTGCCAGTCAGGTATCTGCAAAGTTTGTGAGTTTCGATGTATCATAGCGGGTTTTCTTTGGTGGTGATTGATGTACTATCCTAGATTAATCAGTTGAACCACGATTTCTACCCAAAGGGCACTCGGTAGCGCAAGCTCTTGAAGTACCTAGCCAATTTAAGAATCTGCTGATCACCAATAAGGTGACCACGCAATTCTTAAATTCACTATGCACTCCAATATCTTACACTATAAATTCGCGCCAACTGATTATCCTAGGATTATGATATATTATACAGGGTTTGCTTGCTAAAGCCGTTTTTCATATTACATATCAAATACTTAACGCTTTAAAAAGAGGCAATAATGGCAACTTATAGTACGAGTGAATTTAAATCAGGTTTGAAAATCATGCAAGATGGTGATCCTTGCACGATTGTTGAGAATGAGTTTGTCAAACCCGGTAAAGGGCAAGCTTTTAGTCGAGTTAGAATAAAAAACCTGAAAACGGGTCGCGTGGTTGATCGAACATTTAAGAGCGGCGAGTCAGTTGAGGCGGCAGATGTGATGGATACCGATATGCAATATCTTTATACCGATGGCGAGTTCTGGAATTTTATGGATCCAACCAGTTATGAACAAGTGGCTGCCGATGAAAAGGCCGTGGCGGATTCGATCAAATGGCTGAAAGAACAGGATATGTGCACTTTAACTCTATGGAATGGTGCGCCGATTGCGGTAACACCACCAAATTTTGTGGTCTTGCAAATTACCGAAACTGACCCCGGTGTTCGTGGTGATACTGCCAGCGGCGGCGGCAAACCTGCAACTCTGGAAACGGGTGCGGTAGTGCGAGTTCCATTGTTTATTGAAAATGGTGAAAGTATCAAAGTCGATACTCGCAGTGGTGAATATGTTGGGCGAGCTAAAGAAGAATAAAAACGGTGGCTAGTGATATTGGCAATAGCGATATGCCACTTAAAATATTGCTTGAGCGTCGAGCAGGTTTGTACCGTCAAATTCGACAATTTTTCCAGTCCCGAAAAGTGCTGGAAGTTGAAACGTCGATTTTTTCTCCGTATGGGAATACCGATCCACATATCGCAAGTATTCGGGCTGATTTCGGCGACGCTTCAATACCGAGCTTTCAATATGCCCATACGTCGCCTGAGTTTGCCATGAAGCACTTGCTGTGTGCTGGCAGCGGTTCGATCTATCAATTAGTAAAAGTTTTCCGCAAAGAAGAGAAAGGGCGTTATCATAGTCCCGAATTCACTTTATTGGAATGGTATCGTTTAGGCTTGTCTTATAAAGCATTAGCCAGGGAAGTTGTAGAGCTGCTAAATTTTGTCGGTATAGAACCAAAAGTGGCAGAATGTTCGTATCGCGAATTGTTTCGGGAGTTTCTCTCGATTGATCCTGAAGATTGCGGCGTCGTTGATTTTAGGCGTATGGCGGCTAAGCATGGTCTGCGTGATTGCGGCCTTGATGATGACTATGATGGCTGGTTGAGTTATCTTTTAACACACTTGATTGAGCCGAAATTGCGTGAAATCCCACTGCTAATTGTGTATGATTTTCCACCATCTCAAGCTGCCTTGGCAAAAATATCTGAGAAAAAACCGCATGTTGCGCTGCGTTTTGAGGTGTATCTCTATGGCGTTGAGCTCGCAAATGGCTATCAGGAATTAACCTCGGCAGCAATCTATCGCCAACGTTTCGAACAGGAAAATCAGGCGCGTAGAAAAAACAAACAGCCCATCATGCCTATAGATGAAAGGTTGTTAGACTCTTTATGTAATCAACTGCCGGAATGTTCGGGCGTGGCTTTAGGTGTCGATAGGCTGTTAATGAATTTGCTCAATAGCCGGCACATTAGTGAAGTTATCCTGTAGCCTGTTCTCGGAGTCTGTTCAATACATAATGTCTAGGTGGAGGTGTCACCTAGATCCTGCAAGTTTGCGTTGTTGCTCGCCGTGATGGCTGGATGTGTTTCGAGCCGCTTGTTTGTTGAGCCGGAACTATTATTAATTTGTCGGTCAAATTTACAAATAGAGAAGTTGTTCTTTTCAAAATGCAATGTAATAAACCATTTTAGCATGTAAGTCATTGTTCTTTAAGAGCGAGCATTCAAGATGGCACACTAATTGCCTCTTAAATGTATGTTTAAAATCTATAAGATGAGTTTGGTGAGCAGACGGAAGAGCGCGACAATTACTGGGCCAAACAATGTATGAGGGATATAAAGGAGCTTTCAATGGGAGTCTTAAGCTCGGTGGAGCAGCGGTGGAGTCAACGGCGACCAATTGCTTTACCTGTAGAAGTATTCGAACACGGTAGCTTGTTAGCAAGTTGTAATAGCCGAGACATTGGTCTTGGTGGTGTGTTTCTATCCTTGGCAGATAATGAATTGTCAAAAGATCAGGAAGTTGAGCTTTTCTTCAGCTTGGGTGAAGGCAATCCAACCCGGTATAAATTAAATGCTAAAGTGGTCAGAGCCGCCGATGCGGGCGCTGGTTTATTGTTTAAAGATTTCGATACCAATGCGTTTCGCGCATTGCAAGAAATAATGCGCTACTCGGCCAGTGTCGAAAGTGTCGATTAATCAGTTGCTGCCTTTACAGCGATGCATTCCCCTAACTTGACCTCATGGTAGGCTTTAAACATCTGCTCACCCCAATGCGCGGACCCTTGCGGCAGTAATATAATAACGGTTGAGCCCATATTAAATCGACCCAGTTCATCACCTTTTTTCATCGCATAAGTTTTTTCAGTATATTCCCAACTTGTCACTTGTTTCAGATTGGACGGAGTGATTTCTCCGGCCCAAACCGTTTCCATGCTCGAAACAAAGATTGCCCCCACTAAAATGACCGCTGCCGGACCAAAGTCAGTATCAAACAAACAGATGACGCGCTCATTTTTGGCAAACAATCCTTCCACTTCTTCAGTGGTTGCTTGATTAACGCTAAACAGATTGCCCGGCACATAAATCATCTTGCGTAATTTGCCGTCAAATGGCATATGGATGCGATGGTAATCTTTCGGCGATAAATAGATCGTTGCGAATTCACCATTTATAAAATCATTGATGCACGCATCATTTGCCAACAAAGCGGATAACGGGTAGTCGTGGTTTTTTGCTTGCAGTATTTGTTCTGTACGTATTGTTCCGGCCTGACTCACCGTGCCGTCAACGGGTGAAACTATATGCGCCGGGTTACTATCAATGGGGCGCACTGCGGGTTTTAACTCACGGGTAAAAAAATGATTGAAACTCTTATATTGAGTCGTATCTGAAACCAATGCTTCATCAATATTAATGCCATACAGTTTGGTAATCGTGTTGATTAGGACAGTTTTTACCAGCTTAACCTCGCATCGCATGATCTTATATATAATGGAAGACAAAAAGTGTTGCGGGATAATGTACTGCGGTAATACTTTTATTTTCTTAATCAGACTATTCATAAGAGCTCTATAGTGATATTTTGCCAATGTTGAGTGTGTTGTTGCCGTGAATTTTCTGTAAAATTCGGGCGCAATCATAACATTTTCCCGGATTTTGTAACGTATAATTCACGTCCAACTGATTTTTTTAGGATGCCGTTACACTATGTTATTGATCGCTAAAGAAGTGGGTGAGAAACTGTTGCGTAGAAAATGGTCACTAGCAACTGCTGAGTCATGTACGGGCGGCTTGGTGGCAACCTTAATTACGGATGTCGCAGGCAGTTCGCAATGGTTTGACCGGGGATTTATCACCTATTCTAATGCGTCAAAAATGCAGATGCTCGGCGTGTTGCCAGCGACCCTGAATGACTATGGGGCCGTTAGCTTAAACACTGTCGAAGAAATGGCCAGCGGTGCCATCTCACAAAGTGATGCAAATTGCAGCATTGCAATCAGCGGCATAGCAGGGCCGAGTGGCGGAAGTGATACCAAGCCCGTGGGTTCAGTGTGTATCGCATGGCAAACCCTTTCTTGCTCAGTCGTCAGCGAATGTTGTTTATTTGTAGGTGATCGAGAGCAAATCCGTGAAAAAGCGGCTATTTATAGTCTGCAGAAGTTGTCCTTACTCTTGAGCGTGGAATAATCCGTTAGTTAAACATTAATTAATCTAACTATTACACTATTGTGTCTCATTGCATAAATCTTCTTGCACTTTGCAGGTTGGCAACCTAGAATGGCGCCGATACTGTGAATTAATACAGTAGTGAAGTCTGCAACTGCATGATGATAAGTCAACAACCCATTCAAAGTGAGGTATTAAATGTCCAGCGATTCAGCCAAATCAAAAGCGCTCAGTGCAGCTCTTAGCCAAATCGAAAAACAGTTTGGTAAAGGCTCAGTAATGCGCATGGGAGATTCCAATGCTTTGCGCGATATCGACACAATCTCCACGGGATCATTAGGCCTGGACGTCGCTTTGGGTATTGGTGGTTTACCCAAAGGTCGAGTGGTTGAGATCTATGGCCCGGAATCCTCGGGTAAAACAACATTGACTTTATCGGTTATTGCGCAAGCACAAAAAACCGGCGGAACCGCTGCATTTATTGATGCGGAGCACGCGCTTGATGCAGGTTATGCGGAAAAACTGGGAGTCAACATTGATGATTTGTTAGTGTCACAGCCAGATACCGGTGAGCAGGCGTTAGAAATTGCCGATATGCTGGTACGTTCAAGTGCAGTGGATATCATTGTCATAGACTCTGTTGCGGCATTAACACCCAAAGCTGAAATTGAAGGCGATATGGGGGATAGTCACATGGGTTTGCAGGCTCGTTTACTGTCTCAAGCCTTGCGCAAATTAACCGGCAATATAAAGCGTGCTAATGTACTGGTGATTTTTATCAATCAAATTCGGATGAAAATTGGCGTGATGTTTGGCAACCCAGAAACAACAACGGGGGGTAATGCGCTTAAATTTTATTCTTCCGTGCGTTTAGATATACGCCGCATAGGGGCGATTAAAAAAGGCGATGAAGTGGTGGGTAGCGAAACTCGCGTTAAAGTCGTGAAAAATAAAGTCGCATCACCGTTCAAAGTCACAGAATTTGATATTCTATACGGTGAAGGCATTTCACTAGAGGGCGAGTTAATTGATGTCGGCGTTAAGCAAGGCATCGTTGATAAAGCCGGCGCCTGGTATAGCTATAATGGTGACCGTATTGGCCAGGGTAAAGATAATGTTCGTCGTTTTCTTAAAGAAAATCCTGCGATAGCCGAGGACATTGAACAGCGGGTTAGAGCAATATTGCTACCGCCTAACGATGTTGTAGTACCAGTTGCTGCAGAAAAAGAATTAAAGGAAGCGTAACGGCGAATACGCTGGGTTGTTTGTTTAGCACTGATTTTTTTAAATCAGTGCATTTATGGCAATAAAATACGGATTGAAATGTCACAATCAATAAAATCCGCTGCGATTCGCCTGCTTGCCAGGCGCGATCATTCTGCGGCGGAATTAAAAAATAAATTACAGGCAAGAGGCTTTGAGCTTCAAAATATTGAAGAAGTTATAGCCATTTTAATGGCAGACAATTTGTTAAATGAATATCGTTTCGCTGAAAGTTATTGTTTGGCAAGAAGCACTCGAGGTTTTGGCCCGCTTGCGATACAAAACGAATTAAAGTTGAAAAATGTTGACAAACAAATCATTCAAAAGGCGTTGGCCGAATTGAATATGAACTGGGGGGGTATTGCAAAAAAAGTGTTGCAAAAAAAATATGCCAACTCTTTTCAGTTCACAGCACAAGAAAAAGCTAAGTGCTGGCGATTTTTAACGCAACGAGGTTTCGCGCACGAGCATATCAATGCAGTCTTTAAAGATTCCTGAATCTGTATTTCTCGTGACTGGTTATCAACCAGTCACGAGAAAAAAAGCACACTACACACTCTTCATTTGACAATTCCAGGTCAAAAAACAAGCTATAACCATGTTCTATTCTTTGCATGACTAACCCGCGATTCTGTTCCTATTTCGAAAGTTAGCAGTCAGCCAGCCTTATATAGGGTGATTTTTGAGAGTTTTACGATCTAAAGTAGGACTTTTCGCGGATGTTATGATGATAAAGATAGAATGATTTCGCGGAATTGGTACAATATCGCGCCTGAAACCTCGGGCAGTGTCCTTATAGCGCGAAAGTTTGATTTTATTAACCCTATTGTTATATTAAATTGGTTCGGCAGTCGAAATGAAAACATCTGATATACGCAGTAAATTTCTAGAATTTTTTCGTCAGCATCAGCATGAATGCGTGGCCAGTAGTTCTTTAGTGCCAGGTAACGATCCTACGCTGCTATTTACCAATGCAGGCATGGTGCAATTTAAAGATGTATTCCTGGGAAGAGAAAAACGTGACTATAGCCGTGCTACCACTTCACAGCGCTGTGTCCGCGCGGGTGGCAAACATAATGACCTGGAAAATGTCGGTTACACCGCTCGACATCATACTTTTTTTGAAATGCTGGGTAACTTTAGTTTCGGTGACTATTTTAAAAAAGAAGCCATCGACTATGCTTGGCAGTTTTTAACCCAAGAAATGGGCATTCCAGCAGAAAAATTATGGATAACTGTTTTTGACGAGGATAATGAAACCGCTGATATATGGTTGAATGATATTGGTGTGACACCAGAGAGGCTTTCCCGAATTGGTGCAAAAGACAATTTTTGGTCGATGGGTGATACGGGTCCTTGCGGCCCTTGTACTGAAATTTTTTATGATCATGGCCCTGACGTCGCTGGTGGCCCGCCTGGAACCCCTGAAGAAGACGGGGATCGTTACGTAGAAATCTGGAATCTGGTGTTCATGCAGTATGACCGTAGGGCCGATGGTGAATTGATTGCGTTGCCCAAGCCCTCAGTGGATACTGGCATGGGGCTTGAGCGTTTGACCGCTGTCATGCAAGGCGTGCATAGCAATTATGATATTGATTTGTTTCAGCACTTGATCAAGGCGGCGGCTGAAGAGACCGGCACCACTGATTTAGCGCATAACTCATTAAAAGTGATTGCTGACCATATTCGCTCATGTGCATTTCTCATCGTTGATGGCGTCGTGCCGTCCAATGAGGGGCGAGGTTACGCACTGCGGCGTATTATCCGCCGGGCTATTCGTCATGGTTTTGAGCTGGGAATGAAGCAAACATTTTTTTACAAACTTGTTAAGCCCTTGGTGGACGTGATGGGCAAGGCTTATCCTGAGTTGACGAAAGCTCAGTCGTTGGTCGAAAAAGCGTTGTTACGGGAAGAGCAGCGTTTTGCTGAAACGCTGGAACACGGCATGAAAATACTATATGAAGCAGTGGCTAATTTGAACTCTACGATCATTCCTGGTGATGTTGTCTTTAAGCTTTATGATACCTACGGTTTTCCGGTTGATTTGACCGCTGATATCGCGCACAACAAAGGTCTCAGTATTGACCATGCCGGTTTTGAAGCAGCCATGGAGCAACAGCGCGCCCGCGCCCGGGCAGCCAGTCATTTTGCGGTTGATTATGCCAATGCGATAAATGTCGATCAAGATACTCAGTTTACGGGATATGAGCAGCTTGCCGAGCGCTCCAGCGTATTACAGCTGGTGCTTGCAGGTAAACCTGTTGAGCGCATGGTAGCAAACGATGAAGGCATTGTTGTACTTGATCGCACTCCTTTCTACGCCGAGTCTGGCGGGCAAGCAGGTGATATTGGGCTGTTGTTGGGCGAGCATTGCAAAGTTGCGGTCAATGATACGCAAAAACAGGGCGATAGATTATTTTTACACCATGTGAAAGTTATTGAGGGCAGTATCAGTCAAGGTGAGTCGATAGCAGCCCAGGTGGACGAAAATCAGCGCTTTGCCATTCAGCGAAATCATTCCGCAACACATTTGCTGCATGCAGCGCTGCGCAATGTTTTAGGCGAGCATGTTGCGCAAAAGGGTTCTTTAGTGGGAGCTGAGCGATTGCGTTTTGATTTTTCTCATTCTGCGCCGATGACGGCAGATCAAATTTTCGCAGTTGAACAGAGTGTAAATACGGAAATTCAACAGAATCTAGTGATTCAGGCTGAAGAAATGTCGATTGATAATGCCAAACAAAAGGGCGCGATGGCTCTGTTTGGAGAAAAATACGGTGATGTCGTGCGTGTGCTGACGATGGGTGATTTCTCCATAGAATTGTGTGGCGGCACGCATGTTTCGCGTACCGGTGATATCGGTCTGTTCAAAATCCTCGCTGAAGGTGGGGTTGCTGCCGGTGTGCGGCGGATTGAAGCCGTAAGTGGCAATGCTGCATGGCTTTATTTGCATGCCCGTGATGAGCAACTTGTGCAAATTGCCTCTCAGCTTAAGACGCCGCCTGAACAGGTGGTCGAAAAAGTAATGCAACTTGCAGAGAAAAACCGCAAGTTGGAAAAAGCGCTGGAGGTATTGAATAATAAATTAGCCAGCAGCTCAGGTGATGAATTAGAAGCAACCGCCGTGGATATCAACGGTGTCAAAGTAATCGCTGCAAAACTGGAAGGCGTTGATAGTAAAACATTGCGCGATACAGTGGATAGACTCAAAAATAAGCTCGGCTCGGCAGTGGTTGTATTGGCTGTGACTGACGGAAACAAAGTGAGTTTGGTTGCCGGTGTCTCCAAAGATCAAACTGGTCGGGTAAAAGCGGGTGAATTGGTCAACATGGTCGCACAGCAAGTAGGCGGCAAAGGGGGCGGGCGTGCAGACATGGCGCAAGCTGGTGGAACAAATCCTGCGTCGTTGGATGCGGCTTTAGCAAGCGTGATTGACTGGGTTAATGATCAAATTATTTAATGGCCCATAAATAAATTTAAGGTTTATTTTGAATGCTATTTAAGGTTTAATCCTTCCGCTTTCAGTGTTAGAAAAATATGGCATTAATTGTACAAAAATATGGTGGAACATCGGTAGGTACCACCGAAAGAATTCAGCAAGTTGCAAAAAAGGTCGCAAAATGGCGCAGTCAAGGCCATGATCTAGTGATTGTTGTCTCGGCGATGAGTGGAGAGACCAATCGGCTAATGACGCTAGCGAACGAGATTAGTCACCGACCGCTAGCGAGAGAGTTGGATGTTTTGCTTTCTACGGGTGAACAGGTGACTATTGCTTTGCTGACAATGGCGTTATTGGAATTGGGTCTGGATGCGAAGTCTTACACTGGCGCACAGGTGCATATTCGAACTGATGATGTTCACTGCAAGGCCAGAATCACAGAGATAGATCACCGTAAAATACGTGACGATTTAGCCAATGGACGTATTGTAGTCGTCGCTGGATTTCAGGGTGCTGATGAGCACGGTAATATAACAACCTTGGGTCGTGGTGGCTCTGATACAACGGCTGTTGCACTTGCTGCCGCACTAACGGCTGATGAGTGTCAAATTTATACCGATGTGGACGGTGTTTACACTACCGACCCTCGAGTGGTGCCCGAGGCGCGGCGATTGAAGTCGGTTACCTACGAGGAAATGCTGGAAATGGCGAGCCTTGGGGCCAAAGTTTTACAGATACGCAGCGTTGAGTTTGCCAGTAAATATAGTGTGCCGTTACGTGTTTTGTCTTCGTTTGAAGATGGTGAAGGAACATTGATTACTTCTGAGGAAGAGAGCATGGAACAAGCTTTGATATCAGGCATTGCCTTTAATAAAGATGAAGCGAAATTAACGGTGGTCGGTGTGCCGGACCAGCCAGGCGTCGCGCATCGTATTCTTGGACCGGTGGGTCGCGCAAATATTGAAGTAGATATGATCATTCAAAATGTGGGTGATAATAATACTACCGATTTCACATTCACTGTGCATCGCAATGACTATGAAAAAGCGGAAGAGATACTGCAGGAAGTCGCCAAAGAGTTAGGTGCCAAGCAAGTTACTGGTGACGAAAAAATAGTTAAATTATCCTTGGTCGGTGTGGGAATGCGCTCTCACGCCGGTATAGCCAGCACAATGTTTGAAACATTGGCGAATGAAGCGATTAATATCAAAATGATCTCAACGTCTGAAATAAAAATTTCAGTCGTTATTGAGGAAAAATACTTAGAGTTAGGGGTTCGAGCCTTGCATTCTGCATTCAATCTTGAAGACAGTAAAAAACAACAATAATTGCTATGAATTTTGATGTTCTAAGTAATTGAAATGCGGACTAGCTGTTAATGACCTAGTATGAAGAATAGTCAGCCTTGTTGTTGGTCATAAAGTTTAGCCCGCGGCGGCCGATACTTGCAGTTGATACAAACAATATGGAAATGCCGACAGTTTGCTAACGCGGTTGGAGGCTAATTAAGGAGAAAACAGTAATGTTGATACTTACGAGACGAGTAGGCGAGACATTGATTATTGGGGATGATGTCACTGTCACCGTACTCGGCGTCAAAGGCAACCAAGTGCGTATCGGGGTGAATGCGCCGAAAGAAGTCAGTGTTCACCGGGAAGAAATCTACAATCGTATCCAGCAAGAAAAAGATGGTGACGAAGGTCAGCCGCTAGGCGAAGGTCCAAGCAGTTAAACTGTCGGATTCCTATCACCTGGAAGAAAATGGTAACTAATTTATAATTGTTACGACTCAATCACAACCGGCTAATGCCGGTTGTGTCATATGTAGGCTCTCTAATATAATTTGCTGCATTTCTGGGATTTATGCCTGTGATGCTTGGAATTTAGCGGTTAAATTTGAACCGCGCACGGCCGAAACACTAAACCTCATAGATATATCCTCAATAAAACAGAAAATTATCCTATTTTGTTAAAAAAAAGGTTCACTATTGCCGTTGATTCTGGGAAAATGCTGCCCCACTTAGGTGATCTAACGCACTGAAATTGGAATAAATTTTTTTCCGGTCAGAGCAAAGCAATGATCACATGAGAAAGTTATAAAACGGTATTGCAAAATTAACTATCGTTAATGTTTTTTGGAGAGGTGGCCGAGCGGCTGAAGGCGCTCCCCTGCTAAGGGAGTATGGGGTTTATAGCCCCATCGAGGGTTCGAATCCCTCCCTCTCCGCCATATAATATCTCGCAAATAAATTGCGACAGGCCGCCTTAACGGGCGGCTTTTTTTATACTGGAAAATCTGTTTGGCGATAATGACTTAACCACTTGACACGCACTCATGTTCTCTGGATAATTACGCCACTTCGCGCCCGTAGCTCAGTTGGATAGAGTACCTGGCTACGAACCAGGCGGTCGGGCGTTCGAATCGCTCCGGGCGCACCAAATAAGAAAGCCGGTCAGAGATTTTCTCTGACCGGCTTTTTTTATGGCTAAATTTACGATCACAAGGATCGCCCCTACGTTAGAGAAGAGGCGAGATTGAATTTGCGCATTACCCGCACCTTTATTATGTATTAGCACTCTATTATTCGCGTGATTTCGCGGAAAGAGAGCATTATTCAAGTAAAGACGGTGGTGTTTATTGCTATCTTAGCCTTGGCGCGTAAGTTCACTATTCTTGACACCAGTAAAACAGACACTAAAACGATCATGGCGCTCGCCGGTGTTTATTGGTTGGTGCGTGATAGTGACTGCAGGCACAAAGGTTTGGTTGGTGGCTGAAATTGCGATGGGGCACGAATATTCTCACTCGTTGACCTTGGTATGGAACACCGTGATCAGGCTGGCATTTTTCCTGTTAGTCAAAGTATAAAAATCTAACGCCGATTAAAGGATTTTAGCGTGTTTTAAGCTGGAATTTTTCAAATTTATCCAATTCATTTTCAATTGTTTGTGTATTGCTGTTTGATTTGCTTTTGTTGAGCCAAATCCAATTCTGAATCATTAATTTATTTTTAGTTCGATCTGTTTTTAAGTCAAGAAGAGCGATAATATTATTTTGATGTAAAACGGGTAAAGAAAAATAACCTAATTTTCTCTTTTCTTTTGGTATATATGCTTCAAACAAATGTTCATAGTCAAAAATATTTTTCAGTCTCTTTCGCTGAATGATCAGTGGATCAAATGGAGATAAAATATGTGTACGTTTACTTCGCAAATTCTTTTGATCGAGAGTTTCAGGTTTTACATAAAATCTTTCCTTCTCGATTTGCTCAACTTTAATTTCAAGAAGTTCATTTAACTTTACTTTTTCTTCAATCAATTGACCTATTGCTTGTTTCATTTTTGGCTCTAGGTAGCATATGGATTCAATACTAATAATTCCCTGTGACTTAAGAGAGCGCTCTAGCATATAATTACAACATTCTGCCTCAGTAGCCATCTTAGGTTTTGTTTTCCAGTCAAAGTGTTTTCCTGTTAGATCATACTTTTTGAGCATACCGTCCCGCTCAGCGATAACAAAATCACCTTTAAAAAAACCTAATTGTAATGCTTTATTTGAAGGCTTACTGCTTCCCCATGCATGAGTTTTTTCAACTAGCAAGTCATCCTTGATATCGCGAATGCTTATCGGTCCATCACTTTTCAAAATAGATTTTACTTTTTTATAATCAGCTTCAGTGACAGAACTGAACCATCCATCACTTGAGTTATCATATTTATTCATTTTACCAACGAAATATTTGTAGGCATCTATTGGTAAATAAGAAAGGGCATGAGTCCAATATTCAAATATTGTCTTTTCCTGTGATTGTGCTAGATGCAAATATTTTGATTGATAGTCAGGAATTCGATTATATAAAATATGATGGTGCGCTCTTTCAATCACATTAATTGTATCAATTTGTACATATCCTAGATGTGAGATTGCTTTCGAAACTGCTTCCAGTCCTTTGCCAAAGGGAGTTTTTTGATCTAATTTTTGTGACCGTATCCAAATGTTCTTAGCTTTTTCTTTATTAATTTTTATCATCATAGAAGTCAAAATTATACTTTCGATTTAACTGAGTGTTTAGAAAATTGTTTAGCATTGCCACAAATTTCATACTACATGGGTTCACTGCTTACTACCTAAAACTTCGGAGTTCAAAAGCGGAAAATTATCAATTCAAGTAATTGAGAAATAAGGAAGTCAGGTCTTCCAGTAGATATAATGTAGGTTATAAAAGCCAAGCATCAAAGCCCACCGGAGACTCACATGAATAATGACACGAAACAGGTTTTAATTCCAAGTTTGATTGAAGACGTTCTCACCCACCCAGGCCAATGTATCGATAATATTTTTTCAAGTGTATGGAAAAGTTAGAATGTTAATAAACTGATTGAACTGTCAGGGTTTAAAAAAGATCAGGGGGCCAGTACATTAACGCCTTCCAGCATTTTATGACGGATGGCAAAATGATAAGGGCGATCACAAGGGAATTATGGGGGATCCACAAGGGCGATCACGAGGATTGCCCCTACGTTAGAGAAGAGGCGAGATTGAATCTACGCATTACCCGTACCTATTATGCCTGACGTAATTAGATGATGATGGTAGGGGCGAACCTTGTGTTCGCCCAGAGCTGGTTGGCACTATCTGGAAAATGTGAATAACCGGGTTCGGTTGTCGGTATCTCATCAATTCTTGCCTCATTAACAAACCCATTCACCGCGACCACAGAATATGCGCATAATCTGCATCGGCGCGGAATCCAGGGTATACAACTATCAAAAATCCTCCGCCGCTAAAACGTAAGCATAAGTGCCTTTGCCACCGCCACCGTGCCGATAGACTTTGTCTGCAACCTCATAGATTCTGTCCCGTGCGGTATCGAATGCTTTCAAAAATTCCGACTCGGCGTTATTCATCTCTGGATAAAGTCGTTTGAGCGCCGCCGTTTCCAGGAAGAAAGATATTTCCATGGTGCTGTCGTATCCCCAAAAGAGGACGCGGTTATGGCTTTCATCGAAACTGCAACTGGGGTTGGGAAAGTGTAATTTCATCGTAGAGCCTCCATAGATGTTGGCGGAACAACGGAGTCGTTATTCCCATTCGGTGTATTGCATTTAACTATGTGCAGGTTCATATCAAGTCCTTTTATTCAAGCCCGACAGGCGATTGCCAATCGGGTAACGCTGGTTCTCAGGCCACGTTGGTTAAGCCAACGCCACCTCGACATAATGTTCCTGGCGATCATCCACTAAGGGAATCAAGTCAGCCTCATTTAGCACCACACCATCGACCGTCACACGTCCTACTCCGTCACCGCCGCATTGAATGGCGATGTGGTAGAAGGTGTCGCGATAGCGGTAGTGGATTTTATAGACATCCCAATGATCAGGCACGCATGGTGCGATACGCAGTTGATCCCCTTCCAGTTGCAGGCCCAGCAGTGTTTCCACCGTGAGGCGATACATCCAGCCCGCTGCGCCAGTGTACCAGGTCCAGCCGCCGCGGCCGGTGTGGGGTGCGGCACCGTAGATATCCGCGCTCATTACATAAGGCTCGACTTTGTAACGTTCGATCTCCTCCGCCAGACTGCCTCGATTAACGGGGTTGAGCATGGCATACAGCTCCCAGGCCTTGTCGGTGTCACCCAGCATGGCAAATGCGGTGGTGGTCCATATGGCAGCGTGGGTATATTGACCGCCGTTTTCGCGCACGCCGGGCACATAGCCTTTGATATAACCGGGCTCAAGCATTGATTTATCGAAGGGCGGATCAAGTAGCTGGATTAACTGGGCATCACGTCGTACCAGGTGTTTATCCACCGCCGCCATTGCCTGGCGGGCGCGAATAGGATCACCCCCACGGCAGATTACCGACCAGCTTTGGCTGATAGAATCGATTTGGCATTCGTCGTTTTGGGCTGAACCCAGGGGTGTGCCATCATCAAAATAGGCGCGTCGATACCAGGCACCATCCCAGCCATTTTTCTCAATATTGCTGAGCAGTTGCGCAGCCTGTTCGGTGCAAAGATCGGCAAAGATTTCATCATTTCGGCCACTGGCCAGCTCAGAAAACTGTTGTAGGTTTTCATAAAGGAACCAGGCCAGCCAAACACTCTCGCCTTTGCCTTTGGCACCGACCAGATTCATACCGTCGTTCCAGTCGCCGCAGCCCATTAAGGGCAGTTGATGTTCGCCAAAACGCAGGCCATGTTTAATGGCCCGCACACAATGCTCATAGAGCGTGGCCGTTTCATTAGCACGTTGCGGTTGGTCGTAGTAGGCCTCTTCACCGGGGTTCAGTTCACGCCCTTCGAGGAAGTGAATGGACTCATCCAGCACAGCCACATCACCGGTCGTTTGCACATAACGACAGGTAGCGTATGCCAACCACAAATAGTCATCAGAGAATTGGGTACGCACGCCTTGGCCGTTAGGTGGATGCCACCAATGCTGCACATCGCCCTGGCTGAACTGGCGTTCGGCGCAACGGATGATCTGCTCACGCGCCAGCCACGGGGTGGCGTGAATCAGCGCCATGGTGTCCTGCAATTGATCGCGGAAACCATACGCGCCGCCGGACTGGTAATAGCCACTGCGACCCCAGTAGCGACAGGAGAGTGTCTGGTAGACCAGCCAGCCATTGGTTAACACATTCAGCGCGGGATCGGGCGTCTCGACATGCACCGCGCCCAGGGTGTGGTTCCAGTAGCCCCACACGGTTTCCAATGCGTGGCGGGCACCAGCCGGGCCACTGAAGCGTTGGATAAAATAGTGCGCTTCGTCAGCATGTTTAGCAGCGCCGAAGGTAAATACAATCTCGCGCTCCTCACCGTCAGTCAGTTCGATCTGGGCCTGCATCGCCGCACAGGGATCAAGCCCGGCACCGGTCTTGCCCGACAGACGTTCGCGGCCCAGCGCTACCGGATTGCCCAATGAACCGTTACGGCCGATGAACTCGGTGCGGTTGCCGGTCACAGACCGTTCGGCTTCGCTCACCTGGGCAAAGACAACGCGATTGGCGCATTCACGGCCGTAGGCATTGCGGGCAAACAGCGCACCGCTGTGGGGATCGGTCTCGGTGACGATGTGCATCTGATTGGCGTGTCGCCACTCGCCCAGCACCAGCTCCCAATAGCCGGTCAGTGATAATCGACGTGGGCGGCCGGAATGATTGCGCAGTTTGACTACCACGAACTTTACCGGCGCATCCATGGCGACGTAGGTAGTCAGTTCTGAAAAGATACCGGTTTGATCATGTTCAAACACGCTGTAGCCAAAGCCGTGTCGACAGACATAACCGGGCTGGTTCCGAGTAGGCATAGGCGCAGGTAATGGCGTGGGTGACCAGAACACGCCAGTCTCCTCGTCACGAATATAAAATGCCTCGCCGCTACTGTCGCTGACCGGATCGTTATGCCAGGTGGTCAGACGGAACTCATGGGCATTTTCCACCCATGTATAGACACTGCCACTTTCGCTGACCACAGTGCCGATGTGCGGACTGGCAATGACATTGACCCACGGTGCGGGTGTGCTCTGTCCCGCTTCAAGGGTGACCACATATTCATGGCCATCGGGGGTAAAACCACCGAGACCGTTACAGAAGATGCGTTCACGTGCCATTAGTGGCTGACTCTCTTCAGACAAGGCTTGCGACGATGCAATCAGGTGGCGCGGCAGGCGCTCGGCCACAGCGCGGCGTTCCACCTGTTCGAGCAGGGTCTCGGCACTGTCGTTGAGAACCACACGGGCGACGCTCTGGAACAGCACTCGGTCTTCTTCAGAAAGCTCTTCCGCACGACGTACAAATACACCACCCGGTTTATCGAGCACTTGCGCCTCAGGCCCTGAGTTGATCAGCCCCATAATCTGGTCTTGCAGAACCGCTCGGTAGCCGGAGAAATCATCGTTCACAATCACCAGATCTACCGTCAGCCCCTTCATGCGCCAATAAGCATGGGCTTGCAGCACTTGTTTAACCAGGTCGATACGATTCATGTCACCGATGTGCAGCAAGACGATGGGTAGATCACCCGAGATACCAAAGCGCCACAGTCCGGACTGCCCTAACTGATTGCGGGCAATCACACTGGGCGCGGCACGACGCAAGGCGTTGCTATAAATAATGGCGCCAGCTAAACGGCCATAGATTTGCGCATCCGCTTCGGCAGCGTTGAGATGGCGTAGCACCTCCTGACTTTGAAACCAGGCCATTTCAAAGGCGCGTTCAACAAAGTGACGATCACAATATTTATCCAGCAAGGCCAAAGCGGCCTCGCGTGAATCAGCAACGCCGGAGATAATTTGCACGATAGCCGATTCATCCGCAGATAGTGTAATCGTGCTACGGATAGCGACGATGGGATCAAGCACTGAGCCATCGGTATTCGACAAGCGTTCACTGCCATCCAGCGCCAGCGGCTTAGCCGCCGTGCGGCCCCGGCCAATGAATTTAGCACGATCCGTCTCATACGATGGCGTATCGGTCACGGCCCCAGGCGCGGCCAACAGGTGAAACATCCACGGCACCTGTTCCCCCGGTGTTCTTGGCCGACGGGTACAGAGGATCGCCTGGCGTTCGGGTAAAATTTCAGTCTGTACAAACAGATTGCTAAACGAACGATGGGCCAGATCCGCATTCAGCGGTGCCAACACCACCTCGGCGAAACTGGTGACTTCGATATGACGTTGACGGCTTGATTGATTGGTGAGGGTGACGCGACGGATCTCGACATCGTCTTCTGGTGATACGCTGATCTCGGTGTGGGTTTCAATCGCTTCATCACGACGGCGATACTCCGCCCGTCCCTGGACAAAAATCGCCTCGTAGTGATCGGCCTTGTGCAACGTTGGTTGATAGGCGCTGGACCAAAACTTATTTGTATCGCTATCGCGCAGATAGATAAATGTGCCCCAGTTATCGGCCGTAGCATCCTCACGCCAACGCGTAACGAATAAGTCACGCCAGCGGCTGTAACCACCACCGGCATGGGTCGCCATGACATGGTAACGGCCGTTGGATAGCAGATGCACTTCTGGTGTCGGGGTGTTCGGGTCGGTAAACACGCGCATGATTGTGCCGGTTTCCGCCTCAGGCGGACGGGCGGCGGCCACCACTTCCGCGGCGTGAGGATGCAAGGTTGCCCCCTTCTTCGGTACACGTTCTTGCAGTAATAACTCAGTGGCTCGCACCAAGGGATCAGACATAAAGCGACGCTGCATGGGCTGGTCCAGCAAAACATGCTCCAGCGCCAATAAGCTCATGCCTTGATGATGGGCCATGAAGGCACGCACGATGGCGTGGTTCTTACCCCGAGGCACTCGCGATGGGGTGTAATCGATGGCTTCAAAGAAACCATACGCCCCTAGGAAATCATTGGCGGCCAGCGTTTGCAGGTTTCGACAGGCCTCCAACGGCATCACCATCAAGGCCAATGCGCTGGCATAAGGGGCGATCACCAAGTCTTCGCCCAAGCCACGCTTCAAGCCCAGCCCGGGCACACCGAAAGCGCGATATTGATAGACCTGGTGCATGTCGGTGGCGTTGTAGCAAGACTCGGAAATCCCCCAAGGCACTGACCGTTGCCGACCATATTCGATCTGGCGCGCTACAGCGGCCTTGCAGGTTTGTGCCAGCAGAGTGTTGTCGTAACTAGGCATAATTAACTGCGGCATGAGGTACTCAAACATCGAGCCGCTCCAGGAGATCAAGCTGACGTGACCGCCATGGCTGGTCAATAAGCGCCCGAGTGCAAACCAATGTTTTTGCGGCAATTGTTCTTGAGCGATAAGCAGAAAACTGGCCAGACGTGCTTCGGATGCCAGCAGGTCATAACAGGCGGGGTCACGTCGCCGTTCGCCTACATCGTAACCAATGCTTAGCAAACCACTGGCTGTATCGTAGAGAAAATCAAAATCCATCGCAGCAAGTTCGTGGCAACGGTTGATCAAATCGTCGATGATTTTGAGCCGCGCTAGTGCGCTTTTATAAGATGACTGGCCCGGAATGTTCTTAGAGGATTTTAATCGGCCCAACTCGGACAGGGTCGGAATGGTATTAAACACCTGTAAATCGGGTATCAGGCATTTAAGCTCATCAGTTAATGCGCGGGTTTGTTTTTCGAATGCCTGCGCCCAGTAATAAAGCTCACCGTCTATGTCTATATCCGCAGACAACCATGCCAATAACTCTACCGCCATAGGATGGATCTCATCCAGCTGCATCTCGAATTCTATTAAGCTTTGTGGCACAGCTTGTTGCGTGAAACTCACCAGTTTGCCTTGAAGAAATTTAACCTTTGTGGCCAAATTCGGCGTGGATTCTGATGGCACGTGTTCAAGCAATACTTGCAGGGTGTCTTGTAGACCTTGAAAGATGTTAGCCGCTAACACGGGCTGATCTTTCAACTCCGTCAATCCGGCTTGCAAGGTCAACAGCGCGCCCGCCAGGTTACCGCTATCGACCGATGAGACATATTGCGGCTGCAGCGGTTGCAGGGTACGGGTGTCGTACCAGTTATAAAGATGGCCGCGATAACGTTCCAGCTTTGCCGTTGTCGCCAATGTATTTTCGGTTCGTTGTAGAAACTCTCCAGCAGAGATATAACCAAAATCATAGGCCGATAAATCCGCCAACAAGGACATGCCGATGTTGGTGGGTGAGGTACGCGAGGCGATAACCGGTTCGGGGTATTCTTGAAAATTATCCGGTGGCAACCAATTGTCTTGCGGCCCGACAAAATCGGTAAAGTAACGCCAGGTGCGCCGAGCGGAGGCGCGCAGAAACAGACGTTGTTCCGCACTCAAATCAGGGACGGCAGAAACCAGCGGTAAGCTGATCCACCATGCAATCACAGGCGAGACAAACCAAAGCAGCAATACCGGCGCACAGAACAGCAACGCCTCACTATTCAAACTAAACGTAAGCGCCAGAACTGCAACAGGCGCTATCCACATCTCCTTAATAAAATCGATCAGAGTGCGGCAGGCGTTGCGGCGGGCATAGGCACGGGTGTGCCAGATCAATAATCCACGCCGCGTGAACAACATGCGCACACCGGAGCGTGCAATCGCATCCAGGCAAATCAGGGCGTCGTAAGGCAGCAGCGCTACGGTTAAAGCCCCGTGGGCCAGTGGGCTGCCAGTGGCTCTGCTGGTCTGAGTTAGATGCACTCGCCAATCTCGTTCCTTGGGTTTACGAATGAACTCAATGGCGCTGGACAACAGGCTTGGCAGGAACACCACGGTGATAACCGATAGGGTCCAAAACCATACCGGACTCGGACCAAATAGCCAACCGCCCGCTAACACGGCTAGCAAGGCTGGCGAGACGAGACTGCGACGAAGGTTGTCGAAAATTTTCCACATTGACAAGGCAGATAGTGGATTTGGCTGGCGTTCGGGCTTTGATGCTGAATCATCGCCACAATTCGCCCCAGGCACGCTCGGCAACAGCCAGCCTGCCAGCTGCCAATCCCCTCGTATCCAGCGATGGCGACGACTGACATCAATAGCATAAGAGTCAGGATGTTCTTCAATTAAATTCACATCGGTCACTAATGCCGAGCGGGCATAACCGCTTTCCAATAAGTCGTGACTGAGAATGAGATTATCCGGGAAGCGGCCATCAACCGCCTGACGAAAAGCGTCCACATCGTAGATGCCCTTGCCGATAAACGAACCTTCGCCAAACAGATCCTGGTACACATCCGAGACTTCACGGGTGTAGGGATCGATGCCTGATTCACCGGCAAACAGTTTGCTAAAGCGTGATTGCACTGCGCTGGTCAAACTGATCGACGCCCGTGGTTGCAGGATCGCATATCCTTCCACAATCCTGCCCTTTTGCGCATCAAAAACCGGCCGATTAAGCGGATGCGCCATGTTACCGATCAAACTACGCGCTGCATCGCGGGGCAGTTGTGTATCGGTGTCCAGGGTGATGACGTATTTGATTGAACTGAGAATCGAAACGTCACCGATAACTTCAGAGAAAGCCGCTTTCGCCTCGCCACGTAAAAACGCATTAAACTGTTCCAACTTGCCACGCTTGCGCTCGTAACCCATCCATACTTGATTGCATTCATTCCACAAGCGCGGGCGGTGAAACAGGTAGAAGATGTTGGGGCGATCTTCGTGATAGGTGTCGTTGAGTTGTTGCACGGCTGTGCCTGCATAGGCAAGCAAATCATCATCGCCAGGCTGCATTTTTTCCGGCGCATCACGAAAATCGGTGAGCAAGGCAAAAAACAAATTGGCATCGCGATTGCCGAGATAACGAATTTCCAGGGCTTCCAGTAACTCATCAATCTCTTGCACCTTGCTCAATAAGGTCGGCACCACCACCATGCTGCGGTGAGCGCTTGGAATGCCCTTGGAAAAGTCCAGACGTGGTAAGGCGCGTGGTGGTAGCAGCTGGGTAACCATCACATTCACCACCGGCACAGCCAAAGCCGTTGCAGCAACAAATCCAATGATTGCAAAAAACCAAAAACGCCAGTCGGCCAGCGCTAAACCACTGAAGACTGACAAAACAAACGCCGTAGCCAACGTGGTGAATATCACAATAGGGCTGAGATAAAGAGGCAGCCGGACCTGTCGACTCGCTCTACTGGCGCGCACTTGCCACGATAGCCGGCAACGGACAGCTTGCTCCAACACCGATCGACCGCGATCAATCAAGTAATAACCGACATGGGCACTGCGGTCATTGCTACCCAATCGCTGTGCCGCCGCTTGTGCCAGTGCAATGGCTTCGCGTGCCACCGTTAACTCACTGCACGCACTGCGCGTGCTCGCTCGGGTCACTTCTTCGATGACGTGTCGGTAGCGATCGCGTGTGGCAAAATCTTGGCTGGCGTGCATGCCTGCCGGATCTTCACGCAAGGTCAGTTCGACCACACTGAGTGATTCAACGTAATCACGCCAATCCATGGTGCCGATGAAACGTAGACTACCAATGCTGTTGGCGATAGATAGTTGATTGGTGGCTGCGGTGCGGGCTGCGGAGGCGGATAACTGTGTTGCCGACACCCCTTGCTCAATTAACTTCTGTTCAACCCAGGTTTGCACAAACGCCATCATCGGCCCTTGCGCTTGCAGTCTGGCGTAAAACTCTTCTACAAACGGCGCGGTGAGCGGCACATCGGCATTGGCAAATTCGGCCAATAATTGAATCAGTTGTTTAGGTTCTTGCTCTGCTGTCTCTTGCATGCGATCTGCCCAGCGAATAGCGACGTCTCGCTCCTCACGCCGGCGAGCAATGCGCAAAGCAACACGGCGCAGATTTTCCAACAGCGCCAACTGAAGCATGATGGGGAATGCCCACAATTCACCTAATTTTAAGGGCTCAACGGTCTGGTAGGCAGCGATGAACTGGCTGGTATTGTCGCTATCGACACGACCATCCATGTGAGAAATTAGCTTCAAAGCCAAATCATAGATACGAGGAAAACCCGCAGACGGGCCATCCACCAGGCGTGGCAATTGTCGGCTATAACCCGGCGGCAGATGCCGCCGCGCCAGATTAATTTGCTGTTCAATGAGATAAAAATTATCGAGCAACCAGGCTTCGGCCGGTACGATGCGCTGACCGGGTGTAGTAGTGGCAACCACCACATCATAGGCTGCCAGCAAAACGCGTTCATTGTCAGCTAGGCGGGGCAACAGTCTATCAGCGCCGGGATCTGAATCGATTTTATATTGTCTAGCCAGCGTTACTGCATGGCGCTTTAGTTGTTCGATGCTGAACAGTTCGGAGCGTAGTAGCTCAGTATCCTGATCGTTGCTCAGCGTATTACGCGCACGCGCACCCAATATAAATTCTTTTATGTTTATGAAATGCTCCTTGATCGAGCTTGGAACCACTAAGGGGATCGAGCTCGCGATAGTCAGCGCAGTACAGGTCTTGTGACCTGTACTGCGCTGAAAATGCAGACTATCTGCACTCAGGTAATGAGCCTGTTGGCTGAAGAATGTAAAGTGTTTACACTGTGTTGACAGACGTTGACATCTTTAAGACAACAAAATAGACAATGCCTTAAAAACGACTATTTTTTAACTCAAGGCCAAGACTGCTGAACTTGCCCGTCAATGAGTTAATGTCGCACATACTGCAGTCTGTTTAACGCTACGCATAATGACCGAATTAGCCACGGGATGTTTTTTTGTTTTTTTTTGCCGCCTTTTTTTCTTTTGATGTCATGGCCGGTTTTTTCTTGTCCTCTTTATTGCTTTTTTGTTCTTTGCTCATGGGGTTCGCTCCTAAAATAATTAATAGAATATCTTCAGGTTAGGAGCCTATCCGAGAATGGGAGCCGTAGCGAGGGAAAGTTATTTTAGAGCAGATTTTTCGTTCATTTGAGGCGAATAGTCATTCTATTCAACGAAAATGAACGAAAAAAATGGTCAAAATAACAATCCGCAGTAGGTTCTCCATTCTCGGACAGGCTCCTAAGCATTGCGACTCAAATTCGACTGGGCTCGAGCAGTTATGTCCTAACAACGCTTTACAAAGTGCTGAATATCGAGGAAGCGATCCGTCCTGTGGGACCACGGGATATTCTGTTATCCGGCAAAAGAAATGCCCGGGGGGTGAACATAGTAGATACCTGCCAAACTACCATGAATATTGACTCTGGGTTGAATTTATTTCAGTAGGCCCGTGAAAAGATCACCTCTGGGCGAGTGGATATCCCTTAGAAGCCTGTCCGAGACCCGTACCTATTTATGCCTGGCGTAATTTGTAGGGGCGAACCTTTGTGTTCGCCCAGGGCCGGTTTCACCAAATTAGGGCGATCACAAGGGGATTGCGGGGGATCCACAAGGGCGATCACGAGGATCGCCCCTACGTTAGAGAAGAGGTGAGATTGGGTCTGCGCATTACCCGCGTAGATTCTACCGTGCTTGATCAGTCAGTCTGTGGCATAATGCGCAGCCTTTTTAACCATCTATTTCATTTTGGAAGCATAATTTGATTACGACAGCAAATATCACCATGCAGTTTGGGGCTAAACCCCTGTTTGAAAACATTTCCGTAAAATTTGGCAATGGCAACCGTTATGGCCTAATTGGCGCGAATGGATGCGGCAAGTCTACTTTTATGAAAATCCTGGGTGGTGACCTAGAGCCAACTGCAGGTAATGTTGCGGTGGATGTCAATGAGCGTCTTGGTAAGCTTCGTCAGGATCAATTTGCCTTTGAAAATAACACGGTAATCGATACGGTCATCATGGGTCACGATCGTCTTTGGGAGGTCAAGCAGGAACGTGATCGACTCTATTCTCTGCCTGAAATGACGGAAGAAGATGGTATGCGGGTCGGGGATCTGGAAGTGGAATTTGCTGAATTGGATGGTTATACCGCAGAATCTCGTGCCGGTGAATTGCTGTTAGGTCTCGACATAGCATTGGAGCTGCACAACGGTTTAATGAGCGCAGTGGCACCAGGCTGGAAGGTGCGGGTATTACTCGCGCAGGCGCTGTTTGCCGATCCAGATATATTGTTATTGGACGAACCAACCAATAACTTGGATATAAACACCATTCGTTGGTTGGAAAAAGTATTAAACGAGCGTGCCAGTACAATGGTGATCATCTCGCATGACCGGCATTTTCTGAACAGCGTTTGCACCCACATGGCAGATCTTGATTATGGTGAGTTACGCTTGTACCCAGGCAATTACGATGATTACATGATGGCGTCTACGCAATCCCGTGAACAGCTGTTATCTGAAAACGCGAAGAAAAAGAGTCAAATTGCTGAGCTTCAGTCATTCGTAAGTCGCTTTTCAGCCAATGCATCGAAAGCCAAGCAAGCCACTTCCCGTGCCAAACAAATTGAAAAAATTCAACTGACTGAAGTTAAACCGTCCAGTCGGCAAAGTCCTTTTATTCGTTTTGAGCAAAGTAAAAAACTTTTTCGTAACGCGTTGGAAGTTGAAAATCTCTGTAAAGGTTATGATGAGCAAGTCTTGTTTAATCAGTTAAACCTTATTGTGGAAGTAGGTGAGCGGGTCGCCGTGATTGGCCCCAACGGTATCGGTAAAACAACACTGCTACGCACATTAGTTAACGACTTAGAGCCAGATAGCGGCAAGATAAAATGGTCAGAGAATGTAACCATTGGCTATTATGCGCAGGATCATTCCGACGATTTTCGCGAAGACTTGCCGTTATTCGAATGGATGAGTCAGTGGCGAAAACCGCAAGACGATGAACAAGCCGTTCGAGCGGTGCTCGGCCGCATGCTTTTTTCGCAAGATGATATTAATAAATCGGTGAAAAAAATTTCCGGTGGTGAGCAGGGCCGTATGCTGTTCGGAAAGTTAATGATGCAACAACCGAATATCCTGGTGATGGATGAACCCACTAATCACCTTGATATGGAATCCATTGAGTCACTTAACCTTGCGTTGGAAAACTATCCCGGCACATTGATATTTGTCAGCCATGACAGAGAGTTTGTTTCATCATTAGCCACTCGAATTATTGAACTGTCAGCAAGTGGTATCAACAACTTCAGCGGCACCTACGAAGATTACTTGCGCGGCCAAGGCGTCGTTTAGTTATTTTTTAACGGAGGTCGGTTTTTGCTCTGTGCTTAACCAGGTTTTAAATTCCGCCGGTAAAGCCGTGACTGAGCCGGTCGTTGGCCAGCTTTGCATATTGGCAAAGTTAATGTTTTCATTGATGCGATTTTCGGTGCCTGGGTGGGTGCTAAAAAACGCCGGTGGTGCATTGCTGTTACTTGTCAATGCGCTGAATAATGATTCAGCACCATCAACATGACCATAAAGACTGAACAGTGTTGCTAACGCAGTGTAGTCAGCGTTTTGCTCATGGTCACGACTGAATTTCAGAATAGTTAATAAGCCAGTTTCTCCCAGTACCTGGCCACCGACATCACTGCTGGTGGCGCCACCAATCAATGCCATCGTCGTAGCAATGACCACTGATCTGCCCAGGCTTTTTATGGGGTGCCGATGTTTGATGTGGGCTATTTCGTGCGCTAGCAGCATCGTCAACGCATTTTCATTCGGCAGTTTTTCCAGTAAGCCACGAAACATGAGCACATGGCCACCAAGCGTGGCAAATGCATTCACGGTATCATCCTCGATATAATGAATTTTCAAATCCATTGTTGCTGGCAATTCCTGGGCGATGGATATTTTATCTGCCAGTGTTTGCAGGTAGTTTGTCATGGGTGATGGTGGGCTTTGTTCTACCATGTGTGACTCAAAGGTCGCCGCAAATTTTTGTTCGACTTTAAATGGCACCAGTGGCACGAGAAAATCAGCAATCAGAATAAAGATAAGAAATAGCAGGCTGAGGCCGAAAGCGATACCTGTGCCTAAAAAAGCAAACTCTTTCAGTGGGCTATCATTGCTGATATTAATGCCTGCTGGCATTTCCATTTCTACGGCAAACGGCGTAACTGCGTGTTCTTTGGCGGCTATCAAAGCAGTGCCATACGCCAACACTTCCAGTGTACCGACGCTGCCTCGGCCACCACTGGAAATGCGTGAGCTTTCCAGTTTTAGATTAACAATCATGTTCGCGCCCATCTCGGACGCATGTTCCTTCATGCGCAAGATTGCTTCGCGGCGCGCTCGATCCAACAGACTTTCATAGGTCTTGAGACGACCACCCACCAGCGCCCGCAAGCCCGCGACGAACTGTTTAAAATAATCCACTGAAACCACGGTGCTGCCATAAACCAATGCCGAGTCGGTGGCATGAATATTCAATGTTGAAGGGAGTTTGCTGGCAAATGCCGGTAATTCTCGATATTGCTGCTCGCGTTGTAAAATTGAGCGATAGTGACGTTTTTCTGCGAGTCGACCAAAACCATAACCCAATACGAGCAGTATCAGTAAAAATATGAGGTTTGTCATGGGTCCACAGGTTCAAGCACAACCGCTGTTCCGTAGGCAAAAATTTCAGCGGCCCCTTGTGCGATGGTGGATGTGGAAAAGCGAATATTCAACACGGCGTTAGCACCAATGCTTGCGGCCTGCGCGCTCATTCTTTCGAGCGCTTCTTCACGAGATTCTTGCAGCAGTTCCGTGTAGCCTTTTAACTCGCCACCAAAAATATTTTTCAGGCTGGCCATTATGTCGCGCCCAATATGTTTAGCGCGAACGGAAGAGCCCTGAGCCAGTCCCAGGTGTTTGACAACTCGCTGCCCAGGCACGGTTTCTAGATTAGTAATCAGCATGTAGGTGGTTCTTCCAGCGGTTTTGTGGTTCTTCAGATAATCCCATTATCGTATCACTCTGAGAATACATGTCCAAGCACAAGCTCGTAACGGCAAGGAAAAGTGGAAAGTGACGGCGGCACGGATGCCGCCATCAAACTTATAACGGTGTTTGCCGTTTCGGGGCTTCGATCTTCGATCGTGAGTTATAAACCTCCGATCTCTATAAACATTAAGTCTACAGGTGACGATTCATTTAAATAACTATTCGCCCCGTAGAGTAATATTTTATAGTTACTGGACTGGTTTAGCTGGGATTTTGGAATTGAAAACTCCACGAATTGTGCATTAACAGTATGCTCTACTGAGTCAATAAGTTGGCCCAACTTTGACCGTCATCAGTATACTGCCATAGTAGTCTGCCTTCTAGTAGAAATTCAACACCTATTGAGCCAATTTGATGACCAGTATTATAATTCGAATCAGTATCGATATACGCATCCCAGGCCCAAAGTTTATTTTGAATAATCGCATCGTCGTTCAGTTAAGCGAGATAGATGTTTTCACTGTTTTGCGTAAACCAAAATTGTCGCCAATCAACCGTGTTAGGTTGTGCGATGTCATCGGGATCAATCCAGAAAGGTAAACCATTCCAGTCGGTTGGATCACCATCTATGGTAATCATCGCAGGTTGTGGTACGCCGTCAATATCTACTGAGAATGCAACGACACCATAATAAGTGGCATCTGGTTGATTTGAATAATAAACATTTGAAGCTACCTGCGAGTTTTCTGTCGGGTTAGCAGAATCTCGGGCCGTAATACGTAAATAATAATTACCGCGAGTCAGCATCCAGGGTGCAGAATAAGTTGTGTTTGTCAGACCATAGTTGCTAAATAATATACTAATTTCGGAAAATCTGGGCTATTGGCTATTGGCTATTGGCTATTGGCTATTGGCTATTTCTATATCATAACTTACGGCATCGCTTTGTAGATCCACCGAAGCTTCCCAGTTGAGCACTATATTGCTGCCACTTATATAGGGTTGTTCCACATAAAATGGCATGGGGCTATGTTGTACTTTTAGGAAGCAATCATAATTCATTTGCACTGAATTGATCATTCCCTGATACACCGCATTGTATTCAGCAAACATAGTCTCAGAAGTTAGTTGGTTGGTGGCTAGGTAGCCGATATCAGGTTCTGAGCTGATAAAGGGAAATGCAAGATTGTAATAACTGGTGGTAAATGCGGCAATTTTCTCTGGTGTGAGATAATTTTCTTTTATCTCCAGTACGGCCTTGTTCAAAAGCTCAAGTCCGCCGGGCTGAGATAAAAAACGTCGGCCAAATGCATTGGCCCATAAGTTATGCGGCCCTTGATACGCCTGGCCGGGAGTATATCCGCCAGCAATCGTTGAGGGAGTCCAGTCGTAACCCCAGGTTGAGTTGAAATCCCAGAGAAGAAAATAAAATTTATCGGTGCCTTTGGGGTTGTAGAGATAATAATTGGACGTGGTAACGTCGGTATTGCCCATTAGAATAATGACAGCTTCCCAGGTTAAAAAATTATTCAGGTTAAAATGTTTGTTCAAGACAACGGTTTCAAAGTCATTGTCAGCAGTGCGCGATGATCATCACCTCTTTTTATCTCTAACACGGTTTCAAATACCGCCTCGTCTAGTGGTGCGCCGAGTTCGTTCAGTAACAGCTCGTCGCGCAGGGTGAAGTCAAAACCGCTGACTTTATAAATGCCAGAGTCTTCGTTCCAATTGCGCCGCGTTAAGTATTCCTTTCCTGTATATTCTATATGGGTATAAAATCCATAGTCGGTATTATCAATAAATAAATTGACAAATTGTGTACGTAAACTGGGAAGGTTGGGTATGGTTGTCATCATATCGAAACTGAGTTTGTTTCTCACTCGCGTTAAATCGCTGATGTGTTTATTAAGCTGTAAATGTCTTTCTCCGCGCCATAGCTCATCTTTGCTATCTAGCTATATACGGTAAGATTTTAGCCCTTCGTAGCGGGATGATTAGCCTCTTAGGCGAAGGCTGGCGTTTGATGGCTTGCCGTCATCGGGGAGATTATCCGCAGTAAAACGAATGAGTATTTCAGGTTCAAAATTATCAGATGTATCGGTATCATTGTTGACATCTTCCAAGGTGCAGCCAGTGTAATCACCGGGTAAACAAGGCCCGTTGGTGAAAACAGTTGTCGCGTCGATTCTTAATACATCGGGCGGGGTGGGGTAGTATATTCAGGCAAGCTCCTGAATGTCATCAGGCAGCGGTTAAAACACGGTAGCGTGAGCACTACTAAAAAACAGATACAGAGATGCTGCCAACCAGCAGTTTTTATGTTTTACAATCATCCTTGGTGCTCCTTTATCCTTGATTTAAAATCTAAATAACATCACTCACAATCGGAGTTCAAAGTATTTCCCGCAATCAGCGCTCATAGTGGCAAGGCCTTATCGAGAGTGTTGGCAGCATGGATGCTGCCGTCAAGCCTATAGGGATATATTCACGGCGTCTCTTGATAAGGTCTTGCCGCTATGGGTGCTGGAAGGTGCTACTTTTGCTACCTTGTTCTCCTAAGCTGTGAGTATTTCGCAATTCATTATTGTGCGCCGTTTATATCAACGGAAAACGCGACGACTCCATAATGGGTCTTGCTCGGCCCCTCGGTGTAGTATTCATTGGCAGCCACTTGCCAATTTTCTGTTGGGTAGGCTGAGTCTCTGGCGGTGATTTTTAAATAATAATCACCGCGCGCTAACATCCAGGGTGTGGAATAAGAGGAATTCGTTAGATTTCTTATACTGAACTTTATGCTGTCTTCCGCGAAGCCTGGCATAGTTGCTATGTCAACGTCATAGCTTACTGCATCGCCTTGTAGATCCACCGCAGCTTCCCAGTTGAGTATTATATTATCCTCACTCAAATACGGTTGCTCGACATTAAATGGCATTGGGCTATGTTGAACTTTTAAAAATCGATCATAATTTTTTTGCACTGACTCAATCATGCCTTCATAAACTGTATCGTATTCAACAAACATGGAGTCAAAAGTTTTTTGGTTGGTGGCAAGATATCCGATATCAGGTTCTGAGGTGACAAATGGAAAGACAAGATTGTAATAACTTGAAGTGAGCGCTGCGATTTTTTCTGGTGTGAGATACTTTTCTTTTATCTCGAGCACGGCCTCGTTCAATAGGTCAAGCCCGTTAGGTTGAGACAAAAAACGTCGGCCAAAAGTACTTGCCCATAAGTTGTGTGGTCCTTGATGAGCCTGGCCGGGTGCAAATCCACCAGCGATCGTTGAAGGTGTCCAATCATAACCCCAGGTTGAGCTAAAGTCCCAGGGCAAAAAATAAAACGCTTCTGTTCCTTTGGGATTGTACAGATAATAATTGGATTTAGTGACGTCGGTATTGCCCATTAATATAATGGCTGCTTCCCAGGCAAGAAAGTTGTTGAGATTAAAATGTTTGTTCAAGACGTCGGTTTCAAAGTTATTATTTGCATTGTTTACGGCGTTAAGCATCTTTAGCAGTGCGCGATGGTCATCACCGCGCTTTGTTTCTAACACGGTTTCAAAAGCCGCTTCATTCAAGGGTGCACCAAGTTCATTCAGCAATAACGCGTCGTGTAGGGTGAAGTCAAAATACTCAGCTTTATAAATGCCAGAGTCCTCGTCCCAATTGCGGCGAGTCAAGTACTCTTTTCCGACGTATTCTACATGGGTATAAAATCCATAGTCGGTATTATCAATAAATAAATTAACAAATTGAGTGCGCAAACTGGGAAGATTGGGAATGGCCGCCATCATATCGAAACTGAGTTTGTTTCTCACTCGGGTGAAATCGCTGGCATGTTTATTAAGTTGCAGGCGTCTTTCGCCGCGCCAAAGAGCATCTTTGCTGTCAAGTTTGATACGGTAAGATTTAATCCCTTCGTGCCGAGCTGACTGGCCTCTGAGGCGAAAGCTTGCATTTGATGGCTTGCTGTCATCGGGGAAATCATCTGCAGTAAATTGTATAATTAGTTCTGGTTCAAAGTCATCAGTTGTATCGGTATCATTGTTGACATCCTCCAAGGTGCAGCCAGTGTAATCACCTGGCACACAAGGTCCATTAGGCGTTACTGTTTTTACATCTACTCTTATTACGTCAGGCGGTGATGAGTAATAAATTCCGGCAGGTTCTTGTATGTCATTAGGTAACGGCTGGTTTTCAGTCGTCTCAGAGCAACCTAAAGATAGGCACAGTGGGATTGCCAGTAAGTAGTTTTTATTATTTTTGTTCATCTTTAAGATGCCCTTTAATTATGTAATTTGAATAAAGACGCAGCCACATAAAAACAAGCTTTTTGACTAGTCCGTTGTTCGGTATTAGCGATTAATTAGTGTGATTAGAGTGTGCGTACCGTGTGCTGTTGCACATCTTTTGTTTATTTATTTGGGTTGTTTTTGCTCGAAAACTAATTCGAAAACAAAATTGATTATAGCGTCGAAAAAGGAAAATACCAATATATATGAGTATATATGAGTCAGTATTGAGTGATATTCATTAAAATAACTTTTTACATATATCTATCTAGGGGAGTGCATATCTTAAGTCTTTGTACTATATTGTGTTTATGACTAGAATTCGAGTATTTTTACTGATTACCTTATTATTCTTACTTGTTTTTATTGGCTTATTCTTTACTGTGTTGCCATCTATTGTAGACAAGCAAATTAATTCAGTCACAGGGCTTGGTTTGTTACCCATCGATAGCAAAGTAACTCAGCTGCATGAACAGCTTATAATTGCAGACCTGCATGCAGACAGTCTCTTGTGGGGACGAGACTTAAATGAATGGGGTGAACGGGGAGCGGTTGATTTTCCGCGTATGCGAGCGGGTAATCATGCCCTGCAGGTTTTTTCTGCCGTCACCAAAGTGCCGCGTGGCATTAATATAAACCGTAACAAAGATGACTCAGATAATATTTTGCTATTGGCGCTTGCACAGCGTTGGCCCTGGTCAACCTATAATAACTTGAGCGAGCGAGCTCTTTATCAAGCCAGTCGATTGCAGGATATGGCGGTGAATTCAAAGGGTGATTTTCAAATTATTACTCATCGCGCGGGGTTGAAAGAGTTTTTGCAGCGCCGAACAACACAGCCTGAACTTGTCGGCGGAATCCTTGCCATCGAAGGCGCACATGCGCTGCGGGGCAATATGGAATACCTAAAGAAATTTTCAGCAGCAGGGTATCGAATGATGTCACCGACACATATTGTCGATAATGCTGTAGGTGGCAGTGCGCACGGCTGGATCAAAGGCGGCCTGAGTGATTTTGGTCGACAATGGGTTAAAGCAATGAATCAGGCCTGCATGATCATTGACCTTGCACATTCCTCGAAAACGGTTTTTGAGGAAGTGCTGGATTTAACGACTCACCCCGTTGTCGTTTCACACACGGGAGTAAAAGGCACGTGTGACAATAATCGTAATCTTTCCGATACACAGCTGCGGCAAGTGGCCGCAAATGAGGGTTTGATCGGCATCGGTTTTTGGTCCCTTGCTACCTGTGGCGATACGCCCACGGACATCGCCCAGGCAATAAAATATGCGATAGGAATTGCCGGGATCAAACATGTTGCGCTTGGCTCAGATTTTGATGGCGCAGTTGCCGTTCCCTTCGACAGCAGTGGACTGATTCAACTGACGCAGGCATTAAAAAACGAAGGGCTTACATCTTCGCAAATTAAAGCGGTGATGGGCGATAATATGCTGAAATTTCTGTTGGATAATTTGGGTGAAGAGTCTTGTTACTTAGCTCAAGTTTCGGCGTTATAATTTGTTAAAGTGCCACCTTCCAGCACCCGTAGCGACAACACCTTACCGAGAGACGCCGTGAATACGTCCATGTAGGCTTGACGGAAGCATTCATGCTGCCAACACTCTCGATAATGCCTTGCCACTTATCTGTTTTTTCCTTGACGTTTCCACTTCCTATCCATCATCAGTCATTCTTAAGTCAGAATTAAATTCTGCTTTATTTAAACCCGAATTGCGAATTTTCGTCGTGCGAAAAAAACCGATTTCGTTGATTGACGCAGATTTAATGATAAATCGAAAAAGTACTTTTAAACAACTGCCTGTTGATGGTTTAATACTCACGTATTCACTTTGCAACATAACATTTCATCATCTCTGAGATATCTCTCCCGAAAATACTCCGCACCATTGCAGAAGTCCTTTTTTGGCATGAGGTCATAAAAATAATATGAAGGTAAGAAAACCCATGAAGTTAACATTGGAACAAGTCTCAAGGATTTTAGTCGGCACATTGATGCTCGGATTAGTAGCCTGTGGTGGCGGTGCCGATGATTTAGAGTTGGCTCCATCACGACCAGTCGTGGATACAGATGGCGACGGTTTATCTGATGCCGATGAAGTCAAATTTGGCACCAATATTTACCTCCAGGATAGTGATGGCGATGGTTTTCTGGATAAGGAAGAGGTTGATAATTGGGATCCGTTTAGCGCAGCGCATTTACGCTTCAATCCTCTGGTGGCGGATGTTCCAAGAATTCGTTTGCAAAGCCTGGCAATACCAGTCATCCAACTTTTTGCAACGACCGATGATTCCGCAGTGATTAATAAAGGCATGACAGATGAACAAACCGTTGAAGTCAGCGTCAGCATCGATCGAGCACGGACAAACGCCTTTATTATCGAAGAGCAGCATGCAGTCAATGTTAATACCAAGCTGCAAAAGAGTAGTTCGATTGCTGCGGGGGAGGTGCACGCTTTATATGAGTATCAATACACTGATACCACGATAGAAACGCATTATTGGAATGAACAGCTTGCAGAATCTAATCGTCAGGCAAGTGCGGATTATTATGCGCTGCTTCGCACAGCAGCAGTGACCCGTAAAGGCGGAGAGATTAAAATTCTAATGGGTTTGTTAAATGATGGTGATGTCAACTATACATTAACAAACATGGATTTGAACGCGTATATGGAAAATCCTCAGCGGCCTGGGGAGTGGGTCTCGATAGGCACATTGAAACACGAGGGTCCTATGAGTTTTACACCAACACCACTTGGCCATTTAGACAATCCAGGCAATCCAACGCCAGCTGATTTCATTCCTTTTAGTTTTGTTTATACAGCAGATGATAACCCGCAAGCAATCAGCCGTATATTGGATAATTCCAATCAATTGGTTTTACAACCGACTAATTTGTCGTTAACCGGACAACGTGCCGATGTTGATTTGAATTTGGCGGCACAAAATATTCGGGTAAGAACAGCCGAGGTGATAATCGATTTTGGCGACAGTCAATCTTTGCAATCCAAACGTTATCGGGTGGCCATAGATAACGGTGATGGCGATACGCTCAGCTTTCCCGACTTAATGAAAAGTCGTTTGAATTTCGACTATGAATTTTCTGTGCAGTCATTTCCTGGCACGACGGTCGCTCATAATGGCTTGACCGCTGTGCGCTCGTTAGCAATGGACAGCGACAAAAAACGTTATTGGTTGCTTACCCACACATTTGCCGTGCCTGGCGAAGAGGCGAATATCTCAGAAACCAGGCTATATAATATTTTGTCCGCAAGCTATCGAGCAAGCGATATCGTGTTGCGGCGAGGTGATGTTTTGCATTTGCTTTATATCACGGATACTGACCTTGATGGCTTGAGTGATCGACGGGAAATACTCAAAGGCACCGATGCAGAAGTGGCCGATACAGACGCAGATGGATTGACTGATGCGCAAGAGGTTTACGGATGGCTCACGAATCTTGCGGATGCTCCTGGTATGGTCTGCAATTCTGGTGATGGTCTATTACTGGTATTCTCAAATCCGCTTCTGTCAGACACTGATGCAGATGGAAAGAATGACAATGTTCATTTTGATGATTGTTCTAATCCCCAGGGCACGCTTAAGGTGAGTGCTGGTGCATCGCAACTCGTCAGCCAATCTGAAAACGTCACTCTGACCGTTGAGACAGCGAATAGCCAGAATCACTCAACGCTGAGTTATCATTGGCTGCAAACCAGTGGTCTATCAGTGGGGCAACTCGAAAATAAAGCGACAATACACTTTAAAGCACCGGCTGAAGTAAGCAACCTTCAATTTGTGGTTACCGTCACTGGCGCTGGCACGGATCAGCCAAATAGTAGAGCAACTGATGAGGTTGCAGTATTTGTCGCCAGAGATAAATCCGCGGCGGTGTTTGTTGACGCCGATATTGGGCACGATGTTGATAACAGTGGTTTGAGTACTGAATATCCGTTGAAAACCATCGGACGTGCGTTGGAAGCCGAGTTTTCCGGCGCAGATATTTATCTCAATACACCGGATAGTGGCACATATGAGTTATCAGATACGATTGTATTGCCCGCTACTGCTAACTTATATGGAGGATTTAATACAAACTGGGCTCATGACCCCGCTGCGGCACCAACACCCATAATTGTGCATCAGGCAACGGCATTGCGCCTGGAGAATTTCAGCGACAAAATCATTAGCGGCATTCGCATAAAAGCACTTGCACCGGTATCTAGCAAAGTGAATTCGCAGGCGATCTATGTCAATAATGGCGGCAATTTATTATTCGATAGCGTCATCGCTCAAGGTTCTGACCTGATGCCTGTGCGTGCTGACGTCGCAGCATATAGTGCGGCTTCCAGTTATGGTGTAGTTGCCAGGAACTTATCCCGCCTTGATGTCATTAATAGCACCATTAGTGCAGGCAAAGGCGCTGATGGTCTACCGGGGCAAGCCGGAGTATCCGGCAGGAAAGGTGACGATGGCAGTCATGCTGACGGGCGTGATGGAGGTGCTGGTGGCGCAAGCCATAATGGTGAAGACGGTGGTTCTGGTGGAGATGCAGAAAAACGTGCGAACTGTGTTGGCGGAGAAGCTGGAGACACAGGTAACGATAGTATAAGCAATACAGGCACCATTAATGGCGGAAGCGCGGGCAGTGGAGGTACTACAAGATTGCGATTTTTTTCTTGTGAGGTTATTGTTGCTGGCAATGGAGATTCTGTAAATACCACGGCTAAAACGGGTGCTGAAGGTACAGCCGCGTTTAACTCCTTTATTTTTGTCGACGGTTATTTTCAACCGGCACCGGGTGTTTCCGCAGGAACTCAGGCCATGGGTGGTGCTGGTGGTGGCGGGGGCGGCAGTGGTTCCGGTTGGGATGATATTCAAGGTGGCGGTGGCGGCGGCGGTGGTGAAGGCGGCGAAGGGGGTCATGGCGGCAAGGTAGGTCAGGGTGCTGGCGGTTCATTCGGTTTAGCATTATCCGCTGTTGATTTTGTGGCTATCAATAATAGCTCGATCAGTAGCGCAAACGGTGGAACGGGCGGTGCAGGTGGCAACGGTGGCAGTGGTGGTGAAGGCGGCAATGGTGGCGCAGGTGCTAACAGTGATTTGCGCCAAGGTGGTTCAGGCGGTTTTGGTGGTCGTGGTGGCACCGGCGGTGCCGGTGGCGGTGGTGCGGGTGGTTCGGTCGCTGCGATATTGTTGTTAGATGGCAGCAATCTCGACCTTTTAAACTCCAAGCTAATCACTACCGATGCGGGTAATGGTTCAAATCCCAATCCGGGTCAAGGCGGCTGGAACTACAGCATCTATATTGATAGCAGCACAATCAGTCGAAATAATGGTAATAGTTATCACATTGGTAATGTGGGTAACGGTGCTGAGGTCGCTGCAGAGAGCAGTCCGTGATATTTTATATGCAGCGCCTGCTAAATCGTTAAATACTCACAATCGGAATTCAAAATGAAAAAAGTGCCACCTTCCAGCACCCGCAGCGGCAAGACATTACCGAGAGACGTCGTGAATACGTCCTTGTAGACTTGACGGCAGCGTCCCTGCTGCCAACACTCTCGATAATGTCTTGCCACTACGAGCGCTGATTCTGGGGAATAGTTTGAGCTCCGATTGTGAATTAAATCGTTAAATATTAGTGAGATCAA
>CALZHW010000015.1 GCA_945787125.1 uncultured Ectothiorhodospiraceae bacterium
CATGATTTGTCATGCAGCAAAAACCATGTATGCGATGACCGTAACGAGATATCCCTTGCTGCATTAACAGATAGAAATGATTTCTATCTTCTGCGTTAAAAAAAATATCTTGCCCGCCGTTTCCTCTAAGCATTACATGATAAAAGCCACCGGGGAGATGTATTCTTGGTTTTCTTGCCATGTGGGGAATGTAACATAGAAAAACAAACAACTCAATATTTCAAGCCTGACCCATTTTTCACACATTTTTTCATTAAATCAGGTGAAAATAGTCGGTTAGATGTCGTTTGACGACCATAGGATGGCAAATATTGAATTCCAAGAGCTCGATTTTAAGTTTTCACACAGCCTGGGCCGACAGCGGACGCTCATTACAACAATGACTTGGAAGCAATGGCACGATTCAAGACCCTGATATTTGCGTATTTTGGTGTTACCAATCCAGAACTACTAACCAGCAGCACAGCAAATGATGGCATAAAACTGAGTTTCAGTCCGATTGAGGAATCCCAGGCAGGAAATACACTCGCAGACTGGACGCCGCCCGCAGAAAGATAAATAAAGTTGCTTGTCCTAAGCCAAAATAAAGTAACAAGAATCGTAGCTTGCGGAATGCAGGGAGTATTTATCAAACAAACGAATGGGTTACGCTAAAGCTAACCCACCCAATATTTACCTTATAGCAGACCATTACCGTCTGGCTCTATTCAATCACCAGTAAAAAACAATCACTTTCACAACTTCTAGCAGTACTCTACACGGATATCTGTCTCGTCCTCATCAGGTGTTAACGCTAGCAACATATATTTCTAATGCGTCATTAGCAATATTATGGCACAATATATTTATATCGAAGTCGCCACAAAAACCGAGAGTTTGAGTCAAGAAAAGACAAACGAAGGAGTTGACATGAGTCTCAATGAAATGCTGCAAAAATACTTTATTGTTTTAATTCTGTATTCACTGCTGGGTTTGGTGGGATGCGGCGGAGGTTCACAATCAAATGGCGATAGTAATTCCCCGACGGACTCTAGCAGTAAAAGTATTGCCATCTCAGGCGAGATTGATATTCCAAATTATAGTGCGAGCAAAACGCTGGTCTTGGTTAGTGGTTCAAATAATCAATCTTTCTATGCGGGTGCCATCGATCCGGACGAAAAAATTAATATAGAATTTAAAATTCCAGCGACAGAAACCTATCTTTTAATTTCGGCAGTCGTTGCCGATAATCCCGAAGCATTTACCATGGCGTTTATCAATCTGGAAGAAGATATCGCCTCAAACAAAACATTCAACAACAATAAACTAGTGCGTAAACCTGATTCTCGTGACTCCTCTATTAATTTATTTCCGGTAAGGATTGATGCTGAATCGACTGCAGAAGTTTTGGTGCGTAACAGCACAGGAAAACTAGGCACTGATGAAGCGGATGTCCTCTCGCCAAACGAACTGGCGGTGAAAAAAGTAATCCAAACCGAACTTTTAAAATCCAATCCACAATTCTGCTCTGTTGGTGCACCTCCTGAAGTTAATAGCCAGTTACGTGAGTTATCCAGTAGCCGGGTAGTTACCATCAGGGGTCGCTTCGATGAAATACTCAGTCAGCCCGATAAATTAAGCTTAGATAAATTAAAAGAAGCGGAACAAATTGCTGCATCAAATGTTTGGTCTGACAATCGGATCCCGATCTGGAATCCTTTATCACCCTCGGTTAAATCAGCAAGGGCTGCCATTAAAGCCGTTGCTCCAGACGTCATTACCTTGGATGGATTTGAAATTGGCACTATAAGCTTTAATGACCTGGAGCTTATTGCTCAAATTATTATGGATCAGGGTTGGGGTAATTGCCGGGAAAAAGCGATAATGGGCGCCTATATTGCCAGTAGACTCAACGAATTTAAGCAGGTAGCAATAGTCGGATTTAAAACCACATTAAGCAATCATGCAGTGGCCATTGCCTGCAAAGAGGACAGCAAAGTCTGGGATATCAATGGCTGGTGGTTTGTTCCAACAACAACCCAGGAAATGAAAGATTATATCAATTACGACGCAGATTGTGTCGTAATTGACCCCTGGAAAGGAGAAACCGTCGCTTTAACACCTGAGTATGTCAGCAAGCAAAACTGGAAATTCGTGTTACGCGTGCTTACTGTTGATCTTAAATCTTTGGACGCAAGTCACTCGACAGTGTCTAACCGATCCATTAGTTACAAGTCTCAATTAGCTAAAACTTCAGCAGAAGAATCTGATATAAAATTTTGTGCGCCTGATGACTCAGGGGTAAGTAGTTGTGAGTCATTTGAAATCCCCAAAGAAACATGCCGCTTAAACAAGAACGGAGAATTTGCTTGTGAACCCCTTGCAAATACTGGTGACACTACTAACGTAACTCCCTCAGAAAAATATTATCTTTTTAAACGATCAGGGAATGGCTATCGGAAAATGTGGGCCGGCTGGGCTAATTCACTCACGGGATACGATTATTTCTTTCTGCATATCTTAGCCTCAGATTTACAAACTCAGAAAGCAGCTTACTCTCAATTTGAACAAGCCACTACCAATGCCTGTGATAGAGGCCCTGCTCTTTGCCCTTGCCCTCCTACCCCGGATATTTGGCAATCGGGCAACGTCGAATTGATAGGAAGTTTTAATACTGCTGAAGAGATGGATTCATTCAGATGCGATAATCCACACTATGGACCTTATAACCTAATATGCAACATGTGGGAAGTTGATTCCGATCCAAAATATTGGGAACCCATTAATGCCATATGTAGTGGTTAACAACAGGCACTATACGATTCATCACTGACCTTGCTCATGACTATAGGGCGCAACATTTTTCGTAGTTGCACGGGCATAATGAGTCGTAGTAATCGTTTGTCTCCGATACGGCGCGTGAAATAGGGGGAAATAGGGGAAATAGGGGTCAATCCTATTTCATATTATTCAAAATTGGGTCTGGGGTCAAATCATGACGCTTGCACAACGGTGTATTCATCAAATTCAATGACAGTTTTATCCGGATCACGAATAAAGATAGCTTTGAATCTATCGGTGGTCATTTCGCCAGAAAGAGGAATTCCAATAGAATCAAGATGCTTTTTGGCGCTCTCTATTGACTTCACCCTGTAAGAGATATGAGTAACTCCTGCATGTTTGTCTGATACGTCCATGAGAATGTTTTTCACGGATTTTGCTGCAACACCCAGTAAATTGATGACATCACCAGAAGACGTGTGGCGTAACAAAATTGGATGACCTTCGTTAAAACCAACGTCTTGTATCATTTCAAATCCAAGGGATTTGTAGAAGGTAAGTGATGCGTCCTTATCACTAACACGAATTCCCACATGGTCTAGCTTTTCGATATCAAACATTTCGATCTCCAGTGTTTCAAATTGATTGTTGTTTACTGACAATCACTATATAACTTTCAATAATGGAACAAAAGATACATAATATGGACGGTATTGTCCTAAAAATGGAACCATTGGAGCGAAATGATTGATTTAAATGGAATGAGTGTTTTTGTAGCGGTAGCTGAAGCTGGATCACTAACAGGAGCGGGCGATGCGCTTAATTTGCCTAAATCAACAATCAGCCGACGCCTACATTCCTACGAAACAGCGATTGGTGCAACATTATTTCGACGTTCAACACGCTCAATTTCACTAACCGATGCAGGTAAGGAACATTTCAAGCGCGTACAAACATTAGTTCACGAAGCATCCGAAGCCATTAGTGAAATAACAGATCAATCTCAACAAGCTGCTGGATTGATCCGTGTCTCGGCTTCTTTGGGCATCGGTGAGAGCTTGCTTGCTCCTATGGTATGGGAATTTCTAAACAAACACCCAAAAGTCAGTGTTGAAATGATTCTCACGGATGATTTCGTCGATCTTGTAGCGGACGGTATCGACTTCGCACTTCGCATGGGTGATCTTGAAAATTCGGAGTTGATGGGTAAGTATTTAGGTACGGTAAAACGAGTTTTAGTCGCCTCGCCCAAATGCCTGAGCCAATACCCCATACCCTCAAAACCCGATGATTTGCGCCGTATCCCCTCGATTGTCACTATACCGACACAAAATTTTTGGCATTTTGCAAACGGTGAAAGTATCCGAGTCAATTCGCGCATTGCAGCGGGCAATTTTCGCACTGTGTTGGACGCCTGTTTGTTTGGGCATGGTGTGGCCTCTCTTCCCGAAAAAATTGTAAAACCTCATCTAGAAACAGGGACGTTAATTCAACTTCTCGAAGATACTCCCTTACCTGAGGTTTCCGTTACCGTCGTCTATCCGAGGGTAAAACATCAGTCAGCGGCAGCACGAAAGTTCCTCACCGCTTTAGGTAACTTAAGAACATAGGGTACTACACAAGAGTCGTTAATGCATTTCAAGAATTCAATGGGGTCAGACTCGATTTGATTTTAGATTTCTGAAATTGCTTCGACCTCCTGTCCCCTCCACGCGCTTTTTGGCTTTACTTGCCTTGAAGTTAATTTCTCAATTTTTGTTTTAAATCGATCGTCACCCAACACCCATCCCTTATTAGTGACGACATTAATTAAGCACATAGCTTACTATTGCTTGGTGATACAGAAACCGATATAAGTCTTATCATTACCATGCTCTTCCAGAAACATCTCGAATCGGCCATTATAATCAGCTTCCAGAAGAAGCTTCCACATTGGAAGACTGTATTTCCTCCCCAACTTGTAACTTCCGGCTGCAGCAAAAGGGCCGGACGGCATAGGACTGTTTGTAAAGAAGGCGACACCACCATGCACAATGAAATCATCGACGCGTTTAATTACTTTCCTTGCAACATCAAGGTCTCCTAGGGTGATCTCTGCAGCTTTCTTTCCTGGTAAGGGGATTCCACCACAAGTACCATTCAAGGCATGAGTCCCCATGTTCACGTGGTCTGGATGTAAACACGGGCACACCATACTGCGTGCAATTATCACATCAAAGCCGTCTTCCACACACAAGTCATCATTAATCCAGTCCCATTTACGCCAATTGACTTTTTCGTCAGTGCCCCCAGGCTTGTCGCCATAGTGTGTGGCGACGACACTGCTTGCATGAAGATCCTGGCATTTTTCGGCCAAACGCTTAGATTTAGAGGCCCCCTCATCCGAGATGACAAGTACTCGCTTACCAGAAATATTTGCAACTTCAAGCATATGTGGGCCAGCGATAGTTCCAACTATTTTTTGTGCTGTTATCATATGAGACATTTTTTTCTCCCGTATTGATAGTTAAAATTAAAAACTGCTTTTTCGAATTATCGAATTACAAAGAAGGATACAAAACGTGTTCTGCTCCCAGTATTCAGTCAAAATCTATGAAACAGATTTGGCAAATGTATATGGTCAGGCTTGCATAGATGCACTATGGTTTATAAATATATATCTGCTTTCAGGGGATATCTCAGGGTCAGACTCGATTGTTCTTTGATTCCTGAAATTGCTGCGACCTCCTATCCCCTCCACGCGCCTTTGGTTTTACTTGCCTTGACGTTAATTTCTCAATTTTTGTTTTAAATCGATCGCCACCCAACACCCATCCCTTATTCGTTGACTCCCTGATCTCTTGTAGCGTCTTTTCAGCGATACGCGAACGAAATAATTGACGGTAACTTTTTTGTCGTTCTTCAGTCGTTTTGCCTAGCCGCTTATACAACAAATGCGGTGTGATTAACGCATTTTCTTCTCCTAATGCATTATAGTGATAACTCGACCAGGGATACTCTGACGGATGGTTCGCTAAATGTGCACGTACTGGATTTAGTTCAATATAACGGTAGCAAGTCAATAAATAACCTAGCGAATCAATCAACGTTGATTTGTAACGACCTTCCCACAAAGTCCCGGTGCGGTGATAGTTATAATTGAAATATTGAACATAATTTCGCCCTATAGATTGCATAACCTTACTGATACCATCTTCACTATGCGGTGTGATGAGCAAGTGTACATGATTGCTCATTAATACATAAGCGTGTAGCGCACAATCAAATTTCTTGCAGGCATCTTTTAGTTTTTCTAGATAAAAATGATAGTCCGCATCTTGAGCAAAAATAACATCACGGTTATTCCCTCGCTGAATAACATGGTGCGGTTGCCCTGGAATAACAAATCTCGATAATCTCGCCATACTTTCACCCTGCTTTTCTTATTTAATTATTGATAGTATAGCTGAAAATAGAGAACCATTCGAATCTGACCCTATTGATTTTATTTAAAAAACGTTGAAATGTAGTTATGCTTGGGTTCATTAGCAGGCTAAATTGTGCGCAAATGTCACCCGAGTAAATGTCACCAAAAAATACGTTGCTTTTGAACCCAGGCAATATCTATTTGCATAGATGTCTATCAACGGCACATTTTTCGCTCATAAATGTGTTAATTAATGTAATATGCCAGCCGGTCATGCGTAAATGTCCGCTGTCGGGTCGGCAACAACTACATTTACTATTCATATTGGAACAACAACGGACAAGATTAATATTCACATACATTTTTTATACGGCTAGAATGCATGGCGCTATTTAAATGTGCGTGACATTAGGAGGTTAATTTGAATATTCTGGAACGTAACAATGTAAATGTTAAAGGTAGTAACGGCCCTTTGCTGCTTTATGCACATGGCTTTGGTTGCAACCAGACGATGTGGGATCGTGTCTCCACTGCCTTTGACTCTACACATCGCCAGGTATTGTTTGACTATGTTGGTAGTGGTAAATCTGACTTGGCGTCATTCGATACGAAGCGTTACGCCAGCCTGCAAGGCTATGCTCAGGATATTCTGGATGTATGTGACGCTCTGGATTTGCGCAATGGTGTGACATTTATAGGGCACTCTGTGAGCTGCAGCGCGGGTTTGCTGGCTTCTATTGCTCGGCCTGAACTGTTTGATCGTCTGGTTCTACTCGGCCCTTCACCCTGCTTCTTGAACCACGCACCTGAATACCTCGGAGGTTTTGAGCGTGAAGATCTGGAAGGCCTGTTGGATCTAATGGAACAGAATTACATTGGTTGGGCTAACTATCTAGCCCCGGTGATCTCAGGAGAAGCAGGGGATAGTACTGTTTCGGGTGAACTATCTAATAGTTTTTGTTCCACTGACCCCTTAGTGGCAAAGGTATTTGCTAGAACTACTTTCTTTTCCGATAACCGTGCTGACCTGCCTAAGGCATCGCGTCCCTGCCTGATACTTCAACACCTAAACGACACACTGGCGCCAGTGGAAGTGGGCGAGTATGTACATAAACATTTAACAGACAGCACGCTCAAGATACTGCCTGTTGATGGGCACTGCGCCCACATGAGCCACCCTGCTTTGGTAATTAATGCCATGCGGGAGTATTTTGATCAGCAACTCCCTCGTCAATAAGGGAGTTGCTATTCTTGGACTTACTGAATCAACTGCCCTGCCCTGTTATCGTCACTGACTTGACGGGAAATGTACTAATGGCCAACTCAAATTTAGCGGAACTGCTTGGGACGACAGCAGAACCTCTACAAGGCCACATCGATAATCTGTTCCCGCCAGCCGGTCGTATTTTTATGCAAACTTATGTGTGGCCAATGTTGCATCGTGAGGAAAACGTGCGGGAGATCCGCTTGCAATTGCGAACCTCCCTCAATCAGGTTATTCCTGTGTTAGTGAACTGCCAGAAAGGTCAGCAAGAGGGTGCGGATTGTTACTATTGGATACTATTTGTGACACTGGAACGCAGCCGTTTCGAGGCAGATCTGTTAACTGCGCGCAATCGGGCGGATGCCGCCAACAAAGCACTCGTTGAGAGCGAGCGTTTTATCAAAACCTTAACCGACGCCATGCCCAGCATGATTGCTTATTGGGACAGGGATTTGCGCTGCCGCTTTGCTAATCATCCTTTTCGTGAATGGCTGGGTAAGGCACCCAGGGATATCATTGGCAATACGATGCAGAATTTGTTGGGGGAACATCTGTTGACCCTCAACGAGCCGTATATCCGCGGCGTTATGTGTGGCCAGCTCCAAAACTTTGAACGCGCCCTAACCAGGGCAGACGGAAGCATTGGTTATACCTGGGCTATTTATGCACCAGATTTTGATGACGATGGCACAGTCGCAGGATTCTCTGTTCTGGTCATCGACATAACGCAGCTCACCAATGCAAGAGCCGAGCTCAAGTTGCACCACAATGTTTTTCAAAACATTGTTCAGGGTATTATGGTCACCAATCCTGAAGGAATTATTGTCTCGATCAACCCTGCATTCACTGATATCACCGGCTACACCGATAAGGAAGCGATAGGTCAAACCCAGAGCTTGCTGTTGTCAGGTCGTCAGAACAAAAACTTCCCCGCCGAAATATTGGAAAGTGTCAAGCGTGACAGCACATGGCATGGAGAGTTATTGTTTTGCCGCAAAAATGGCGAAGAGTATCCCGGCCGGCTTAGCATCACACCAGTTAAGAGCAAGGATGGAGTCGCAGCCAACTATGTCACGATGCTTACTGACATTACCGAAAGTAAACTTATCGACAATTTGAAGAGTGAATTTGTCTCAACTGTAAGCCATGAGCTACGCACTCCGCTTACATCCATCATGGGTGCGCTGAGCCTGCTTGCTGGAGGCGTTATGGGTGAGATGACTGAACAAACAAAACAGATGATCGATATGGCACTCAAAAATAGTCAGCGCCTGATTGCACTGATTAATGATCTTCTCGATATGGATAAGTTGCTAGCGGGAAAAATGACATTTGATTTTCAGGTACAGTCTCTGATGCCACTGGTGACACAAACGTTGCAAGCAATCAAGACATATGGCAGTCAATATCAAGTGAACTTTAAACTCATTTCGCATGTAGACGTGAAAGTACGAGTCGATGCTAATCGACTCGTACAAGTATTAAATAATTTTCTTTCAAATGCTGCCAAATTTTCATCGAAAGGCGGGCAAGTTGAAATTAATGTATACCACGTAGCTGCTGCGGTTCGTATTGAAGTGATTGATCATGGTATCGGGATATCGGAAAATTTCAAGGAGCATATTTTCAAGAAATTCTCTCAAGCAGATTCTTCCTCAATACGTCAGACAGGTGGCACTGGTCTTGGTCTTGCCATTAGCAAAGAGTTAGTAGAGCGTATGAATGGGGTTATAGGCTTTGTTTCTGAAGAAGGTCAAGGAGCGTGTTTTTATGTAGAGCTGCCACTGTAAGTGGTAAAACCCATATAACCGAAAAATTGTCACGCATAAGTTATGGGGGTTTGTTTCGTGCTTATGGTTGTTCTACACATGGAGGTGCAAGGCGGTGGCAGGTTTAGCATGGCACGTTCCATAAAAATCGAGATGATCGCGTCGCTAACTCGATCAATATAGATATTATAATATCTGTCAAAAATCAACTCGCCTACTTGACCGCTGATTCCTTTCTCCCTGACTGCCCAGAGTCCATCATGGCTCTCCGCCATACACTAATGCTCATTACTGGGCATTTAGCTACCGTCTCGAAATTTTCTGGCAGAGTACGCATGCGTTATCTATACTAAGAAAAACGGAGAAGAAAAATGAAACCTAATGAAATGAATAAAGTGCTATTCCACAATCTGACGTGTTTAACAATAAGCATCGCAGCGTTTCTGTTGCTCACAAGCAATGCCTACGCCTACCGTACTGACCATAGCTTCTTGCCGCCTGAGGCGAATGTATGCGCGGCACACGTACCGGTAACATTTATATCTATGCGCCCAGGCAAAAAGTCTTGATGCTGGTCGATGTGATTTTTCCCGGGTGGTCACCGTTCAGCAATCTTGCCCTAGCTGAAGAGGTACCGGAGTACATCACGGCCTACGATAAAGTACTGGGATTCGATTTCGACTTTTTCATCGGCGGACATTTCAACCGTCTAGGTAAGCGCGAGGATGTAATCGAAGGCAAGAAATATATTATGGATATCAAGGCCAATGCCCTGGCTTCGTTACAGAATCCAGCATTGTTTCAGATCTTTTCGATCTTCCCCAACAATGGCCTGGGCGCCACTGCGGTCTATTTGGACCAGATGGCCTGTGATTGCGCCAACCGTACCCTGGATCCTAACCAAACCCCTTCGACAGTAGATTGGCGTAGCCTCATCGGCAATGCAGATATCAATAGCGTAGGACACTGCTGGGTCATGGGCGAAGCGATGCGCATTGATCCGACGTTTTAAACGCGCGCCGGTTATGCCGATCCGGTCAGCTTCTATATCGACCAACTGGCAGAAGATATTGCCACGCTGGCAGCGGCATTTTGGCCCAAGCCCGTGATCGTATGTCTGTCGAAAGTAATAGAAAGAAATAGGGTCTGCCATTGAATTTAGTAGATGACAGCCCTAGTTAAAATTCTTATGATTAATTTTGACAAGGGTGTGGCTAAAGGGGTCAGCAACTTCGGTTGGCTCGATCTTGAAATGCCGCCATTGTCATCTACATCATCTGTTTGTGCCTACCGGGAAGGTGCCAATTCTTTTGAATCGTGACTCTGTAAGTAGACGAGACGTACAGGTGATCAATACTTGTTTATTATTCAGGGAGAGATCAATGTCACTTTTTCAGCCGATTACCATGGATAGCTCCTGGCCATCCGCACCATTCTTGCACGCACTGGATTTAACACAATATAACGCGCCAGTTCTAAAAGATGTGATTATTTTTATACAAAAATACTTTTATAACACCCCTGAAACACATGCCCTACCCGCTCATGCGTTCGATTTACCCACTGCGTGTAAACACCGTTCAACTACTGGCGCATCTCAAGCGAGAGATTGCTATCAGGCGTCTCCACCAACAAGTGATAATGATTGTCCATCAAACAATAGGCGTGCAGCATCCATTTAAACCGCAAACAGACTTCTTTCAATACTGCCAAAAACAAAGTCCTATCGCCGTCATCCAAATAAATTGCCGCCTTGTTATCACCTCGAGAGGTAACGTGATACAAAGCACCTGGAAATTCTATACGTAGTAATCTGGTCATGGAACAGAATGTAGATTAACGGTAGGCACGAATTAAAACCTACCCCTATTCTTCGCTGAGCAAGCATGCCGGGCCGGTTTATAAAATGCATTCAATCCCATCGCATACTCGTTATGATGGTTTTAAACTCCTTTCGCCGTGTTTCTAGATTAATATTTTTGCAGTTCATCATAAATACGATTGTTTCACCCGTGGTTTTCTCTAACCAAACTTGGATCGTTCGCATCCCAGCCTGCCGCGCGTCGTGATCCATATAAAACGCAGGGAATTCTCCAAGCTTTCGCAATCCACAGTCGTACATCGAAAGCGGGCCGTTAGCGGATGCGGACATGCGAAGAGACAAACGCTCGCAATATTTTTGACTGGCGATGGCATTGGCCGGCAGCGCCACGTAATTCTTTTGAATATTGATGCTGTCCTCTCCGTTTTGCAGTAATCTTGTAGTCCCCGATTTTATGCGATTTTCTAACAGCCTTAATACGTTATCTGCATTCGCATCGTCTGGAATACGATCCTTGATACGTCCCCTAAGGTTTTCCAAGGCTTCCGACGCTTTTGTTGGATCGAGCACCTGCCAGCCAATAGGTAGCTTCACATGAAATCCTAATGGATGATAATATTCCGTGACCCTGGGTTTTGCTGTGGTTACTGGAGTGGTTACTGGATCAGATGTGGCTTGCATGGTCGGTTCCATGCCTTTTGGCAGAAGGCCGAGAATCGCACGCTCTTTATCTTTACAGACTTCAGGGCTGACAAGCCCTTCATCACATAGCCCATGTACAGCGACTAACTGCTCTCTAACACTCTCGTTGTTAGTTAGATTAGCCTTATGGGACGTGCAGGATGAGATAAATACTATTAAAATAAAGCTCAAAGTAAATCGACGCATAACGTACATTGCTAGTTTTTCACTCTACAGTTTAATGATCTGTGGCATAGATTCTAAGTTCACGCAGGATATGTTGCTTCTTCGAGTCTTCTCAACACGACTTTTCACAGCACCGTCCAATACTAAAATCATAACGCCAAGCGAATCACCTTAGGATCAACTTTATTAGGCTACAACTATCCTGACACAGGGGGCAAACGAAGGTAGAGGCAGGCTCTCTAATACACCTGCCTCCAAAAATATCACTTAGATTATCGTTTAACTGGCCATAATGGACGCTTCCCTTCGGGTGTTTGCACTAAGAGGATTAGTTCGTCGATCTTGCCTTCCATCCGCGAAAGGATTATCTTGATGTCTGTATCGTGTTGATCGAGATTCGCATCATGAATGAAAAGGTCATCAAGCAATGTAACCGTGTTTTCAAATCCCGCTTCGATTTCGGCAGCGTTGACGGATCCATCCTGATGGTCACACTGGGCGATGTTGATCTCGGTCGCAACGACAAGTTCCTCGAGAGCAAGGTTAACACCAAAACAAACTGCCTTTGAAATAGGTTCGGGATCTGCATCGCAGACGTTACTTGCAATGGCAAGAGCGACCTTCTCCGTACCCAGCACGATTTGTTGTGTTGCCTCTCCATCTGCACTGCACCGATCATTTTGTATACCGTCCCCGTCGGCGTCGCTAACAAGCCCAAAACCTTCAAGGGTTGCAGAAAATGTATCGTAACTGGGACCCGCTGGATAATCAGGGTCAAACGGTGTCCCACTTAAACCATCCGCCTGCGCAACGCTAAGTGCCAATAACATAGATATCACAGCTGTAATACTTCCTACAAACTTCTTAGAAAATAGTTTTTGCATTTTTTCCATTCCTCGTTTAAAAACATTGTGGGTATTGCTGATGTATTGCTTCAGTTGAATTTGGAGTATTTCAATCAATAGGCAAGGAAAATTCTTTTGCCACTTTATTACATCACCCAAGCATGCCACGTTAATATTTTTGAGGAAGAAAAAGCTTGAGATTGTCAAAGCTTAGGTCAGCTTAGTTGAATAGGCAAGTAATGCAACAAATGAGAGATAAGTATGCGGCCAAAATTAAAATGGGCCATTGAGCGTAAGTATGATCGACCCGTCAATTTAGAACATGGTCGATAAGGGCTCAAATCTGTTCATTAATTATTTTAACCATATGGTTTACTGTATTTTTTTCAAGGCTTTATCTCCCAGAAGCTGACTATTAAATCTACTTATTATGGATGCCCTCATTTTTTGTAGCCACTACTTACAACTATTCTGGTTTGCGTACAAAAAATGCCAATGTTAGTCCGAAAAATAAATGGTTTATTAGGCTGCATACGGATTTCCAGATCCACCAGAACCCCCACATGGGTTGGCTGCAGCGCAAGGATTTGTTGAAACAGGTGAATGATGCTGAGAGGGTTTCGACATTTTAACCACTCGGTGATTACATGGATTCTCTCCCAATGACTTGGATGCTTTCATATCGCATGGATTTTCCGAATTAACTGAGCATGGATTCATGCATGGATTACTTGATTTAATTCCTTGAGTACTGCAGGGGGTTATTTATTTTTAATCCATATGGATTACATGGGTTTCGTACTTTATCTGCGCATGGGTTGCAAGCGTTTATCATTTTCCCATTGCATGGATTGGCGATATTAGTTGTACGTGGATTGATTGATTTCATTCCTTAAGTACTGCAGGGGTTACTCGCATTTGATCCTCTAACCTTATTTGTCACATGGTCACTTATACCCATCTTTAAGCGTAGATTAGAATCAATGTGATGCGCTTGCTGGTTGAACCTGGGCCATACGTGCTTTGGGAAAATTTCCAACTTACTATTTATGAATAAAAATCCATTTAAAAGATTATCTTTTCTTAATGTGTAAAAGGTCGATCAAGGATTTAATCCATAACCACTTATTTTCTTTGTGTAGAACAACGGCAAATACAAATGTCTCGTCTCCAATAATACGAAAGCTATGACTACTGCCAGTGTCGAAATTGAAACGGTCTCCAGCAGCCAAAACACTAGCGTTATCATCAAGGGCACGTCCTTGAAGTACTAAAATCAACTCATTGCCTTGATGCTGATGTGCAGGAAAAAATTTTCCTGGTTTTACTTGGACAATGCCACAAGTGGCAGCTGATACTCTGGGGCCACCAGGAAATTTCATGATCTTTACTCCCGGCAAAAGGGTTGATTCCCATGCACGATTTGCAGTATGGTCTATTTTCTTTAGCAGACTTTGTGACGTAAGGTTGTCGAGATCGAAGAGATCGGCAAAACGCTCAATGAAGCCATCAAATCGTGTTTTTTTGTTGATTGACTGCAGCACCAAATCTCGTAAACTGTCGCTCGGTAGTAGCGGAGTTTCTGCAAACGCTATATTTTGCAGTGAGTTCGATATAACAACCAGCTCCTTTTGTAATTCAAACGATGTGGCGATTTCTCGCTCTATCGCTTTTTGTTCTCCTTCATCTAAAATACCAAGCGCATATTGGGTAAGTTGTTCTTCATCTACTAACATGTGTCGATACCTCGTGATGATTAAAATTTTTCCGTAATTTCTGCATTCCTCTCAACAACGTTGATTTGACAGTGCCTAGCGGCATTTGGCAATGATTAGCAATTTCTTGACAAGTAAGGCCCTTGAAATAACTAAGTTCTATAACAGTACGTTGAACTTGATTTAGCTGAGCGAGCAGTTGTCTTGCCTGATTATGATTAACAGCACTACTGATTTGATCCTGAGGTGCTACAAAATCGATTTCTGTAGCGGATTGTTCTACTATGTGTTTCTTTACTGTATTTAACGTTCGTAGTCGATCTAAAGCGCGACTACGAATTTTTACCGCTAACCAGGCAGTTACTGAGCCACGATTCGGATCATAACTATCCGCTTTTTTCCAAATTTCAATAAACACATCATGTAATAAATCCTCAGCGTCGTTACGATTTCTCAAAATGCGATAAGCAACTGCCAGTAACCAGGTGTTATGGCGATCGTAAAGCTCGGCGAAAGCATCTTGCTTACCTTGTTGTATGGCCTGGATAATCTGTTGGTCCGTCTGGGCGTCTGTCGTAGTCAATCGATCAGCCTCTGATTATGCATGAAAATAGTTGTCTTAGGTATATTACGTTGAAAACGTTGTTTTGGATGCAAAACAATGATTATTATTTTTGCGATGCTCAGTGTGATAATTTCGGAATTAAAAACATCGCTCTCTATCCTTTTTTAAAGTGTACATAATTCAATACAATAGTGAGATTTCAGTTTGCGCGCTCCATTTATTTTCTAGTTTGAATAGATAACGATTTATGAAATTACATCATTGCCGCATAAATTAATTATATTTTCATTTCCCAATGACTAGTCGTCATAATTTAGTGAGCTTTTGTTTATAGGCAAAATAGCAAATGAAAGATACAGAAAGAGATTAATGAATCCATTTTTGTTTCCTCTGCGTATAAATAAATGTGAATCCCTTTTTTACACCTATCGGAATGAGGAAGGGATTGTACAGCAAGAGCATAAATTATTGCTCAGCTAACTTTGTCATTTTTTAAATTAATGAGGAAATCAAAATGAATAAATCTAGTAAAATTAGCACAGCAGGTGTCATTGCAATAAACCTATTTTGTGCAAATAATAGTTACGCAACTTTAGATAGTCCAGAATTTTATCCCACTTTAACACCCACTCCTGTGATGCGAACCAATTCTGATATAAATTTTGGTCCAGAATCCTATTCAAATGGGTTATTTGGCCCAGAGTTGCTCTATGGTCCAGAGCCAATTTACGAAGAAGGCCCCGCAATAGTGTGTGACCCCAGAGATGTTAAAAACGGTGGCCAATATATCAAAGGCGATGATGGGGATAATTTTCTTTATGGAACTGATGGGGATGATGTCATTAATGGTTTCGGAGGCAACGATATAATCTGGGGTGGTGGTGGAGATGATCTCATTTGCGCTGGCGAAGGAGATGATAATGTCCAAGGTGGCCCAGGGCATGATGAAATCTATGGTGAGGCCGGAAGTGACACGCTTTATGGTGATGGTGAGGAATTTGAAGATCAGCCAACAACAGCGGCGTTAATGGGCGATGACTATATTAATGGTGGCTCTGGCGGTGATGATATTTATGGTGATAATGGTACGAGCAAAGATAGAGAATTAGGTGGTGATGATTTGATATTTGGCGGTGGTAACCAAATTAATTTTATTCATGGCGAAGGAGGAAGAGATACGATTTACGGCGGAGCTGCGGAAGATAATATCTGGGGCAACGATGGTGCTGATATTATTTTTGGCCAAGCTGGAAAAGACAAACTTTACGGCGGTTTTGGAGATGATATCATCGATGGTGGGGCCGGCGAGGACGAGATATATGGTTACGTCAAACGATCGATATTTTTTGGTCTTGATTTTTCAATACGTCACAAAGAACTGTATACGCCTATGCCATTTGATTTAACGGATATTGTAGATGATATTTGGTTTTCTGTTTTTATCGATCATAAACAACCGCTCTATGTAGGTTGCCAACGCGACATCCGTAGTAATACTACCGATCATGATTTTCTCTCCGGCGGACGAGGTATAGATTCGATTGACGGTGGTCCCGATGATGATTGTATCTTTGGTAATGCTTCTAAGGATAAGTTGTTTGGGGGTAAAGGCCAGGATGTTCTAGATGGTGGCGGCGATGAAGTTGATGTGCTTGATGGTGGTCCAAATCCAATTGGTAAAGGAGACTTTTTTAATGATCCATTTGGTACTGACATAAAAATAAACTAGCTGAAAGATATATTTTCTTCACTGAAAACTATCAAACTCTATATCAAATCCTATATAGAATCGATACTGTGCGGATGAATTCGTGGGGATACCTCAGGGTTTAACCCCACAATTCCCCCGGAATAAAGCTTTTTACGACTACTTGTACTACTATACTTGTACTACCATGGAAGCAGTGCAAAAAGCATTTTTCAGGCCTGGATGGGTATATGTGCATAAGACAAGTGCAGGATACAGATAATGCCCTGCCCTGGCTGATCACTATATTACTCCAGGCGGTGTACCAGAAACAACGCTCCTAGCTTCGACAGGTAGAGGTGCTGGTTCAACTGAGTGCAATGGAAGCGGATTCAAGTACTGCAAGGATTTATCGGTTCTGGGTTTTGTATTCTGCAGATATGAATCCGGAAAATGTAGCGCTTATGATTTAGAAAATGCTTTATATCTGAACCTCGTCATTTCTTTAAAAACACACTGGGGATTAAGTATGAAGAATAACAGCTTTATAAAGCATGTAAAAAAAACTGGATTGTTTGCATTATTATCATTTAGCGTATTACCAAATGTTAATGCGGAAGAATTATTTGTGGAAGATATTTTTGCAACCTTGAAGGATTCCGGTCAGGTAGCAAAATTCAGTGGACAGACAATCTGGCAAGGTCAGCCGGTGATGTTATATAACTCGATCACACCAGATGCCAAACGTTTGGTGGTCAGTAGTCCTAAAATGGCGAAAATTTATGTATTTGATACCAGCACTGGCAACATTCTTGCGCAGGTGAAAGTCGGTAAAGAGTCCAAAGGTTTGAAAATTTCGCCAAATGGGAAAGAGGTTTATGTAGCTAATGAGGGTGAAGCAACAGTAAGCGTGGTTAACCTGGACAACTATGAAGTCGTCACAACTATTCCAGTAGAAGACATGCCTCACAATATACGTTTTAGCGATGATGGCAAGCTGGCCTATGTAACCTTGCAAGGTGGTGCTGGTCTGGGCATTATTGATACTCACACACGGAAAGTGTTAAAAGTAATTCCCACACCGGGTTTGATTGGCGCACATAATATTGATTTGTCAAAAGATGGTAAAACAGCATTTATACGTGATACCTCAAACAGTGTCGGTGTAATGGACCTGGCTTCAGGTAAGATAAAAAAAATCATATCTGTGGGTCAGGGTCATGCAGGAATCGATGTGATTCCTAATGGCGAGTTAGTGATAACCGGTGCCATTGCCGATGACATTATTACAGTGATTAACAGTAAAACACTAGAAGTGGTAAAACAAATCAAGGTCGGGTTTGGTCCTCATGGTGTGCGCGCCAGTAAAGACAATCGCTGGATTTATGTGGTAGTCACAACAGATGACAAGTTAGTGGTGATCGACACCAAAACATTGGAAGTTGTTAAATCATTTGATCTTGCCAGTTTTCCTTTCTGGTTGGCAGTAAATGGAAATCCATAATTAGACACAAATAGCGTAGTAAAGGGTTGATCTACGCCTGGCACCGGAGGAAAATTGGATAAGCTAAGCCTTAAATCCATCGGCCATTGTACTAACCGGACCGGTAACACTCTGGAAAGAAGCGTTATCGGATTTAATCATCAATTATATTCATCAATTAAGTGGAGAAGCATAATGACAGACGAAGCACTAATTGCACAAAAGGAACCTTATGCCACCGAGGTGGAAGCAGGCAAGTCCTATCACTGGTGTGCCTGTGGTCGCAGCAAGAATCAGCCCTTCTGCGATGGGTCACATCAAGACACAAGCTTTGAGCCGGTCGCCTTTACAGCAGAAAGAACTGAAACAGTGTATTTATGTGGCTGCAAACGAACCAGTGGCCAACCGTTTTGTGATGGCACGCACAATAATCTGTAAACAATAAAGGACCGGATATAGCGGTACAACGATTGAAATGCATTATCTAGGCATGAATCATGGCCTGGGCATGACTGTATTCCTTTTGCCTGAGAAAAAGGTTGCCTATATCGCAGACCTGGTTTCTCCTAACAGAGTACTATTTACCATTGTGCCAGATTTCAACATAAAGGAATGGGAGCGGTCTCTAGAAGAAATATTGAAATTGGATTTTGATAAAGCCGTCTACTCACACAATGATAAGACTGATTCCTCAAAAGGTGGAACTAAGCAAGATGTAGCAGATAATCTGCAATTCATCCGGGACTTACGCGCGGCTATCTATGCGGAATTCAAAAAGGGCACCAATCCATTTAAGGTACCCAATGTTGTAAAGGTACCTAAATACGAACACTGGGCCATGTATGATCAGTGGCTGGAAATGAACGCCTGGCGGTTGTTACTGGATGACTGGATGGGCCCATTTCCTTGGCGACCAACTCATGCCTATGAGCTGAAGAATTAAATAATGTACATTGGTTGATTACAAAGGCAGCTAGAATGAGTGAGTGGAAAGTTAGAAATGTGAAATAATTTTATAGGCAGCCCTAAGTATGTCCAATCATTTTATATTTGGATTGCTTAGTGCCCTGATTAAATCTAACCGACTAGGTAAAATTGCGATCATTGTAAAACCAGCCACCCTGCTAAAACTCCATCAGGCATTGGTGGATAGAAAGTATCGTCAACGCTATTCTAATAAAGTGAGTAAGAAAGCGGGACAAAAAGCGCCTGCACAGACACTCATTGATCTCGTGCTTATTCTTACCCCAAACGACAATTCGGCATAGCGGTGGGCGTCTTTGTCATCACCACCTGATGCAATTGCATGTATCGTGCGCGAAAGCCTGCTGCACAGGATAATAAAATATTAGAAGGACATCCATTAAAATAATTGACAGAAGAACCGGATATGCGGGGTCATTACGGAATTTTAGTGGGTGTCCTCATTTTTCTCACCGACTCAAGATGTACTGGCAGAGTAGACGTGCGTTATCTATACTGAGAAAGGCGGTCCAGGTCATTCTCACCTGCTTCTGGGGCCAATAATGACACCGCTCCGCGCTATTCCTAAAACTACGACTTTCTAAACACACTAGAAAAACGGAGAAGAAAAATGAAATCTAATGAAATGAATAAAGTGCTATTCCACAATCTGACGTGTTTAACAATAAGCATCGCAGCGTTTCTGTTGCTCACAAGCAATGCCTACGCCTACCGTACTGACCATAGCTTCTTGCCGCCTGAGGCGAATGTATGCGCGGCACACGTACCGGTGACTTTGACAATTCCGCCTAATTCACAAGCAATACCCGATCCCTCAAAGGGCGAGTTTAGTCATGGCTTCTATCATATCGAGGAGCTCAAGGATGGCCTGTTCTATGTCACGGATGGCGTTTACCAAATCATGTTTCTCGTATCTAACAAGGGCATTATCGTGGTTGATGCGCCGCCCAGCATCGGCCTTAATCAAGCCGATCCCGCGGCCTCGTTGACTCTCGTCGAGGTCATTTACAGTATTCCAGAAACGCAGGGAAAGCCAATCAAAAAACTCGTCTATAGCCACACACACATGGACCATATCGGTGCGGCCAGCTTTATTCAAGACGCCTTTCCTGACGTGAAGATCATCGCTCATCGCCTGACCAATAAGCAGTTAGAAAAAGGCACAAACGAGTTGGAGGGCCTGTTACCGGGCGCCGGCAGCAGCCCACCGCCGCTGGCCCACAGGGTTTTCTCCAAAGCAATAAAAATAAAGTTGGGTAAACAAAAACTACAGTTATCGTACAACGGGCCGGCACACGAACCCGGTAACATTTATATCTATGCGCCCAGGCAAAAAGTCTTGATGCTGGTCGATGTGGTTTTTCCCGGCTGGTCACCGTTCAGTAATCTTGCCCTAGCGGAGGAGGTACCGGAGTACATCACGGCCTACGATAAAGTACTGGGATTCGATTTCGACATTTTCATCGGCGGACATTTCAACCGTCTAGGTAAGCGCGAGGATGTGATCGAAGGCAAGAAATATATTATGGATATCAAGGCCAATGCCCTGGCTGCGTTACAGAATCCAGCATTGTTTCAGATCTTTTCGATCCTCCCCAACAATGGCCTGGGCGCCACTGCGGTCTATTTGGATCAGATGGCCTGTGATTGTGCCAACCGCACCCTGGATCCTAACCAAACCCCTTCGGCAGTAGATTGGCGTAGCCGTATCGGCAATGCGGATATCAATAGCGTAGGACACTGCTGGGTCATGGGCGAAGCGATGCGCATTGATCCGATGTTTTAAACGCGCGCCGGTTATGCCGATCCGGTCAGCTTCTATATCGACTAACTGGCAGAAGATATTGCCACGCTGGCGGTGGCATTTTGGCCCAAGCCCGTGATCGTACGCCTGTCGAAAGTAATAAAAAGAAATAGGGCCAAGGAACAAGGGGCTACCATTGAATTTAGTAGATGACAGCCCTAGTTAAAATCCTTATGATTAATTTTTTTAATCATATGACCCACCGTATTTTTTCAAGGCTTTATCTCCCAGAAGCTGACTATCAAATCTACTTATTTTGGATGTCCTCATTTTTTGTAGCCACTACTTACAACTATTCTGGTTTGCGTATAAAAAATGCTAATGTTAGTCCGAAAAATAAATGATTTATTAGGCTGGTTAATGATGCATACGGATTTCCAGATCCACCAGAACCCCCACATGGGTTGGCTGCAGCGCAAGGATTTGTTGAAACAGATGAATGTTGCTGAGAGGGTTTCGACATTTTAACCACTCGGTGATTACATGGATTCTCTCCCAATGACTTGGATGCTTTCATATCGCATGGATTTTCCGAATTAGCTAAGCATGGATTCATGCATGGATTACTTGATATGATTCCTTGAGTACTAGTACTGCAGGGGTTACTTGTTTTTAATCCACATGGATTACATGGGTTGCGTACTTTATCTGCACATGGGTTGCAAGCGTTTATCATTTTTCCATTGCATGGATTGGCGATATTAGTTGTACATGGATTGCTTGATTTCATTCCTTGAGTACTGCAGGGGTTACTCGCATTTGACCCACACGGATTGCACGAATTTTGTGCGACCATGTGACAAACGTTATGAATTTGAGCATTGCAAGGATTAGCCGCGGATACAGAATTACCTGCTAGTAATGAAGCCATAATAGGCATGAAAGAGAGTGCTAATGCCGTAATAAAAACGCCAAAAACAACTCCTTTTATAAGTTTGTTCCACTCCCTGATAGGCGCAAACAATAGCGCATATAAAATCCCATAACTCACTCCAATAAAAAGATGCATAAAACCACCTGCAGCGTACTGCGCGTTCTGTGTCGCATCTCCTCCGACTAGCATTACACCAAGTGCCTTAACGATATCAGTACCTGAGATTAACATTGTAACAGTGACAACAGCAGTTGCTAGCACTGCACCTATTAGCGTGTTCGAAAAATTAAACCTGAGTTTTAGGTTTTCAGTTGACATATTTTTTCTCCTTTATTCGAAAAATATTAGCTTATTAATTTTTCTTATTTGCTAAGGAGTTAACGTATAACGACAAAAGATACGTTTACTTCTGTAACAATTGTAAATTGACAGAGTCATTTGAGGTAATAGCAGCTAATTTCAGCTACCCTCTTAAAAAGGACAGACAAAATGTTTTTTTGTTACAGGATCACGGGAAAGAATTATGTGAGTTGAGTGGTAACTTTATAATAACGCGCTTCGAACCAAATTATTGGCATTAAAATTTTGATTCCAATTTTTTTATGAATTTAGGGTTAATGTAAACTTTGCGCTATTATTAAAAAGACAGATCACATTGATCTGGATATATCATTATTCTTGAGGTAATAGCTTATTTGGAAAAGTTATAAATTAATAGGTGGTGATTTTGGTATATGAACAATTAACTTGTTGAAAATCAACATTAAATGAGGTGAAACTATGAAACATCTAATAAAAAGTATTCCGCTAATCATTGTGATGCTTTTGCTCTCGAACTCAACCGCGTTTGCTGGGCAAAATATTTCAATGACTGTAGCATCTAACGGTAATCCCTGTGCAATGAAAAATCCCTGCATGTCAAAACACAACCCATGCAATCCTTGCGCAAAAAAACATAATCCATGCAATCCTTGCTCAATGAAACATAACCCATGCAATCCCTGCGCAAAAGAACATAACCCGTGCAATCCTTGTGCAAAACATCAAAATCCATGTAATCCCTGCGCAATGATGAAATCTCACTAATATAAATGTAACAAGGCAGGTGAATTTCTGCCTTGTTTTTTTTGTTTAAATCATCGATTAAATTTATTATGTATTGGAAAACCAAACAATTATTTATACTCTTGCTTGTATTATCTACAGCGCAAGTTTCTGCGCAAACGCAGGATTATTCTCCAACAAAAAGCGAATTAAAGTTCCTTGAGCAGCACTGGGGAAAAGAAACAATCACTTTACAGGGGAAACCTCCGGCTAACTATTCCTCACTTGAAGCATCTTTGTTTCCTGAATCATGTGGACAATGTCATCCACAACAATTTAAAGACTGGCAAAAAAGCTTGCATAGTCAAGCGATGGGACCCGGTGTATTGGGTCAGTTAATTATTATGGAAGAAGAAGACCCGGAAACAGCCAGAGCGTGTTGGGCTTGCCATACACCGCTCGCCGAGCAACAAAGTGTGTTAAAAATTGAAGGTGAAAATAATTTTCAGAAAAATATTCATTACAACGAGGAATTACAAAAAAAAGGTTTAATTTGCGCAGCGTGCCACGTGAGAAAACACCAAAGATTTGGACCTCCACCTAAAGTAAAGAAAGAAAAAAGTGATGAAAACAGCAGTGATTTACCCCATAATGGATTTTCCGCTGAAACTGCATTTACGAAATCCATTTTTTGTAAAAAATGTCATCAGTTCAATAACAACGGTTATGCGCTTAATGGCAAGTTACTTGAAAACACCTATAACGAATGGATTCAAAGCGAATATGCCAACAAGGGCATTCAGTGTCAAGGTTGCCATATGCCCGATAGGCAACACCTTTGGCGTGGTATACATGACAAGCAAATGGTGAAAAATGCTTTACGCATTTCCATTAGTGAGCAACAGCAGAAACTAAAATCCGGTGAAGAACTAAAAATTTCTATAAAGTTTGAAAATACCGGAGCAGGTCATCATTTCCCAACTTACCTTACACCAAGAATACTTGTTAAGGGATACATGCAGGATGATGCTCAGCAAATAATTGTGAGCAGTTTGTTGGAAGCAAGTATCGGACGGGAAGTTCCTCTTGATTTGTCTCGAGAGATTTATGATACGAGAATTCCAGCAAATGACTTTTTGGTAATTGATTATCAGCAAATAATTGACGAATACAGTCATAACTTAAAAATCGAAGTTATTGTACAACCTGATTATTTTTATGAGAAATTTTACCGTTCCATGCTGGATAATAACTCGGCGGGGAAAGGGAAGCAATTGATTGAGGAAGCATTAACAAAGGCAAGCTCATCTGAATATATGCTTTTTGAACAGACTATCCCTATTAACCGTGTTGCCGGTAATAACGCAATAGCCAGAAAACCATTTTCAATGTCAAGCTCTGCAGCAATTAATCCTGAAGAAGGCATTGATTGGAATGAAAATAATATTCAATGGTATTCGTATAAAGAAGGCCTACAAAAAGCAAAGCAAACAAACAAGCCAATAATGTTGATTTTTTATGCGGATTGGTGCCCTACTTGCCATGCGTATAAGAATATATTTTATAGAGATAAAATACAGAGAGCGGCGAATAAAATGATAATGATACGCGTTAATGTTGATGATAACCCCGATATTAGCGAGCATTATGATGATGTTGGAAGTTACGTACCTCGAACATTTGTACTTGACCCACAGGGAAATAAAATAAATATAAGTCGATATATTACGCATAAATTTAAGCATTTTATCCAAGACAATGAGCCCGAAGTATTTCTTACACTAATGGAAAATGCATCCATTATTACTGAAAGTTCTTTGCGAAATCGTTGAATCTAAACTACCCTGCCCCGAATATGATGCCATTGAAGATGCACCTTGCTCGGGGATTCGGAAACACTATGTTCCCTGGGCGCGGTTACTCAAGCGTGTATTCACCAACAATAGGCGCTTTAGGTGATATTGATATTGAACGGTGCCCTCATTGCAGTGGCAAGCTAATAATCACCGCTCCTGCGCATCCATATGCTCGCGGCATAAGTGCGTCCATACACAAAATGGCGGCTATCGAAGATCCGGCTATTATTGTAAAAATTCCACAACAATTAGGGTTGCCCACAAGTATTAATGCCAAGAGAACTGGCTAGCTATCACAGCTTTTTCGAACCCACTAACTAATCCAGACCTGTCAACATTGTGACTCCCTTTGAGAGTGTCAAAAGCACCCTTGGCCACGGAAAATTAATCGGGCCAAATTGAAGAATTATTAACCGTCAATTTCAACTAACTGTTATTTGTCACGTGACAACGCCACTCATATGGGTGAATATTTAGCCGGAATGGCCGATATTTTCTGCCAGTACCCGAAAAAAAACTTTTGATTTTTTACTTATAGGTGTTTAATACTTCCTATACCCGTTCAGGTGTTAATCAGTTTTCATCGACCCATAAGAGCCATCAGTAGATTAGACTGAACCAGTTCAGATGTACCCGACAGGTTTAACTGTTTCGCACGGCCTGTTTTCGTTAATCAAGACACTCGAATAGAATAGTTTTTGAAAATCAATAAACCGATTATGATTAATCAAAATTATTACCAACCATTAATGCATTGAGGTTTATCAAGAGAGAGATTGGTGTCAATATTAAATAATCTCACGTGCAGATATATGTTTTTCTTTAAAGTGGCTATAGTTACTAAAGAGAAATTAAAAAGGAACAGGTGAGGATAATTCGAATAACCCAAGGTCCTTTTTTGTTCTTTTCTCATGTAGGCACATAAACTTCACAGTATCGTTGTTCTGTGGAATTGTGTCATCAAAGGTGATTATACAAATGGGTGTACAGAGTAGACAGGGGGGTGTACTCATGCAAGCAAAAACAAGTGGAATTGCACATTCCTGTTTTGCTTTTATTACGGTATTCGTATCTTCAAGTTATGGCGCTGAATCTTTGCTACCCTCTACGCCTCCGATGGCAAAGATAGGTTTTACCACAACAGCTAGTGCGCAGGTTGAGAATAGAACTAACAACGCTGAAATATCAGCCCATGAATTGGACGCGTCGGCAAACTTTGCCAGTCATGAGTTTTCTTCTGTGAAATTAGTATTTGGTGCGCATTACAAATTCACTCGTTACAATTTGGACAACCTCAATGCGGACAAAGATTTGTACGTTATCGAGGTGCCAATTCGGTTTATAAGACAATTCGGAAAGTGGAATGTTATCACCAATGTTACACCTGGCATTCATTCTGATTTTGAAGAAATTGATGACGATGATTTTACTGTGACTGGTTTGCTGCGTGCATCTTATCAGCAATCCGATGAAACATCCTGGGTTGTCGGTGTAGGGGTTGACCGTAGTTTTGGCGATAGTCAGGCCTACCCTGTTGTAGGGATTCGCTATGCGCCCGACGAGCATTGGCGTTTTGATCTAATTTTCCCCCGGTTAAGTATCAACTATGCTCTTTCTTCACGAACTTTTTTCTTTTGGAATGTGCTCCCTGCCGGTGATAAATGGGATGTGGAAGTAGACGCCATTGACAAAGAGTTTAATGTGACGACTAAGGCGATTCGAATCTCTATCGGTGCAGAAATCAACTTAAGCGAACATGCCTGGTTACGTATTGAAGCAGGCAGGGAAGTGAATCGCTCTATTGAATTAGTGAATGACAACGGCGCAGCATTCGATTTAAGTTTCGAGGATGTAAACTTCGCTGGTATTAATATCTTATACCGTAGGTAATAATAAAAATACACTAAGACCAACAAGGAGGGACCAAATCGATGGGACAGGGGCTTACTAACCGAATACTACGTGATTTTGTTAGCGCAATGGCCATCAAGCGCATCTTCATTCTTATTTTCCCATTGATATTTCTTTCATTAGCGAGTATGCCGCTCGCTATGGCAGCTCGTCTACCGGTGATTAATATTGCTATTGTCTTTGACGGTCCTGCACCTGAAGGCGCAAATAATGAAAGCCAACTCGTGAAACAAGAATTACTTGCACTGACCGAGGGTGAGTTCGATGTACGCTTTCCCGATGAGCTACTTGTGCGGGGTGACTGGACACGTAGCAGTATTAAAGTAGCCCTGGTGAAACTCTTGCGTGATTCCAATGTCGATCTGATTCTTGCGCTAGGCCCCGTCGCTTCCGATATTGCGGCGCATCAATCAAATCTGTCAAAACCCGTGATCGCTACGGTGATCATTGATGCCAAGCTGCAGAATATTCCCGTAAGTAAAGGGACTAGCGGTATACACAATCTCAATTACCTCAGCGCCTTTCGCAGTGTTGAGCGTGATATTGCCGCTTTTCTGGCTATCAAGCCTTTTAAAAAACTAGTGGTGTTGGCAACAGGCACCACCTTGGAAGGCATTCCGCAATTGCAGGCTAAGGGACGTCAGATTGCAGAAACCGCGGGTATCGAAATCGCAATGATTCAATTTGGGAGATTTGCCCAAGAGGCTTTAAAAAAACTACCGGTTGATACGGATGCTGTTTACATCACGCCGAATCCACACATGACAGCGATGGAATTACAACGCTTGGCACAGGGATTGATTGACCGCCGCCTACCAAGTTTTTCTTATTTGGGCAGAAGAGATGTCGAGCAAGGACTATTAGCAAGCATTGCCACCGAAGCGGATACCTTGCGCTTTGCACGCCGAATTGCACTCAATGTGCAGCGTATCCTATTGGGTGAAGATGCCGCTCAATTACCTGTGGCATTTTCACAAAGTGAGCATTACACCATTAATATGGCAACGGCACGGGCTATTGATGTATGGCCGAACTGGGACATCCTTGCTGAGGCGGTATTATTAAATGAAGAAATCACCGATGTCTCTCGTCGTCTAAGTCTGGAAAAGGTGGCACATGAAGCCACTGAGGTAAACCTGGATTTGAAAGCTGGGGAACGAGAGTTAGCAGCTGGTGCACAAAATGTGCGCCAGGCACGTTCCAAGTTTTTGCCTCAGTTGGATGTTGCCGCCCAGGGATTGATCATTGATGAGGATCGTGCCCAATCAAGTTTTGGTAGTCAGGCACAGCGCACGACCTCAGGTTCTCTCACTGGCAGTCAAGTGATCTATTCCGAAAAAACCCGGGCGAATCTAGAGATACAAAACCACCTGCAAGATGCGCGTGTACAGGGTTATGACAGCCTTTCTCTGGATGTGGTTCAAGAGGCAACTATCGCGTATCTGAATGTGTTGCGTGCCAAAACCTTTGAAGGTATCCAGAAAGAAAACCTGCGGGTAACCCGTTCCAACCTAGAGCTAGCGCGTATCCGTCAGTCCATCGGTCATTCCGGACCGGCCGAGGTGTACCGGTGGGAAAGCGAGGCAGCCATTAATCGACAGAATTTGCTCAAAGCCGAAGCACAGCGGCGGCAGGCGGAAATCGTATTAAATCGTGTGCTCAACCGTCCACAGGAAGAACCATTCATTGCCGAGGATGCCGTGATCGATGATCCTGTCTTGCTGGCAAGTGATAAACGAGTATTAGGCTTTACCAGAAATCCAAGGGATTTTGCCTTGTTTCGTGACTTCATGGTGCGCGATGGGTTGGACCGTTTTCCGGATTTGCAACAGCTCGATGCTACAATCTCCGCCCAACAACGAACGTTGGCGTCAGCGCGAAGTGCCTTCTGGTCGCCCGACATTATAGTACAGGCCGGCGTGACCGAGACCTTCAACAAAAGTGGTGCCGGTGCAAACGTTTCATCTCCCTTTGGTGGAAGTAAGAACGATACCGACTGGAATATTGCACTGGTTGCCAAACTACCTTTGTCTACTGGAGGTTCGCGTCGTTCCGATGCGAGTAAGGCCCGTGAGACTCTATTTCAGTTACAAATCGAACGCCGTGCTGTGGCCGAACGTATAGAAGCAAGCATACGTAATGCAATCCATCAGTTGGGTGCATCCCACGGTAGTATTGCTTTATCAGGGAAGGCGGCATTAGCGGCACAGAAAAACATGGAGCTAATTACAGAAGCTTACTCCCAAGGCACGGTATCCAACATTCAATTAATCGATGCACAACAGGTGGCATTGGTGGCAAGGCTTGGTGCTGCGGATGCGCGTTATCAATTCCTGATCGATTTAATGAACACACAGCGAGCCACAGGAAGATTCAGTTTCTTCATGAGTGAAGCCGAACGGGCAGACTGGTTTAATCGTCTACAAGCATTTTTTGCGGAGGCTAAAAAATGAAAATAGTTTGCACGATACCAATATTCTTAAGCGTACTATTTATTCTTCCGGCATGCAGTACTCAGGAAGATGCGACTGCCGAAGCCCCTATTCGGCCGGTACGTTACGAACAAGTTTCTATCGCTGGTGAAGGCCGTATGCGCAGCTTTTCTGGAACAGCTCAAGCCAGTACTGAATCCAAGATCAGTTTTAAGGTAGGTGGCACCATCAAACAAGTAGCGATTAAGGTGGGGGACCGGGTGAATAAGGGCAATACGATTGCCACTTTGGACACCAAGGACTTTGAACTCCAGATGCAGCAGGCTGATGCCTCATTGCAACGGTCACAGGCAGAGGAAAGAAATGCCAATGCCCGCTATACCCGCACCCGTCAGCTTTATGAAACCAATAGCGTATCGCGAAATGATTTGGACGCGGCCCGAGCAGCATCAGAGTCGGCACGGGCGTCGGTAAAGTCAGCGGAAAAACAACTTGAGCTGGTGAGGCGACAGCTCTCCTATACCAAGGTTTCTGCATCGGGTGCCTGTTCGGTGGCGACAGTTAATGTGGAAGAAAATGAAAACATCCAGGCAGGATCAATAATTGCTGTGCTCAACTGCGGTGACCAAAAAGAAGTACAGGTAGGTGTATCGGAGGGATTTATCACTCGTATCCATGTTGGTGATGCCTGTCGCGTTCAGTTCGATGCATTGGTGGGTAAGGTCTTTGCGGCAACTGTCACAGAAGTCGGTGTCTCCACATCCAAAAGCAGCAGCACCTTTCCTATTACCGTGGTATTGGATAAGCCGGATCCGGCAGTGCGTACCGGCATGACCGCCGAGGTAGGGTTTCGAATTGCCGGTGATGGTGAGCAAATTACTGTGCCAGCTTTTGCTGTGGGTGAAGACCGCCAGGGCCGCCATGTGTTTGTTGTTACCCCGGGTGAACAGGGCTTGGCTACTGTCCAGCGCCGAGCGGTGTCGGTAGGTGAGTTAACCGACAAAGGCATTCTTATCAGTCATGGTCTGCAGGATGGGGAATTGATTGTTACCGCCGGTGTTAGCCGTATTATTGATGGCCAAACGGTACGTCTGCCAAGTCTGGATGGTAATAAGTAATGAATATTACCCACGCGGCCATTGAAAACAATCGTACTACACTGGTGTTGCTACTTGTGATTCTGGCCGCCGGTATTTCGGCCTACCTGAATATGCCCCGGGATTACGATCCGGGCTTCATCATCCGTACTGCTCAGGTCATTACCCATTTCCCTGGCGCCAGTCCCGAACGTGTCGAACTATTGGTTTCCGACAAACTGGAAAAAGTCGTGCAGGAAATTCCCGAGCTGGATTTCGTGGTGAGTGAATCACGTACCGGTGTCTCTATCGTTAAAGTCAATATCAAGGAAAGTTATACCGAAATGCGTCCCATCTGGGACAAGTTGCGGCGTAAGATCGAAGATGCCATCGGCGATCTGCCGGACGGTGTGCTCGGCCCGTTTGTTAACGATGAATTCGGCGACGTATTCGGTACTGTGCTCACCCTCACCGGTGAAGGCTTCAGTTATGCTGAGCTAAAGCAGGTGGCAGATGAAGCGCGGGATGAATTTCTGCGTATTCCCGAGGCGGCCAAGGTGGAGATCTATGGTGCCCAGGAGGAGCGTATATTTATCGAATACAATAATGCCCGCCTGGCTGAATTGGGGCTGTCACCCTACCAATTGATGCAAACCCTCTCCAGTCGCAACATCGTGGTGCCGGGTGGTTATGTCATGCTGGCACCGGAGCGTATTGCCCTGGAACCTAGCGGAAATTTCGAGTCGGTGGAGGACGTGCGGCGTACCATTATTCAACTGCCAGGCAGCAAAGAAGTACTCTACCTGGAAGATATTGCCGAGGTATACCGGGGTTATGTGGACCCACCCTCAAGCAAGGTTAAATCCTCAGGGATTCCAGCCCTAGGTCTGGCTATCTCCATGCGCGAGGGAAGCAATATCATTGCCTTGGGAGAAAAGGTCCGCATGGTGTTGGAACGACTACAGGCCGCTTACCCCATTGGTATTGAATTCGATGTCATCACCTTTTCGCCGGATGAAGTGGATAAAAAGGTCAAAGACTTCGGCGGCAACCTGTTGCAAGCCATTGCAGTTGTAGCCGCGGTGATGTTGCTCAGCCTTGGCTTACGCACCGGTTTGATTGTGGCCACACTGATCCCCTGCACCATGGTCACGGCACTGCTGGTGATGTCGTTTTTTCATATCGGTTTAGACCAAATTTCCCTCGCAGCATTAATCATCGCCCTTGGCATGTTAGTGGACAACGGCATTGTCATGACCGAAAGCATTATGGTGCAGATGGCCGCGGGCAAAAAAGTGGTGGACGCCGCCGTGGATTCCGCTACTGAATTGCGTGTACCCTTGCTGACATCATCCCTGACCACCGCTGCAGCATTTCTTCCCATTTATCTGGCGGAATCCACCACCGGTGAATACACCGCGCCTTTGTTTAAAGTGGTAACCATTACCTTGCTTTGTTCCTGGATACTGGCTTTAACGGTGGTGCCGTTAATGTGTGTCCATCTCCTGAAAGTAAAAAAAGAGGAGAGTGGATTCGATACACGCTTTTACCGGTGGTATCGGGCTGCGTTGCAGTGGTTATTACACAACCGCTGGCTAACCTTGATCGCGATTGTCGTCATCTTCTTTGTTGCCATGTCCGGCATGAAATACATCCCAAATATATTCTTTCCCCCTTCAGACCGGCCCTATTACAAGATGGAACTGAAGTTGCCCATCGGCTCCGCCATCGAGCGAACTGAAACGGTGGTAAGAGAAATTGAAGGTTTTATCAAATCCGACCTTCTAGCCAGTGAAACTAAGGCGGGTATAACAAACTGGGTAAGCTATATCGGTTCTGGAGGACCGCGATTCCTGTTAACCCATAGTCCCGAGCCACTTAGTCCCCATTATGGCCTGCTGATTATCAACACCACCTCGTCGGCGGTCATCAGCGAGCTCATGACACAATTGGATCGTTACACCTTCGATCATTTCCCCGACCTAGTGGTTACCCTCAAGCGTTTTGAAAATGGGGCACCCATTGAAAATCCTGTGGAAATCCGGCTGTCCGGTAAGGACACCGATAAATTGTTTACCCTGGTGGATCAGGTCAAAGCAAAAATGGCAGTGATTCCTGGTGTGAAAAACGTCAGTGATGATTGGGGGCGGCAGACTAAAAAGCTGTTGGTGAAGATCAATCAAGCCCGCGCCCGCCGGGCTGGTGTGAGCAGCCAGGATATCGCCATATCATTACAAACCGGTTTAAGCGGACTGGAGCTGACCCAGTACCGTGAAGGTGATCAAATCATCCCTGTAGTGATGCGTTCGGTCGCGGCGGACCGTCAGGATATCGGTAAACTGGAAACCCTGGCGGTTTATTCCCAGGCCACGGGCAATTCAGTCCCCCTCAAACAAGTGGCGGACATCGAAGTATTATGGCAGCCGGCCAAGATCCTGCGCCGCGACCGCCTCAAGACTGTGAAAGTAGGTGGGCAACTGGAGCCGGGCGTCACGGCAATGAGCGCCTTTGACCAACTTATTCCGTGGCTGGAGAAAGAACAGGCTACCTGGGAGGTGGGTTACCGCTACGAGCCAGGGGGTGAAATGGAAAGCTCCCAGAAGGCCAACAAATCCATCGGAGAAAAATTGCCAGTGGCCGCCTTTATTATCATGATCCTGCTGGTAGCTCAGTTCAATTCAATCCGGCGGCCGCTTATTATTTTGGCGACCATCCCCTTGGGGATAGTGGGTGTGGTCATTGGTTTGCTGGTGGCCCGTTCCTATTTTGGTTTCATGACCTTGTTGGGGATCATCTCTCTGGCCGGTATCGTAATCAACAATGCCATCGTATTATTGGAACGCATAAAAATGGAAATCGAAGTCAATGGTCTCAGTCCCCAATACGCAATTATTGAGGCGGCCCAGCGTCGCATGCGGCCGATCCTGCTGACGACGGCAACAACCGTATTGGGCATGCTCCCTCTTTATTTAGGCGGCGGTGAAATGTGGGAACCCATGGCGGTGGCGATCATGGCGGGCTTGTTATTTTCCACCATACTAACCCTTGGTGTTGTGCCGGTATTATATGCATTGTTGTTTAAGGTAAGTTACAAGGGTTTTCATTATGATGTTGAAAGTCGCTCATGAGCTGGGTTAAGGGAGCGTGTTTCATTCTATTGTTGGCGCTATGTAGCGGTGCAATAAAACTGGATAATTAAGGCGAAACAAAGTAAGTGGTATTCGCTTACCTTATTTCGCCTGTGAAGATTAACGAATGCCGGTATCGCAATTGATTCTGACAAATACACTCCCTTGCTCGGGGACGACGACTTTTTTGTCCTGGCAAATTGGGAATAAGCTCAATTCGCTGATGTCTGAGATATTGGTCCCTGGTAACACGCTCAGCTTGTCGAGCTCAATCGGAAGTGGCACAGGATCCACGGGTATTGGCTCTGGTAGAGGCACAGGAATTGGTATAACGGAAATTCTTGCAATGTGTATGACATATTCACCTGGTGGCATGTAAACATCAAACATGCCTTTTTCATTCGTGATTGTGCTTTGTAAAATATTATTAAAACCGTCTAGCACTTGAACTCGTGCACCGACGTAAGGCTCCACACAATTCTGATCTGGGCTAATAGGGCCAGGACAGGTTGGAGATATTGTAACTACGCCGCTTAGATTGGCATCATTAATTTGGCCATGGCTAGCTTTCCCGCGCACACGCTGAGTCGAATAAGACTGGATCTGCCCATCAAGCACATCCGGGCCCTGAATGGTGGTTTTATGCGTGGTATAAATGACAAATGTTTCAAATAGTGCCGTGTCACTGATAAGATTAATGGCAGGCAGGAGTAAAGTCAGTGTGACTGTTTTAAGATCTGGTACTTGCCGCAGTGTCACTGTAACCAATTGGCCGATCTCGGTTTGCGTCACGCGGATTTGATCTCCACTAAAGCTAAAGTCTCTTCCTGATCTACTATATTTAAACACAGGCTCAGCGTTCAAGTCTCCCGTTTGGTAGCTTATTTCTAAATTTTTGCCTGACATCACATATTGCGTGGGTTGAACCATCGCATTGGCTGACACGACGGTGCTCATCCCCGTAATGAACGCTATGGCTATTGCAAACCAATTCAGGATAGTTAGTGAATATCGCATTGTAGGGTTCTCCTAGGATTTAGTTTTGCGCGGAACTTGAATCATCAAATTAAAGCACTTCGCATACATCATTATCTTCCATGCATGTAGATGTATCTTACTGCTAAAACTAGGCTACAATAAAATCGACCATAAGATCAATAGGAAAGATTAGGACACTTAACTATAATTCGGGAAGAACCATATTGATCCAGAAATATACATCGCTAAAATACCGTTGTAATAATTCTTCTGGTGTCAAATCTTTCCACCATCATTGAATTCACCTCAACTGTATTTTTGTTTTAAATCGATCGCCACCCAACAGCCATGCTATGGTACTCCCTGATATCTCGCAGTGTCTTCTCAGCTATACGCAAACGAAATAATTGACGGTAACATTTTTGTTGTTCTTCAGCCGTTTTTCCTAATCGCTTATACAGCAAATGCGGTGTAATTAACGCATTATAGTGATAACTCGACTAGGGATATTCTGATGGATGGCTCGCCAAGTTCGCTCGTACTGGATTCGGTTCAATATAACGACTGCAAGTCAATAAGTAGCCTTCCGAATCAATCAACGTTGATTTGTAACGGCCTTCCCACAGGGCCCCGGTGCGATGATAGCTATAGTTGAAATATTGAACATAATATCGCCCTAGAGATTGCATAACGTTACTGACACCATCTTTGCTGTGCGGTGTGATGAGCAAGTGCACATGATTGGTCACAAATACATGAGCGTGTACCTCACAATCTAACTTCTTGCAGGTAACCGTTCAGACCCTTACAGCTACTAAGGAATCTAGCATAATCGCAAATAGTCAATTTCCTGCTCAAACAAACAACCGAAAAGAAAAAATAATACTTGGCAGGATTTTCGCGATTTTTTTAAAAAATCAAACCCAAATTGAATGGTATCCACTCGCCGCTTGTTCGTGCATGAAGCGGCTTATAACAAACTAGTACCTCATCTAGTGCATGCCTATCAACAAGTTAAAACCGGTAACCCATTGGAGCCAGATGTATTGATGGGACCATTAATCGATCAAGAGGCCGTAAATGCTTATCAGCAAGCGATTGAACAAGCAAAACAGCATGGCGGCAAGATCATTTATGGTGGAAAAGTCTTGGATGAACCCGGTTTTTTTGTGGAACCCACTATTATTGAAATCACGCAACAACACGACATCGTCAAACACGAAACATTTGCCCCTATCCTCTACGTCATGCCTTATAAAAACCTCAATGACGCCATCGCACAACAAAACAATGTGCCTCAAGGATTATCATCAGCAATCTTCACCAACAACCTGCAAAACGCCGAAATATTTTTGTCCGCACAAGGCAGTGACTGTGGCATCGCCAACGTCAACATCGGCACCTCCGGCGCTGAAATTGGTGGCGCCTTTGGTGGTGAAAAAGAAACAGGTGGTGGCCGCGAAGCCGGCTCCGATTGCTGGAAGGTTTACATGCGCCGCCAAACAAACACTATCAACTGGGAAACAGAACTGCCCTTGGCGCAAGGCATAGAATTTAAACTAGCGAGAAAGGAGTGACTCTATCGTGATCTTACCTTAGTTTAGTAGGTTCAAACTGAAGTGCGTTCTCTTATTTTAGTCCAAATTCATTTGCAGTTAAATTACCTCCGGCATAGCTGGAGGTAATTTAACTGCGGTTTAGCAGAACACCCACCCAACTCTCTTTTGCAGCACCATCACCACTCTCGATTTTTAAGGCATGTACAATGCAAAACCTATCACCGCTGTCCTTAGTATAGCCATAAGCACGAAACAAGACCTGACCCTGATATTTTTGTGTATAGCCATAAGCACGAAACAAGACCTGACCCCGATATTTGGGTGTAGATCAGCCACTGACAAAAAACACGGATAAAAAATTAAATATTCTACTGAAAATAATTATCACCGAAAGCTGGAAAATAAGGCAAAGCAGTCACTTTTCATGTACATTTGAATGCGCAAACAAACCAAATGGAAAAGGACTGCTTCAATGACACTATCTCATACCATCGAAAAAACACCAAGTATTATTGATAATGTGTTACACGATTTGGACTTAGCTATTAAAAACAAAATTCAACAAGCACAAACTGGAATAAAGTTCGAGCAAGTCGAAAAGGCGTTGCATGCAGAATTTGTGGAGGCTGAACGATTGGTGCTGGGAGAAATACTGGCACAATATGACATTGACGTACCACTCGTCATGCTTGACGAGAAAGAATATCGGCAAGTTCTTCGATGTAAACAAACTTATACTAGCGCGGTTGGCCAGATAAGAGTAGAACGCTCTTTATATCGCGCAAAAAATGAAACACAGAGTATTTGTCCGCTGGAACTACGTGCGGGCATCATTGAAGGTTCTTGGAGTCCAAGAGCTGCAAAACAAGCCATTCTAGTCGTATCACAACTCACACCCTATGAAGCAGCGCATATATTTAGAGAACTTGGTGGGATGCAGCCATCAAAAAGTAGCTTAGACCGATTACCCAAAAAATTAAATAGTGAATGGGAAAACAATAGAGAGCTGTTTGAATCAAAATTGAGGCGGCAAAGAAAAATACCAGAAGATGCCGTTGCTGTCGCTGTTTCTTTAGATGGTGTATTGGTACCCATGCAAGGTGGCGTTGTACTACCGGGTGATTCCCGATATGAAGAAGCCAGTTGTGGCACACTAACTTACTATGATGCGAAAGGTGAACCATTATCCATTAGACGTTATGGTCGTATGTCAGAGCATAAAAAAGTGACGTTAAAAGAATTCTTGAAAATCGAACTTAGCCACGCGATAAATTACCAGCCGGATTTGCAAGTTGTGAAAGTTGCCGATGGCGCCAAAGATAATTGGACATTCTTAGATCAAGCGTTACCAAAGGGAATATCTGTTCTCGATTTTTATCATGCTGCAGAGCATCTCAAAAAAGCATTTGAAATAGTCTATGGCGTGAAAAGTCTTGAAGCAACGATAGAGTTCACAAAATACCGTTCAATATTGAGGCATGATAAGCGAGGTATTGAAAAAATAATTCAACATTTAAGCTATCAATTGAAAAAACATCCAAAAAAGGAGTCACTAAAAACAGAACTCAATTATTTTAAAAACAACAAAAAACGTTGTCAGTATTTAACAGTCTCCGAGGCCAATTTACCGATAGGCTCTGGAATAGTAGAGGCCACCTGCAAATCACTGGTATCTCAACGATTAAAACGATCAGGTATGTGTTGGAAAGAAAATGGAGGACAGGCGATATTAACATTTCGTGCTCTATTACAAAGTGATTTGTTTGACGCCGCGTGGGAAATGTTAAATAAGAAATATATTTCTGATATTAAGTTACCAAAAAACGTTATTCCTTTTCCTGGAAATCATCGGAAAACCGTCAGTGGCTGATCTACACCCAAATAACGGGGTCAGGTATATTGAATCATCTTCAATTATCCGCTAGTAAAATACCTGGACATCCATGAATTAATTAAGTCAAAAAATACAAATCGTTATTATGGCTACCCCCTAAATCATTATTTTATTTCACATTGATTGTCAAATGTTCAAATATGCCGAGTTCAATAGCATCTTCAGTCTATTTCCACCCAATATCAGTAGAGGTATATTAAACTGCTGAAAATATTGGAAATTATTGTGCACAAAGATTCTACAGCTTGAAATAAGCTGAAAAGGAATAAGCGGAATGTTCAATCTATTTTCAGGTGCCGAGTTATTAACGTATTGTTTTTGTGAGGATTAAGTTTTTTCTGTATCGATCTATTCAGAAATAGATTGAATTGAGATAGACTGAAGGTACTATTGAATAAAACTGTTAGCTTCAGAAGAATTATCTAATTAATAGGAATAAAAATGCAGTGGTCTAAACTTAACAATGAAAACTCTGGCATTCTTGGTGATGTAAGGAATGAATGGGATGAGTTAATGAAAAGTGATGATATTGAAGAAAACCATCACAAATTTTTAGCTGAAAACTCTGCTATGTGTTGGGGAAGGAATGTATATTTTACAATTTCAAAATTGAATTTATTTAGCCAATATACGCCTGATTTTGTATTAGTTGACGAGAAAGGCAGTCTTGGCCTTGAGTACACATTAGTTGAAATCGAAAAGCCCAGCACTGTAACAGTCACTCAACAAGATAATCCAGCTTCAGGATTAACTCATGCTATTAAACAAATAAGGGATTGGAAGCACTGGATAGAAAGAAACAGTCAAGATGCTGGATCTATATTCCCATCAAAATTTAGCCATGAAACCAATACTCACATTAAGTACATGCTAATAGCAGGGAGAAGGTCAAATATTTCTCATGAACAGCAAGCAGAAAGAGTTAAAGTCGCAAATGAAGTTGGCTATGATATACGTAGCTTTGATTTCATTACTGACAATCTTAAAAGCTATTTTGCTAAAGACTTTATCATTCCAAGTTCAGATATTAACCAAGAGTATTGGGATGAAGGCTTTTTTCACAAGTTTGCAAATCCATTCTATGAATCCATATCAAATAAAGTATGGAAAAAAATTAGTTCTTCACCAGAATTAATACGTGCGCATATGATTGGTAAAAATGTCAAACTTCTAACTGCGAACATGACTACAAATGCAAGATATGAAGTATTTAAAAAGCTAACAAGATAATTAACGCAGAAAATCAGGGGCTAGGCTTACGGACTTCTCTTTGGTGACCATTAATTATTTTGCTCCGCAAGTAGTTAATTGTTCCCCTGTTTTCTGGTTATTAAAACGTTACATGTCAATCGAATGAGAAAAATCGCGAAAGTAAAAAACAATGAGTCTGTAAAGCGTTTAATGCTCTATGAAACTGAGCATGGAGTTTATTTATTCGAATATGATAGGGATAATGATTCTTCAGCAATATCAGACTATCTTCAGGACAGCATAGAGGTAGTCTTTGAAATCGCAGAAGAAGACTACGGGGTCAAACCAGAAGAGTGGCAAGAAATTCCAGATCCACTCGAACATTGTCAAGATGATTGGATTGAACCCGTTCGTATTGTGGGGCGTGATAAGGGCAAACCTGAATGGGGTAAGCTTGAAAAATTAGTTTCTGGTAGTTGGGTTCCCATAATTGAATAAAACATGTAATCGGGATAGGGAGCGCTCTAACGCCCCCTCCCACAGCACCGTACATACGGGTCCGTATACGGCGCCTAGCCTGCTATTCGCAGAGATACTTCATCGGGCAAATCGAATCCATATCAAGTGTCTATCGGGCCGTGGCCGGATGATGAATCTTACACCATAGCGTTCGTATGGAAATGAGTCCGATCTTTTCAAAATGTGCGTTGTTTAATCCACAGTTCGTGGCCAGTGTTTTTGACAGACGCCAGTAGCTTTTACGTGATAAACCCAAGCGGATTGCATCACCTTTACTGACGCCCAGTTTTATCAGCTCTCGAATGCAACGTCTCGGTTTACGCCACTGTTTCCAGTAACACATCCTCAGACGTCTTCTGATCCAGCCATCGAGCTTTATCGCATCATCAAATTTCAACCCGCATCCGTAGTGCGCCATCCATCCCTGAACATATTGTTTCAGACGATAAATTCTGGACGCAATAGAAATTCCCGGGCATCGACGCGTGATACGTTTCAGCTCCTGCTTGAAACCCTGAACTTTACATTCCAGTGTCTTCAATTTCTTACCATGAATCTTAAACCCGAGTACTGAACTTTCTTTCACATGGCTCACTTTGCTTTTAGCTTTGTTCACCTTCACTTTGAGCTTTTCCTCTAAGTATCGGCTTACACTCGCCAGCACTCGTTGAGCCGCTCGTTCTGACTTGACGAATATCGCCAGTCGAGTAGCCCAAGGGAACCTCCCCCTCAGGCTCACAGAACCGGACGTGAACGTCTCCGCTCATCCGGCTCCTATCGTCCAACCGTTCCACCTAATAACCTCCAATGAGCAAACAACCACTTTTGCTTGCCCGCTATGCGGGCTAACCATTGTGCTGCTCGTCGCCGATGGCCTCTCAGGCGTTTGTATTTCCGCGTTGCCCATTGGGCTAAACGACGATCTAGGCTGCGTAACGTTGGATACATTGCTGATTTGTAGTAGCGTCCGTAGTAATTGATCCAACCCTGGATTTTTGAATTAAACATCCTTGCCAGATCCTCTAGATTCTTATCACTACGAAGGTGCAGCTTCCATCGGCGCATCTCTTGCCGAATGGCTTTTGCCGCTTTGGGGCTGATCGCTGGACTAAAGTTAATGAAGTGTTTTCCATACCGGTTCTTTGATC
>CALZHW010000016.1 GCA_945787125.1 uncultured Ectothiorhodospiraceae bacterium
CGTTAAATCGACACTTACTATGGATTTTTTTATTATTATTTTTAGAGTAATTTAGAGACGAGACAGGATATATAATGAACGATTCAGTTGAAAAAACAATCATAGAATACGAAGAACGGCTGCGATTTGCAATGCTTCAGTCTGATGTAAACGCGCTTGAAGAGTTACTTGCACCCGAATTAATATTTACCAATCATCTCGGCCAAATTCTCACTAAAAGTGACGATATTTTAGCCCATAAATCCGGGAAATTAAAAATCAATACGTTAACCCTCTCAGAGAGCAAAGTCCAAGTCGTTGGCCATGTCGCGAATGCCGCGAATATTGCGATAGTTTCCGTACGAACGTATATAATTGGTAGATACGCTGACACCTCATCTACAGCCGACTTTCGATTTACTCGTGTCTGGACGCTTTCGAGCGACGATATTTGGCAGGTAGTAGCCGGTCATTCCAGTATCATTACTTAAATATGTTCCCCGTAATCAGCGTTCGTAGTGGCAAGACCTTATGGAGAGTGTTGGCAGCAGGGATGCTGCCGTCAAGCCTACAAGGACGTATTAACGGCGCCTCTCGGTAAGGTTTTGCCGCTACGGGTGCTGGAAGGTGGCTCTATCGTAACCTTGAACTCCGATTGTGAATTATAAAATAGTATTACCACAGCGAGTTTAATACAATAATTGTTTAGAATATGACTAACATTATCTTGTAACTTAGAAAATTTTTTACTACGCTTTTCGAATCAATCTCAGTGTGCTTTAATTAATGTTCTAATACATATTTTATAAATGACATCACATGGCAAAAATTATTTTCACCTCAAACCTAGAAAGACATTGTCATTGTCCCACCAAAATCGTCGTGGGTAATACGGTCATTGAAGTTTTAAAAAACTATTTTTCTGAATACCCAGCGATTCAAAGTTATGTATTAGATGATCAGGATAAACTACGGAAAAATATGCTGATTGCGGTCAACAATGAAATCATTAGTGATCGAGTAACCTTGCTCGACCCCGTAAAAGAAAATGATGAAGTTTTTGTATTGCAAGCATTGTCTGGTGGCTAATAGTCGGGTGGCTAAACCATAAAAACAGTAAAGGATTGAAAGTGAGCATAAAAAACAAATTTCACGTTGCAACACGTAAAGGCTGGTTTGAGTTTATCAGAGAAAATAATACCTGGAAAATCAATCAGACTGCATTTGCGGGTGTACCGGTGAGCATAAGCTTGGCAAAAAATGGGAGCGATATTTATTTTGCGGCATTAAATCATGGGCATTTTGGTACTAAGTTACATCGATCTGACAATGCAGGTAAAAGCTGGCAGGAAATTTCTACACCTAAATATGTCAAAAAAAATGACACAGACGAGGCACCTAGCCTAGAACTAATATGGAGTTTGGAATATGCCAACCATACTAATGAATGTTTTCTATGGGCAGGCACTATTCCCGGTGGATTATTTTATTCTTCGGATCAAGGTGAATCCTGGCAATTGAATGAAAGCCTTTGGCATCAGGATGCCCGTAAAAACTGGTTCGGTGGTGGTTACGATCAACCCGGCATTCATTCAATCTGTGTTAATCCACGCAACGACAAACACGTTACAGTTGCTGTTTCTTGCGCTGGCGTTTGGATGACAAACGATGGCGGTGAGACCTGGAAAATTCACGCCAGTGGTATGCGAGCCGAATACTTACCGCCAGAAAAAGCCTACGATCCTAATGTACAAGACCCACATCGCATGGTACAAAATCCCAGTGATCCTACGAAATTTTGGGTACAACACCACAATGGCATATTTCACAGTAATGATAGTGCAGTTTCCTGGCAAGAAATCACCTCCGCCTCACCATCACATTTTGGTTTTGCAGTTGTAACCCACCCAACAGATGCGAATATTGCCTGGTTTGTGCCAGCCATAAAAGATGAATGCCGAATTCCTGTGGATGGCAAAATGGTGGTAATGCGAACTAGCAATGGTGGACAAACATTCGAACAATTAACAACAGGCTTGCCGCAAGAACATGCATTTGACCTGGTTTATCGGCATGGACTGGATATTGACTCAACGGGTGATTGCCTGGTGATGGGGTCAACAACCGGCAATCTCTGGATTTCGGAAGACCAAGGTGAACATTGGCACAGTTTGTCAAATAACCTACCACCAATTTATAGTGTTAGATTTGTAAAGTAAGATGACGTTGCTTGATTTGATAATGAATTTATTTGTAACTACTCAGTGTAATTATTGTTAACGCCATATGACTTAGCGTTTGGCGCTATGCAGGTGTAAGAAACTGTTGTCCGCATGGAAGCGGACATCAAGCGCCCATGGATGGGTTCACCGCGTGTTTCTTATGCCTGCATAGCGCCAAACGCGGATCGAAGCCAATATGCTGAATAGATACATTTATTTTAATTTGGATGCATACCAAACCTGACAAGTCCTTCTGTACGTTCAAATCCAAACATAATATTCATATTTTCAATACCCACTTGCGCCCCGCCCTTACCTAAACTATCAAGCACACTGAAAACAACTATTCGCCCTCGACGCTCATCAACATCCAGACCAATATAACAATTATTCGTGCCTGCAACAGCGCTTACCCAAGGATATGCTCGATATTGCCAGCTATCGTTCTCATCTTCCGGTAGATCATAGATCTTCACAAAAGGGCTGATCCGATAATATTCGCGATATTTGTCTAATAGCTGTTTACGTGAAATAAACTCATGGGGAAAAACAGAACAAACATTAAGAATGCCGCGAGTAATCGGTACATATGTCGGCGTGAAATGAACACTCACAGGCGCCGACGCCAGGATTGATAACTCCTGTTCCATTTCATAACTGTGGCGATGATCTACCACATTATAAGGCACCAGATTATTCGCTAATTCCGGGTGATGCGCGGGGCGAGATAACTCCGCCCCTACCCCAGCACTGCCGGATAAACCGTTGACCATTATTTTCTGAGGATCAATCAAATTTTCAGCCAACAAGGGTGCGAGACCTAAAATCGCTGCCGACGAAAAACAACCGGGATTGGCGACTAACTGGGCTTTTTCGATATCAGCGTCATACAGTTCATTGATACCATACACGGCGTGATCCATCAAATCCCATTGCTCGTGTTTTTGCTGATAGATTTTTTCCCACACGGCTTTATCCTTCAATCGAAAAGCTGCACCTAAATCAATCACCTTAATACCCATATCAATAAGCTGCGGAATTATTTCCAGCGATGCCGCCGTAGGTAAAGCGACAAACGCCACATCACAAGGAGTGATCTGATCCTGTTGAATCAATTCAATACCGGCCTCATATAAATTCGGATGATAATTATCAATGGCGCCCGTTGAACGACTGGTAACCCATGCTAGATCAACCTGCGGATGATTCAATAATATTCGTAAAGCCTCGCCACCCATATAACCGCTTGCACCAACCACTCCCACGCGTATCATCGTGTCACCTCTGCAAAATCATAATCTGCATGAACCCGTTTAAAAAACGCTTGCTGTAGTTGTTGAAACACATTGCCCGGACAAGTTTGAACGAATCGGCTGTCAATTTCCTTTACTGGAATTAACTCCGCAGCGGTGCCTGTCAAAAAACACTCATCCGCCGTATAGAGATCATAAGGCGATAGCGAAGTTTGGGAACAAATGATGTCAAGCTGGCTCGCGAGCTCGATGACAATTTGCCGGGTTATACCTGCTAACGCACCGTCACTAACCGGCGGTGTCAACAGTACATTATTTTTTACGATAAAAATATTGTCTGCACTACCCTCAGTAACAAATCCCTGGGCATTCAATAAGACAGCTTCATCAGCACCGGCATTATTCGCTTCAATCCGCGCAAGAATGTGATTGAGATAGTTTAAGGACTTCACTCGTGGATCAAGCCCATCTACCGGCAAACGGCGCGTTGAAGCAATAATCAAGCGTGCGCCCTCTTGCATCACTTTCTCACTAACCATGGCCAATTTGTCAGTGATAATAAATGTATTCGGCTTAACACACAGGCGAGGATCAATGCCGAGCTGCCCCTCACCACGGGTTACAACCAATCGAACATAGCCATCGTTTTCAGGATAAGAGGCAATGGTTTCTTTGATCGCCATTGCCAACGCATCCCTAGTGTAGGGTATGGTCAAACAAATGGAAGCAGCTGAATCGAACAAGCGATTCAGATGTGCATCTAATTGAAATATCTGTTTTTTATAAAAACGCATGCCTTCAAATACACCGTCGCCATACAATAAACCATGATCAAAAACTGATACTTTAGCGTCTTCCGCTTTTACTAATGCTCCGTTTAACCAGCAAATCGTCATTTCACTTTCCTATTATTAATCTTAATAAGCAAAATAAAACAATATAACCATACATAACAGATACAGAATATTGTATATTTGACCAGTACAGATTGAAGTGAAAAGAATGCACGCGAATAAACAGAAATATTTATATCAGCATATCGCTAATGACATTAGCCGCTCCATTACTGACGCAGATTACATCAGCGGGCAAAAGTTACCGTCTTTGCGCGAGATTAGTCAACGTTATGCAGTCAGTATGGCCACCGCTATAAAGGCCTATGAAAAACTGGAGCAGGAAGGCTTGATTGAAGTTAAGCCAAAATCCGGTTACTTTGTCCTGCCGCAACTTATTCAAACCATTGATAAACCAGAAATCACCCGACCTAAAAACAAACCGACGAATGTCAATGTGGCGCATTTGGCGATGTCACTCATTACTGAAGCCAGACATCCCCGGTTGATAAAACTGGGTGCCGCAGTGCCAGGGGAAGACATGTTACCACTGGCTTCATTTTCTCGAAGCCTAGCCGGTGTTGCTCGCCGCCACTGGAAAGCATTATCACGCTACGAAGATGCACAGGGCAATGAAAGTCTCAGAAAGCAAATCGCGATACTCATGCGGGATTCTGGCTATCGCTGTAAAGCTAACGAAATCATTATCACCAACGGCTGCCTGGAATCATTAAATATCGCCTTACGCTGCGTGGCAAAACCCGGCGATACCATTGCCATCGAATCACCCACTTATTTTGGTGTCTTACAAGTCATAGAAAATCGCGGTATGCGCGCATTGGAAATCCCCACTCACCCGCAGGACGGTATTGAAATCGATGCACTGGCAAAAGCCATCAAACAACAAAAAATCAGCGCCTGCGTGCTCATCCCCAGTTACAGTAATCCGCTGGGCGCTTGCATGCCTGACGACAACAAGCACTATGTCGTCAAACTATTAGAAAAAGCGGGAATTCCATTGATAGAAAACGACATCTACGGTGGACTCAGTTACCAAACCCCACGACCGAAAAGCGCCAAAAGTTTTGATGGCTCAGGCAATGTTTTGTACTGCTCATCATTTTCAAAAACCCTCTCACCCGGTTTGCGCATTGGCTGGATCATACCAGGCAGGCACTTTGAAAACGTTCGTTATCAAAAATTTCTCGATAATCTCAGTACAACTGTGCTACCACAGATTGCACTTGCGGAATTTTTAGAACGCGGCCAATACCGCCGAAGCCTGCGACAAAGCGCAAATATTTATCAAGGCCGCATGCAACAAATGCAACGTTGGGTGGCGGAATATTTTCCGGCAGGCACACGAATAACCCATCCACAAGGAGGTTTCCTGCTCTGGCTTGAACTACCTAACCACTGCGATAGCCTGGCGCTATATCAACAAGCCATGGAGAAACGCATCTCTATTACGCCTGGCAAATTGTTCTCTGCACAAGGCCAATATAAACATCATATCCGCCTGAGCTGCGGTGCCGTAGAAGGTGAACAGGCGAAACAAGCATTGAAGATAATAGGTAAACTTGTTGGCACTTAAAACTCAAATTTCGGTAACTACTCATTTCAGTAACTACTCAGCGTAATTTTAGATAAATTCGTTACCTTGTTTTCCTATAAAAGTTTTCTTATAAACCTGTGTTGGTTTTCAGGGGCGCCTGCGAGTTTCGCTGGTGCGTAAAACGCACCCTACAGGGCTCATGTTACGAGCCCATCCATTGAAGTTAGGCTAATATAAATGACACGACACCTCATGAGTCGATGAAATTGTCCGACTTTTTGGGTACTCGCTGCGACATTCATTAATTGCTTTCGGGCAACGCGGGTGAAAATGACAACCATTCGGCGGATTAATCGGTGATGGTGGATCACCTTCCAATCTCAAAATTTCTTGTTTTGATTCCTTATCAATAGTTGGTACGGCAGACAACAAAGCCTGAGTGTAAGGATGTTTTGCGTTCTCCAATACTTCCTGTACCGATCCGCGCTCGACGATTCGTCCTAAATACATGACTGCTACATCATCAGCGAGATAAGCGACGACTGAAATATTGTGTGTGATAAACAAAAAAGCCAATTGATACTGTTTTTGCAGATCTTTTAACAGATTTAATATCTGCGCTTGCACAGAAACATCCAGCGCACTGGTGGGTTCATCACAGACGATAATTTTAGGATTGACAGCCAATGCGCGCGCGACGCAAATACGCTGCCGTTGTCCACCGGAAAATTCATGCGGGTATCGATTACGATGCTCAGGGCGCAAACCTACCTGCTGTAACAATTCATCAACAATAACCCGCCTTGCTTCAGCAGAATCCCCAATGCCTTGTGCAATCATGCCCTCTTCAATAATATCACCCACCATCATCCGCGGATTCATTGAAGAATAAGGATCTTGAAAGATGATTTGAAAATCTTTACGCCGACTACGTAGTTCGTTTTGAGAAAGCTGGGTCAGATCAGCGCCGTTAAATAACACCGAGCCATCCGTGGGTTTTACCAGCTGTATAATGCCTTTGCCTAAGGTGGTTTTACCGCATCCCGACTCACCCACCAATGCCAAAGTTTGGCCACGGTTAACACGCAGAGAAACATCGTCCACCGCATAAACATAACCCGCCACCCGCTTTAGCAACCCTTTGTGGATGGGAAAATGCACTTTTAAATTCGACACTGTTAAAAGTTCTTCGCCGGTATTGCTGGAACTGGTACTGATAAGCTCAACTTTTTCCGCAACGCGGGATTTATTTTCAATAGTCGAATCATATAAATGACAACGTACCCCACGACTATCATTACCGCTAATCCAACGCGGCACTTGCTGCTGACAAGTGTCCCAAGAAAACTGGCAACGATCAGCAAAGCGGCATTGATGAAATTCCTGCGCCAAATCAGGTACTGTGCCTGGAATAATGGCGAGCGCCTCATCACGTTTACCCATGCTGGGTATGGCGTCGAATAATTTCTGACTATAAGGATGTTGAGGTTCGTTAAAAAAATCATCCCGACTCGCCATTTCGACAATCTGGCCGGCATACATGACGCCTACCCTGTCAACCATTTCTGATACGACGGCCAAATCATGGGTAATCATCAATACTGCCATGCCGGTTTCTTTTTGCAGCTTACGCAACAAATCGAGTACTTGCGCCTGGATGGTGACATCTAATGCGGTGGTGGGCTCGTCGGCGATTAACAAATCTGGATCACCGGCCAGTGCAATAGCAATCATAATTCGTTGCTTCATGCCGCCAGATAGCTGATGCGGATATTCATCAATTCGCTGTGTCGGATCAGGTATGCCGACAGCTTCCAGCAATTCTATTATTCGGGCTTTGGACGCTGCACCTTTTAAGCCTTTGTGTTTGGTTAATACCTCACCGATCTGCACACCAACCGTGAGTACTGGATTCAAGGATGTCATTGGCTCCTGGAATATCATGGCTATCCGATTGCCGCGCACGGTGCGCATAGCCACTTCAGGCAACTGTAATAAATCCTGCCCTTCTAACAATACTTCACCGGACATATTGTTGGCTGCCTGATTAGGCAGCAATTGCATAATCGATAGTGCCGTCATTGATTTGCCGCAGCCGGACTCACCCAACAAAGCAAATGTCTCACCTCGACGAATTGAAAAACTGACATCATCAACAACATTGGCGCGACCCGCGCGAGAATCAAACCAAGTGTTTAAATTTTTTACTTCAAGCAGAACATCGGTCATTCAATAATTCCAATTACTGTTTTCTCAAACGAGGATCAAATGCATCACGCACCGCATCTGAAAATAAATTTGCTGCCAGAACAAGCGCAAACATAAAAATAAAGGCGGCCAACAATGACCACCAAACGATGGGATCACGTGCCATTTCAAGCCGTGCACCATTAATCATATTTCCCCAGCTATGCATGGTGGGATCCACCCCAACGCCAATATAGGACAACACGGCTTCAGCCAGAACTAGCCCACTAAAATCTAGCACCACAGCGATCAAAATTATATGCATGACATTCGGTTGGATATGGCGCCAAATTATTTTAAAATTGCTGACTCCAAAGGCTTGCGAGGCTTGCACGAAGTCAACAGTCCTAATTTTGAGCGCCTCTCCACGCAACAAACGGCACAATCCCGTCCAACTGGTAATGCCCAATATCACGCAGAGGAAAAACAGACGCGCGTCTGCGCGCTCTGCATCTGATTCAAACATCTGCGGATTATTCGCCATGTAGACTTGAATCATCAGCACGGATGCTGCAATTAACAATATACCGGGGATAGAATTCAAGGTCGTGTATAGGTACTGAATGACATCATCCATCCAGCCTCTAAAATAACCGGCCATAATGCCTAATAAGACCGCAAATGGTAACATAATAAGGGTGGATAATGTACCAATCACCAGCCCGGTACGTATACTTTTAAGACTTTGAAAAAGTACATCCTGCCCAACTTTATCTGTCCCGAGAATATGGTATTTTGGACCAAGGATAATCATGAGCCCAAGCAGCAGACACATGAAACCAACAGTCGCTAGGATCAAACGCCATGGTACGAGACTGCTGCCGGAAAGTATCATTTTCGCTATTGCGCTGACATTGGCTTGCTTTTGCATTGCCAGAATAAAAAGAACCATTAACACTATTGCAGACCAAATTATCAGCCCAACTAAAACACCCAGCACACTATTCATCGCAATATCAGAATATTTATCTGTCCGCGGATTTTCTAAATGTGCGCCACCATATTCTAATCGTGGATAAGTTCTCTCTCGTGAGCCATCAGGTCGTTCGATGGTTTCGGTTGTGTGTAAATGAGTCGCGAATGGCGCAGAATAGGTTTTTTCTTCCTGAATTCTAATCGGTGTAACCAGCAGATCCAGCACACTCAAGACTTCTCCTTCGTGAACAGTCTTTTGCTCTGCCGTAGCATTTTCAACAACCAGTGGCAAACGAAAATGCACCGAGTCCAGCAAACCGATTAAAACATAAACCAGCAGCACCACCAAAGATAACATACCGAGTTTGTGCTGCACTATTTGTCGCCAGGGATCACGCAAATGCTCACGACTAGAGGAGATCAGTGCAAAAACGCAAATTGTCAGAACAAGTATGTAGACCAGCACATCAGTCCAGAGAAAAACCGACTGGGCACCACTGGCAAAAATTCCAATTGCCCATATGACAACCAATGCAATTGGCAAGGAAGAAATCAGCGGATGTCGCAATAATAGTTTCACACTCATTGCAGACGTATCCTCGGATCAACTATGGTGTAGGAAATATCCGTGAGTATCAAGCCGACGATATAAAGCACGGAACCCAGAAAGACCATTGAACGCACAATCGCAAAGTCCTGGCTGCCAATTGCATCAATTGTATAACTACCTAAACCCGGAATACCAAAAAAAGACTCCAATATCAGGCTACCCATAAATAGCAGCGGTAATACAACTACGGCGCCGGTCAAGATGGGGATCATGCCGTTCTTTAATACATGTTTGAACAGCACTAGACTTTCAGGCAATCCTTTCGCGCGCGCAGTTCTGACATAATCTTTTTCAATTTCTTCTAGAAAAATCGTTCGATACCATCGAGTACCCGTGCCGATGCCAGACACCACACCAATCAGTACCGGCAACACCGCAAATTTAAAGGTATTCGCCATATCAAACCCCGATATTGGTACAAGATGTAATACTTTTCCGATTAGAAATTGTCCTCCAATAATATAAAACATGCCTGAAATCGACATCAGCACCACACAAAGCACCACGCCCCAGACATCAATGTATGACGAGCGAAAAAAAGCCACAATTAACGCAAAAGTTATATTGCTTAACAATCCGATAACAAATATTGGGATTGCAAGTATCAAACTCGGCCACATACGCTGGGAAATATCGTAACCGATATCACGCCCGGCATCTGAGCGGCCAAATTCAAAGGCAAACAAATTAACACTATTTTGATAAAATATCGTATCGGTCACTTTTTCCAGGCCGGCCGCTTCAGCATTAAATGCCAGCGGTTTATTGTAACCCCGCTCATCCTTCCACTGTTCAACCGATTCTGGTGTTACATGCTTCACCCCAAGATGCATGCGCGCCATATCATCCGGTGTATTGACCACAAAAAATAACAAGAAGGTAATCAAATTTACGCCGATTAATATCGGTATCGCATAAAAAACTCGGCGTAGAATATAATTTAGCACGGATTAATTTCCCACTGTGGTTTTTGTCTTGAGCGCGATATGCTCACGGTGTCGATAGGTTAGTACTGCCGGGATAATACTCAATAATAGAATTACTGCAACAAGCAGCACTGGCCAATATATCGGCTGATTCCAGGTCGCACGTGCTTGCTGCCGGATGATAGGCTCAATGCGTTTATATTGCAGGGTATTGTGTGACATCAAATTAGGTTTCGCATTGTAAAACCACTCATGATAGAGCCCAAACTGCTTGGGATAATAACCAAACAGCCAAGGGGAGTCATGGCGCACCATTTCTAACATTTCATCAATCACTACTTGTCGACTTGCACCATTTGGAATATTTTTCATTCGATCAAATAAGCGATCAAATTCTACGTTTTTATAGTTCGCAGCATTTTCTCCATTAACATCCATTTTGCTATTGGCACCATACAGTAAAAATAAGAAATTCTCGGGATCAGGATAGTCCGCATTCCACCCCCAGGAAAATATTTGTGCGGTGCCTTTATGCATTTTATCTTGAAAGCGATTGTAGTCAGTATTGCGCACCGTTAATTGAATATCCAGTTTTTTAAATTGTTTGCGATACCAATTAAACACTGATTTCGCATCAGGTCCTGAACCCGTCGTATCATAATATAGGGTTAGCGGTTTTCCTGAAATTTGATCAATACCATTTTTATACTGTGCTTCGGCAAGCAATTGTTTGGCAAATTCAATGCTCTTACGCTGTGGTTTTCCACCGAGCCAATCGTAAACATACGGATTGATGCCGGCCTCACCTTCAATGTGACCAAAAATACCTGGTGGTATAGGGCTTTGCGCTGGCAGCCCGCGACCGTTGGCGAATATGCTAATGTATTCTTCATAATCCACCGCAATGGCAATCGCCTGGCGTAATTTGCGCGCACGCTCGCTGTCGCCACCAACAACGGCATCACGCATGTTAAAGCCCATGTAATAGACGCTAGCGGCAATGGAAGTGGATAATCGAATATTTTTTTCCAGCATTTCATCTGATAATCGTACGTCGCCGCCACCGGAAAAAGTAATTGCCTGATCAAAACTTTCAGAGCTCACACCAGAGGTATCATAATAACCTTGCAGAAATTTGTTCCAGTAAGGTATGTTTTCCTTTTCCAGGTTATAAATCGCCTTATCGATGAATGGCATTTCTTTGCCCGCATCAGCTAATAAACCCAACTCCGCATCACCTACATCACCTTCTGATGGGTATTCCGCTGAACGGTAATTCGGGTTTTTTTCCATCACCATTTCTTTGTTGGGATTATTGACCGTCAACATATAAGCGCCCGTCCCCACTGGATACCAATTGAGTACAATATTTTTTTCTATAAGCCCCGGCTGTGAATAAAAGCGCACAGCCTCTTCCGGCATAGGCGCGAAAAATGGCATAGATAACCAATAAACCAGCTGCGGGTAAAGTCCATTGATTTTTAATTCAAAGGTATAACGATCCAGCACTTTCGCGCCGGCTAAATCGTATTGATTCAAATCGATAAAGGGCTGCTCAATACCTTTGGCCTTTAAGGCGTCTTCCTCTTGTTTGAGCGCTTTTGCTAAACTCGTCAAACTATCAATATATTTTGCCATAATGCCCATTATCGGCGAATGCAATGACGGTTGTGCGATCCGCTTTATTTGATAAACATAATCAGCTGCTGTCAATTCACGAAACCCTTGCTTAGAGAAATCTTGCAAGGTGTGAATGTTCTCTAGTTCGTCTGGCGTTAAATTATGGTAAATAAACTCGCCATTTTCGTTGCGGGCAAACGCGGGATGTGGCTGAAACTGAATGCCAGGCTGAATGTTTATCGTATAAGTGCTATACGCCACATCATCGACATTTGCATTTTCATCAAGCTCTTCACTGGCGGCGTTAAACAATCGTTGCTTGGGCACATTGGTGGCTGTTAGTGGTATTAGTTCATAAGGCCGTTTGAGATAATGATACTGCAGTGGCGGTTCATAAATCTGGCCGATGAAATTATATTCATTGGAACTGTAGGACCGAACTGGATCAAGGTGCTTCGGACGCTCACTAAAAGAAGAGTACAAAATGTTCTTGCTGCCATCCTCTGTAGGATATGGATCATTCCACACACCATCGCCACAGGCTGTTAGTGCGCCAGCAAACAGCAGATAGATAAAACCACAGTTCATTTTTTGTAAAAGAGACATTTTAATCGTTCAATTGCCCAAAGCATTTTAAGACTCTAATCATGCCACGTAAGTTTCCTTTTATCCATGCCCTTTTATTCATGCTAAGTGTTTGCAAATATTCACAATATTTAAACTCATTACAAATCTCTAGCAAAAGTAACGCCGGTTTCACCAGTCACCCACTTTTCCAAAAAACACGTTATACTTACGGCATTAATAACAGCCGGTCAATCAGATCGCAAATATCAACTAGCAAAAAACTAAATATAAAGAGGCAACACCATGGGATTTCTTACAGGAAAACGTGCATTAATTGTCGGATTGGCCAGTAATCGTTCAATTGCATGGGGGATCGCGCAAGCTCTGCACCGCGAAGGCGCTGAACTCGCGTTTTCCTATCAAACAGAAAAACTACTCTCTCGTGTCGAAAAAATGGCTAACGAACTTGATTCTAATTTAATCATGCCTTGCGATGTAAGCAGTGATCAAGAAATTGACGGCATATTTGATTACCTCGGCAAGCACTGGGATAAAGTCGATATCATCATCCACTCAGTCGGCTTCGCTCCAAAAGAGCAACTAACAGGCAACTTTGTCGACATGACCACCCGCGAAGGTTTTAATATCGCCCATGACATCAGCTCTTACAGTTTTACTGCCTTAGCAAAAGCTGGACGCGAAATGATGAAAGGCACAAACGGTGCGTTATTAACGCTCAGTTATTTAGGTGCAGAACGCGCTATGCCCAACTACAACGTGATGGGATTAGCTAAAGCCAGCCTGGAAGCGAATGTACGTTACATGGCACAAGCACTAGGCCCTGAAGGAATTCGCGTCAACTGCGTTTCTGCCGGCCCGATTAAAACTTTAGCGGCGGCTGGCATTGGTGATTTTCGTACAATGTTACGCCAAGTTGAAGAAAACGCTCCGCTACGTAAAAACGTTACGATTGATGAAGTCGGTAATACATCTGCCTTTTTATGCTCTGATCTGGCGTCCGGCATTACCGGGCAAATCATTTATGTGGATTCAGGTTACAACATTATCGGCATGCCCAATCTTTAAATAAGATATAAACTGATTTGCTCATGCTTGTTATTTAAAGGCGCCTCTGTTGTAACGCTTATAGTGCCTTTGATGCGGATGAACACAATGATATCCTGAGCAGTTAATTTCTAACTGCCCAAGATTGCACGAGATTAGTTTGTTACGATAGTTCGCAAAAAAGCGACCACATCCTGGATTTCCTGCTCGGATAACTGCTGTTCCCAAATAGGCATTACTCCAGAACGCCCCATAGCTTCACCACCGAGAGTGATAATCAGAGTTTTGTATTCATCATTTTTATCACTTTTAGTCAGATTAGCGGGAGGTGGATCGTAAAGCACCGATGCACGACCTTTACCGTCACCTTTGACACCGTGGCAAAGAATACAATTCGTTTTAAAGACAGCTTCACCACGTTTTACAGGATCAGTTACGCCGTTTAGATAAGCCACTACATCATTAATCTGTTCATCGGTTAGCTCATCACCCCAAGGAGGCATCAGGTGAGATTTTTCCACCGCTACGCCACCACCACGTACGACTTTTTCATAATAGTCATCCGTATTATCACCAATAGCCAGACTGCCAATACCATGTATTTTAGTTGCTCGTGCCTGGCCGTCGCCACGTTCTCCATGACATAGAACACAGTAATGTTTAAATACAATACTGCCGCGAAACTCAGGTTTCGACATAGTACTTTTGATTACTGAACGAGAATCACGTGCCTCAGCGTTGTTATCCGGAATGATTATATTTGCGGTAAATACCAGAGTGAAAACGAGAAGTGCTCGATTAAGCATTATTTAACCTCAACTTCCATGAACATTTGGGGATGAATTGCACATTCTACTTCTGCAATGCCTGGCTTATCAAAAACGACCGACTTTGACTCCCCTTTGGGATATGATCCCAGATCAAATGTCTTGAGATCTGATAGAGAAAAAATATTATGAAACCACGGATCTTGATTTTTGAAATGAATCGTATCACCGACATTAACCGTCATTTTCTCCACCAATACACCATCTTTTACAAATTGCTTTTCAAGTTGACCCACAGTATGTTCCGCAGCATTAATTCCAAGAGAAATGCTAACCAGCAGACTTGCGATGGTCAGTTTAATATAATTGCCAATAAACATGTTTTATCTCCTTACAGATTAATGATTAGTTGGTAATACAGGCACAGTGATAGGTCGAGTATCACCCGTTAACGATAGTAAGAAATCCAACAGGTCCATTTTTTCTTTTTTCGTTAATTTAAGTGGTTTAATATTTGGGTCGAGATTGCCCAAGTTTTCCACTCCACCAGAATTGTAATGCTCGATAACCTGTTCAAGTGTGTCAAATTCACCGTTATGCATGTATGGCGCGGTAAGCGCAACATCTCGCAAAGTTGGTGTCTTAAACGCACCTTTTAATACTTTAACGGGTTTAATTTTGTAACGACCCTCATCTTTATTACCAGGCAATCCAATGTTATGAAATCCATTGTCGACAAAATTAAAACCACTGTGGCAAACCACGCAACGAGCTTTGCCCCTAAAAACATCAAAGCCTCGGATAGCAGATTTACTCATAGTAGAAGGTGAGCCTTTTAGCCAACGATCAAAGGCAGAATCTGTGGACACAATAGATCGTTCAAAACTAGAAATCGCCTTTGCAATGGCTGCTTTGCTTACACCATCTTGAGGATAAGCTTCATTAAAAAGTTTGACATACTCTGGGACTGCTTTTAGCTCCACGATCAACTCATCGAGATCCTGATCCATTTCAACTTTCGATTCGATAGGCCCAAGGGCTTGCTCTTCCATGGTTTTTGCTCTGCCGTCCCAAAACTGACGAATTAAATAAGCGGTATTTAAAATGGTAGGAGTCGATCTCTCCAAAACTTCCATATTTACCCCAATCGCAGTTTTTAAGCCATCAGACCAACCAAGTGCTGGATTATGACAAGTAGCACAACTGATCCAATTTGAGCCAGATAAGCGTGGATCAAAAAATAATTTTTTACCTAACTCAACCCGCTCTGGTGTCATACGGTTATAACTGGGCTGCGGAATAATATCTGAACGCAGGAATACGCCTATAGTGCCTTCATCCGGGCTACTAGCCGCTAGTATTGGATTTGCCGAGACTATCAGCAATAAAACAATAATGAATAACCAAATTCGATTCTTATTTGGCTTGGGTTTATCATTGAAAAACATCTTTATTTCCTCTGGTTGAGTGAGAAATCTCTTTGAAAAATCAGGAGATTTACTGACGGCTAAGCTATCAAATTTATGTTGATGTATGCGTGTTATGAGCCAGAACTAATTACAATTTAAATCTAACGATTACCTCGTTAAGATTATCTGCGGCGTTTTTTAGATTTTCTGCTAAGCTCTGCAAAAGTTCAGTTTGCTTATTGGTGGACTCGCTTGAAAAGACCAGGGCGTCAACCGATTGATTTATATTTTCCACAGTGTTTTTTTGCTGACTCATCATGCTCATTACTTCCTGCATCGTGCTCTGCATGTAGGTCGCTTTACTACCATTTTCCACTGTGATGTCAGAAACTTCACGCAAACTGACGATATTTTCACGAGAATTCACGACAGTGGTTTGTAGCATATCGACTGCTTTAGCCACATTAGAGGAAACTTTATCGATAAGCCCAGAGATTTCCGCAGTGGCACTGTCTGTCCTAGTGGCTAATACTCGTACTTCATCTGCAACCACGGCGAAACCTCGACCCTGCTCACCCGCACGTGCTGCTTCAATTGCTGCATTGAGCGCCAGCAAATTGGTTTGTTCAGAAATACCACGAATGGTACCTGTAATTGAGGTTATCATTTCAGCGGTATTTGAAAGCTCCTGAGTCACTTGTGCGGTGTGCTCAATAGTACGCTGAAACTCTTCAAAACTGCTTGTAGTCTGCGCCAGCTTGATGGAGGCACTTTCAGCTGTGCTTGCTGTCTCCAGAGCTTTATGTGAAGCTTCTTCCAACTGCTTCATAGCGGAATAAGTCGTATCATTCACTGCATCAGCATCTGACTTTATGCGATAAATATTCACATGCAAGTCATTGGTGTCTTTGCGAATATTGTCAGCGGTGGAGCTAACAACATCCGCTTCGGTAGTCAGTGATTTGGAACCGTTAGATATCTTACCAATAATGTCTTGCAAATTATGGACGGTTCGGCAAGTTGTTTTTACCATGCGCCCAACTTCATCAGTACCATAGTTTTCGGGGATTTCTACGCGTAAGTCACCCTTAGAAATAGATTCCATGGATTTTTCCAGCATTCTCATAGGTCGGGTGATAATCCGTGCCGCGTATAAACTAAGAATGATTGCAAGCACAATCAGAGCAATAATAAAAAAACCAAGTACGGTAATTCTTTGCTTAGTGCTATTTTGATGCGCAGCCAAACTATCGTTCAATGCCATCTGCTGTTCATTAGTAATGGCAAAAATTAATTCCTCAATTTCCATAGTGATTTGTTCAATTTCAGTGGCTTTCTGTGTCGCTACTGCATCATCATTTTTGCGTGCTGCTTTGATAATCTCCAATTGCATGGGTTTGATATTTTCCCGCAATTCACCAAGTCGGTTTACTAAATTATTCCCAGGCAACACTTGTTTAAGGTTGTGGAGAATTTCATCTAAATCTGCTGATGCTTTTATTGCTTGAATGGCGCCCATACGTGTGGCTTTTTTATCTTGTGCCAATATCAACATGGCCTGATCACGTAACATGGATAAATTAGCTTGACTCACTTGGTTGGCAATCGCTATTTTTACACCCGACTTTTCAACTTCTTTCCCAAGAACACTTAATTGGTTAAATATTGTGTAGCCGGAGCCGATACTGAGTAATACTAGGCAAATACTAAAAGAAAGAGTAAGAAACAGAATTTTATTACGCCAGCTGATATTATTTAATATTCGTTCAAAAAACATATTGATGCTTGTCAAATCGTGTACGCCTAAACTTAGTTACAAACCTGTAAATGTTAACGACAATTAATTAGCTGACTTAAATGTTTTCTGCACTAAATTTCGCCTCTGGTTGAAATCTAAAGAAGTAACGATAAGACAATTTCAACCGAAAAAGTACACAAATATGATTATGGGAAAATGTACGAATCCACGGATGGGCGAAGGTACGAATTCATGGATGGATGAAGGTACGAGCCCATGGATGGGCGAAGGTAGAACAATGCAGGAGCAATTGTCGAGAGCAATGCAGGAGCAATTGCCGAGAATAACGCAGGAGCAGTTATCGACGAACAATGCGTTAGAACAGAAGATTGTAGGTTTGGACTAAGCTCTGCGTACCCAACAAACTTAGCCCGGATAATTCATGAAATATCCGGGTTAGGAGTCTGCAGGATCATGCCGGATTGCTTCGAGATTTTGCTGGATCACTTCGGCTTTTTTCAAGCGATTTTTAGCGTTAAGGTGGCGGGGATTATGATTGAGGGCTTGTTGCCAAAATAAAATCGCGCGCTCAACATCATCGCGATAGACTTTCACCCCTTCAATATAATAATTTTCAGCCGCTTTTGCTGCTAACGCCATTCTTTTCTGCTTTAACTCAGCAGTATCTTGACCATCCTTGGCATTGACTAATGCGTCATCCAGATGTTGAATTGCTGGGTCCCAATGACCGCGCACCTCAAATTTTCGACTCATTTCAATGTGCGATTTTTTGAGGATTTTTTCAATATCTGGCGTTGAATCATTACTGGACAAATACTTATTAATCTCTCTGATTGCACCGCCCCAATCTGCTTTATGGTAAAACTCTTTACCCGCTGCCAAATAGATGCTTTCTTGTGTTTGCTCTTCAAGGGTTACACTAACATTATTCAATGCTGGTTCAACAGGTATTTGCGGCGCGATCGGCGTGTCTTTATCTTGCTTAACTGCATATTTTTTGTGTTGTTTACTCAGTAATTTATTGGTTTTAGCGATTTGTATCGCCTGCACATTATCAGACTCTATGCGTCGCATCATTTTTAACGCCACTGGATTATTAGGATCAATAGCGAGTAATTTTAATAGCTTGTTCTCCGCCTTTTTAAGATTGCCATTGCGCAAATCCACCTTGCTTTGGCGAAGATACAGTTCTACCCGGCGTGTCATCAAAACATTCAGAACACTAATACGATTTGCATATTCAGTATTATTGGGATTGATCGTACGCAGGATTTTCCATTGTGTGAGCGCTGCATAAAAATCCTGTTGATTGAAAAACGTTTTAGCCAGCGTTTCTCGATAGTCGATGTTAATCGTTTCTGTAGGAATAGCCGCTTGAGTTACCGCAACTTTACGCTTTATTTTTTGTTGCGCACAAGCCGACATAATTAACACCAACAAAACAACAAATGCTCTAGGGACAGCAGACTTCACTTTAGATCAACCGTTTTATATGTGATTATTGATTTTTCAAAGTCATGCATTTCACCATCGCCAAATATCATAGAACGACGCAACATGTATGGATGAGCAAAAGCCGCATTGCTACCTGCTTGAACAGTGACACCCAGTTTGTAATCTTTTTCCTTTAAACTACTGATAATCATTTCATTAGTATCACCATAAGGATATGCAAAGGTATGCAATGGGTTTTTAACAAACTTGGTGATTTTTTTCGATGGATTGTTAATTTCTTGCTCTATTCGCTGTTCATAATCAGTGCCTGATTCACCAAAATTCGGTAAGCTCATATTGGGGTGCGTTTTTGAATGCGGCTGAAAATCAACTAAACCCGATTGCTGCATTTTCATTGCTTGCTGCCAACTTAATGCATCTCTGGCGCCCAAAAAATCAGTATATAAAAAAACAGTCGCATGAAAATTAAACTCTTGCAATATCGGAAACGCAATATCATGCGTTGAACGATAACCGTCATCAACCGTTATAACCACTGATTTTTTCGGTAATCCACCCATCGCCTGCACAAATTCGTAGACATCTTTCATGGCAATAACCTGGTAGTTATTGTCTTTCAAATACTGCATCTGCTGACGAAATTTCTCGGCACTAATGGTCATTTTATCCTGTCCGTCACCAAAGCGGTGATAGCACAATATTGGAATCATTTGATAACCATCAGGATAAATTCCGGTGGAATTATGCGGCGTCAGTGGAATAACAATTTCACGTTTAGCAACAACTGTCGAAATGTCATTAAAATCCGCAATTATCCATGCCAGGTCTGCATCACCTAAATATTTTTCGGCCAGACTTTCCAGACTATCTGACGGCTTTGTAATCAAAACAACGAAGTTTTCATCTTGAGCAAAGGTTTTTTGACTGCCCGCCATGTTAGCGACACTATTTTTACCCATATTTTCGAAAGTACTCAATTTTGGCTTGGCTGATGTAGCGCAGCCAATCAAACCAACAATACCCATCGCGAAAACAAGTAACTTAACGTGTTTCATTCGCAGAACCAGGTTCGTCTCGACTTTGGAGACCTGCAGCCATGTTGTCTATTTCATTGTACAACTGACCAAATTCATCGGTACGCGGACTTGCAATTCGATGTGCGTTATTGCCTTCAGTAATTTCGTTTATCGCTTTTTTGACTGTGCGTAACACATTGGAAAAAGGCTGACTAAGCAAAATCATAAATACACTACTCAATAAAACCACAGCGCTGGAAATGACGGCGTAATTGAGCAGGAGTTTATTCGCAGATTGACTCACATGACTTGCATCCAGGCTAAGCAAGACATTACCTATCCTTGTTGTTTGAAAATAAATGTCAGCCTCATATTGGTATTCCAAACCACTTTCAGTTTGAAGCACAGTGTATTTCGCATCAGGCAGGGTATTCTCAGAAGCATCTGCCAAGGCAACGAACTGTGCATTAATTCTACTTACATCCGTACTACCTCTGACAGTGTTCGAGTGATCAACGATTTCCAGCCGACGAAAAGAATCTTGCTCACTAAGTTGCTGAACAAATAATTCAATTGACGTCCAATCTTCACTGAGTACCGCTTCGGCATTTTCAAATGCAATAAACTGGCTCATCGCTATACCCTGATTCGACAATTGTTCCGTCAGTAGTTTTTCTTGTTGTGAATGCAAATAAACGCCACCAAGCACAAATAAGAATAGTAAACTGCACACACTGACTACTAACCATTTTTTCACTAGAGACATTTGCAGACCTGACCGGTCTTGACGTTTCGAATGTTTTAATTCGATGACGATTTTTATTAATGTACTTTTTAACTCAGCACCGGATTGAATACGTTTTTCCGGTTTCTTTTTTAATAGTTTATCCACCACCTGCTTGAGGCTCGCAGGTAGGGCCGGCATAACTTGCCCTATCGGTTCAGGATTCTCTGTGGCTATTTGAAACAATAATGTTGCCAATGTATCCGCTTGAAATGGTTTTTGCCCGGTCAATAACTGATACATGATAACACCCAGAGAAAATAAATCTGACCGAGCATCGGCTTGTTTACCCAACACTTGCTCTGGCGACATATACTGCGGCGTACCCAGCACTTCACCAAGCTGAGTGTGCTGCGTTACATCCGCTTCATCAAAATGTGCAATACCAAAATCGGTTATCTTCAATTTCTTGTTATCTTTTGAAAGAACAATATTACTGGGCTTTATATCGCGATGAATAATGCCTCGCTGATGCGCATACTCCAATGCATCAGCAAGCTGAATAAACCAATCCAGTATTTCTGCACAAGAAGGCACATAATCAGACTTCATCAGTTGATCAAGAGACTCGCCTTCCAGCAATTCCATCGCAATATAAGGTGTATTATCGACTTGACCAATATCGTAGACAGTGACGATATTAGGATGTGACAACGTTCCAACCGCCTTCGCTTCACGGATAAAACGGCGGCGATATTCTTCATCACGGCAACGTTCCGCACGAAGCACCTTAATCGCTAATGTTCTTGATATCTGAGGGTCATGTGCTTTGTAGACAGTAGCCATGCCACCATAACCAATTTCCTGCAGCCCCTCATACCGACCTATATTTTCCATATTTTATTATCGATCCATTTCAATTTATTGGATTTGAACTCTTAATGAATCCTATTGTTGGTCTGAGCAACGTGTATGACACGTTCCTAACGTCAATTTATATCGACAGCATCCCTTATCGCATTGAGGAAAATTTCGTATGGCTGCTGTGTTTCGCAAAAACACTACGCAAAATGAAGACCAGACAACGAAGTTGGAAATATATTAGAATAAAAACAATAGGTTGAATAAAAACATGATCTGCTTACTTAATGCGCAAATGACCAATTTAAATCACTACGAGATAAAATTATGGCACTGTGTGGCTACATGACTCAGTGTAATCGGGTATTATTGAGAAAACAATCAGACAGCGGAGTGCGCTTTGAACAATCCAGACACAATTATCAACCAGTTATTCACATTGCGTGACGTAATCCGTTACGGTGTCACTCGCTTTAACAAAGCCGATATCTATTTCGGCCATGGAACCGACAACGCACTCGATGAAGCCAGCGCAATAGCACTATTTGCACTTAGACTGCCACATGATCTACCCGGACATTTTATGGATGCCGCTCTCATCGAGCAAGAAAAGTTATATATTTTAGATTTAATCGAGCGAAGGGTGAATGAGCGGCTTCCTGTGCCCTATTTGACCCATGAAGCATGGTTTGCCGGTCACGAATTTTATGTTGATGCGCGGGTTTTGGTGCCACGCTCACCCCTGGCTGAGCTAATTAGCAATCACTTCGAGCCCTGGCTCACGGCAGATGATATTAATAGTGTACTAGACTTATGCACCGGCAGCGGATGCATCGCCATTGCTACCGCCCATGCGCTACCAGATGCAATGGTAGATGCCGTGGATATTTCAAAAGATGCATTAGATGTTGCTGAGATTAATATCCAAAAGCATCACCTGCAGAACCAGGTTACACCTATCCAATCCGATTTATTTAACGCGCTCAAGGGCCGTTCCTATGACTTGATACTCAGCAATCCACCCTATGTCGATGCGGCAGAAATGGCTGCGTTACCCAAGGAATATCGACATGAACCTAAGTTGGGACTAACATCCGGCACAGACGGCCTTGAGCACATTACTAAAATCCTACGTCAGGCCGCCAGTTACTTAAATCAGGATGGAACGTTAATCGCAGAAGTCGGCGCGAGTTATCAAGCAATTATCAATACCTACCCCGAAGTCCCCTTTTATTGGTTAGAGTTTGAAAATGGCGGAGACGGCGTTTTCATGCTGACTAAAGAACAGTTGGAAAAATACTTTGGTTAATGCACTAAATTGAAAAAGTCTAATTGTGACCCCAAGTTGCCAGTTTTAGCCCACTCCGCAATTTGCTAGAATAGCGAGATTAATTCTTCAGGCGAGAGAAATACACTATATGTCAGGTAATACCTTCGGAAAACTCTTCACAGTAACCACATTTGGCGAGAGCCACGGCTTAGCCTTGGGTGGCATAATTGATGGCTGTCCGCCAGGTCTTGAGCTTAGCGCAGAAGACCTGCAGCAAGATCTGGATCGCCGTAAACCGGGGAAATCCCGCCACACCACACAGCGCCGTGAAGCCGATGAAGTAAAATTACTCTCCGGTGTTTTTGAGGGCAAAACCACCGGCACGCCGATCGGTTTGCTGATAGAAAACACGGATCAACGCTCAAAAGACTACTCGGAAATCAAAGATACTTTTCGCCCCGGCCACGCTGATTATACTTACCAGCAAAAATACGGCATGCGTGATTACCGCGGCGGTGGCCGCTCTTCCGCGCGCGAAACAGCCATTCGAGTCGCTGCCGGCGCCATCGCAAAAAAATACCTGAAAGACAACTATCAGATTGAAATTCGCGGTTACATGGCGCAACTGGGCCCCATAAAACACGAAAACTTTCATTGGGAAGACGTCGAAAGCAATCCTTTCTTTTTCCCAAACAATGCACAAGTGGCGCAATTGGAAGACTACATGGATGCTTTACGTAAAGAAGGCAATTCCATCGGGGCACGCATCAACGTCGTTGCCAGCAACATTCCACTAGGCCTTGGCGAACCCATTTTTGATCGACTAGATGCCGACATTGCCCACGCCATGATGAGCATCAACGCGGTCAAAGCCGTGGAAATCGGCGCAGGCTTTGCCTGTGTCGAGCAAAAAGGCACTGAGCATCGCGATGAAATCACCCCGCAAGGATTTTTGTCAAACCACGCCGGTGGCACACTCGGCGGTATATCCAGTGGTCAGGACATTCTTGTCAGCATGGCCTTAAAGCCCACTTCCAGTTTACGTCTGCCTGTCGCCAGTATTGATAAATATGGCAAACCCATCGAAGTCATTACCAAAGGACGACATGACCCTTGCGTGGGCATTCGCGCCACACCCATCGCCGAAGCCATGTTGGCCATTGTAATTATGGATCACCTTTTACGCCAACGTGGACAAAATCCCAATCCAAGTAGTGTTACACCTATTATACCCGCAACGCCAAACTCAGTGAATGAGTGAAGTTTCACCACGACTATACGGGCAGTTATCCGGCTTTTATTTTTTTTATTTCGCGAGCATCGGCGCACTATTGCCCTATTGGGGGCTTTATCTGCAAAGCCACGACTATACCACCCAGCAAATCGCGATAATTTTTGCCATTTTAATGGGCACAAAAATTGTTGCGCCCAACATTTGGGGCTGGTTAGCGGATAAAAGTGGTAAACGCATGGGCATTATTCGCTTTGCGTCATTTGCGAGTTTACTGGCATTTTCCGCGGTATTTGTCTCTACAGATTTTTACTGGATGATCATGGTGATGATCGTATTCAGCTTTTTCTGGAATGCCAACTTACCGCAATTTGAAACAGTTACGCTATCCCACCTCGGGAAAAATACCCAACGCTATAGCAGTATCCGCCTTTGGGGCTCTTTAGGTTTTGTGCTGCTTGTGGCTTTGCTGGGCTCACTATTTGAACATTATGACATTAACGCTCTGCCCTATATTTTATGTTCTCTATTGCTGGGCATCTGGTTATTTAGCTGGATCACCCCAGAAGCCGCGCCGGTAAAACATGAAAACCAACCTGCGCGCTTTATCAGTATCATCAAACAGCCGGTCGTTATTTTGTTTTTCATTTTGGTATTTTTGCTGCAAGCCAGCCATGGCCCTTATTACGCTTTTTATTCCATTTACCTTGAAAGTAATGGATATAGCCGTACGATTATCGGCCAGTTTTGGGCGTTGGGGGTCTTAGCTGAAGTTGTTGTGTTTTTAATCATGCATAAATTGCTCAAACAATGGCGCGCTGAAGTACTACTGACCTGCAGTCTGGCCTTTGCCACTGTGCGCTGGTTATTGATCGCACATTTTATCGATTCCTTTGCCATCTTGTTAGTCGCCCAACTCATGCACGCCGCCAGTTTTGGGTTGTTTCATGCATCATCGATCCACTTAATATATAAATACTTCCCACCTAACGTGCAAGGCCGTGGGCAGGCGCTCTATTCCAGCCTGAGTTTCGGTGCTGGCGGTGCCGTGGGCGCAATCTATAGTGGCCTGACCTGGGACACTCTGGGCTCACAATGGACATTTGTTATTGCTTCCATTATCAGTGGTTTATCTTGTTTAATCGCCATTTTTTATCTCAGAATCAACAAGCCAGCAGCTGCTGAAAAAATGATTTGATAGTTTGCGCTTGATCTTTGCAAAAACAATCGTTAAGCTTGCGGCCATAATTCAACACACAGTCCGATGAGAGGATAGCGCAAAGCTAAAATTCACCAACTGCTTGTAGAATAACTGCTCAATTAAGATAGCATAACAGCCCAGTCTTACAGACCTTGGACGTTAATTTAACCCGCTATTGTTGGGTACCAAAAAAAATGATCTATGCGAAAGTGGCGGAATTGGTAGACGCGCTGGATTTAGGTTCCAGTGGGGCAACCCGTGAGAGTTCGAGTCTCTCCTTTCGTACCATTTCTCTTCCAGTGCTGAGACTACTTTCCCTGATTTAAACAATAAAGTGGAAATGCCCTGAAGCTTGTTCGAGAATGGAAAACCTATTGCGGAAAACCCGTTTTGCACAAACTTATCGATCCTTTTCAAGAAATAGCTGCGGCTCAGTTGCAATCGATCAATAAATCTGCACAGACCGGTTTCCCCTCAAAACGGCTCCCATTCTTAGACGGGCTCCTGAACACTGGAATCTAATTAATAAATTCAAACAAATCTCAAGAGGTTTAAAATGCAAGTATCTGTGGAAGCCACCGAAGGCCTCGAAAAACGTATAACAATAGAGGTTCCTGCAGACAACATTCAGCCAGAAGTCAAAAAACGCCTTCGAGCGATGCAGCCTGACATGAAAATGCAAGGCTTTCGCCCCGGCAAAGTCCCCATGTCAGTGGTTGAAAAGCGTTTTGGAAAACAAGTCATACAAGAGGTGACTAACGAAGTCATCAACCGCAGTTTTTATGACGCAGTGAGCGAAAAAGAACTCAAACCTGCAGGCCGGCCGACCATTGAATCCCAAGCTAAAACAGCAGACAACGGCTTAACATTTACCGCCACTTTCGAAGTTTATCCCGAATTTGAAGTAACCGGTGTCGAAACTCTGATAATTGAAAAACCAGTTACCGAAATTGCAAACGATGATATCGACGACTTGACCGAAAAATTGCGTGCGCAGCATGCCAGTTGGGAAACAGTCGATCGCCCTGCGCAAATCGAAGACCAAATAAAATGTGATTTCAAAGGCAGTATAAACGGCGAAGTTTTTAAAGGCGGCGAAGGCCAGGACATGCCCCTTGTACTGGGGTCAGGCCGCATGATAAGCGGTTTTGAAGACGGCCTGATAGGAAAATCAGCCGGCGAAACCGTTACTCTGGATCTAACATTTCCCGAAGACTATCACAGTAAAGACGTTGCAGGTAAAGAGGCAAGCTTTTGCGTGACTATTAATAGTGTCGAACAGCAAAAACTGCCTGAAGTTGATAACGAATTCATTGAAAAGTTTGGTGTCGAAGAAGGTGGAATAGACGCATTTCGCGAGGAACTGAAGAACAACATGCGGCGTGAGCTGGATCGAGTACTGAGCAAAAAAGTCAAAGATCAAATAATGGATAAACTCCTACTTGCCAATACCTTTGACATCCCAAAAAGCATGATCAATGCAGAAGGCGCAAGAATTGCAAAACAAATGAACGAACAGCTTCAAGCGTCAGGAAATCAACTTCCCAAAAATATGCAGGCCTTTCAAGGTGATCAATTTGAAGAGGAAGGTAAACGTCGGGTTGCCCTGGGGTTAATTCTCTCTAAACTGGTTGAGGAAAATAACCTTAAAGCAGAAGTCGCCGCCGTTAAAGCGGAAGTTGAAAAAATCGCGACCTCCTATGATGATCCGCAACAGGTGATTAACTGGTATTATCAGGATAAAAGCCGACTCGCTGAAATCGAATCAATGGTGCTGGAGAATCAAATCGTTGACTGGGTCTTGGAGCAAGCACAAGTCACTGACAAAGTAATCTCTTTTAAAGAGATTATGAGTGACGTTAATCGCAACTAAAGGAATTGTAGATGACCGATATAGTTAAAAATAGCGCTTTGGATACTCAAATGAACCTGGTCCCTATGGTGGTTGAACAAACCGGCCGTGGTGAACGTGCCTTTGATATTTACTCCAGGTTATTGAAAGAACGCGTTATTTTCATGGTAGGACAGGTTGAAGACCACATGGCAAATTTAATTGTGGCACAATTGTTATTTCTTGAATCTGAAAACCCTGACAAAGATATTCATCTCTATATTAACTCGCCCGGCGGATCGGTCAGCGCAGGACTCTCAATTTACGACACCATGCAATTCATCAAACCTGATGTGAGCACACTTTGCATCGGTCAGGCAGCCAGTATGGGTGCATTTTTGCTCTGCGGTGGCGCACCAGGCAAACGACACAGCTTGGCTAATTCCCGCATGATGATTCATCAACCACTGGCTGGTTTTCAAGGCCAAGCGACCGACCTAGAAATTCATACCAATGAAATTTTGAAAACTCGAGAAACGCTTAATTCGATTATGGCTCATCATACCGGCCAAAAAATGGACACTATAAAACAAGATACCGATCGAGATTTCTTTATGGATGGAGATGCCGCCGCAAAGTATGGTCTAATTGATTCCGTATTGAAAAAACGCGGTGAAGCAGTAAGTATCATTTAACCTAGAATAATCAGTTGGCGCGAATTTATAGTGTAAGATATTGGAGTACATAGCGAATTCAAGAATCGCGTGGTCGCCTTATTGGTGATTAGCAGACTCTTGGATTTACTAGGTGCTTCAAGAGCTTGCGCTAGAAATCATGGTTCAACTGCTTAATCTAGGTTTAAATAAACTAGGCTATATTTGGCGTACATTTCTCACCACAGCGCGGCAATATTGCCACCTTGGTGAGAAATGTAAGCTAGACTCTGCTAACACAATATGATATTGATGTGACATTTGGCACAAAACGTGAAAAATATTGTCATACAATTGCCTGCCTGCGACGATACATGCGCTGGGCAACACTGCGAAAATGTAAAGAGGTGCATACATGAGCGATGAAAACAAGAATGGTAACGGCGACAAACTGCTGTATTGTTCATTCTGCGGTAAAAGTCAGCACGAAGTCCGAAAGCTGATCGCTGGACCTTCAGTTTTCGTCTGTGATGAATGCGTTGAGTTATGTAACGATATCATCCGCGAGGAAGTCCAGGACAAATCTCCTTCTGTTCACGGCAGCAAATTACCGACGCCGAAGGAAATCGATCAAGTACTGGACGAATATGTCATTGGTCAAGAACGTGCGAAGAAAATACTTGCCGTTGCTGTCTACAATCACTACAAACGCCTCGATGCGGGCCTGAAAAAAGATGACGTCGAGTTATCGAAAAGTAACATATTATTACTCGGCCCCACCGGATCAGGTAAAACACTGCTTGCTGAAACGCTAGCACGTTTGCTGAATGTGCCGTTCACTATCGCCGACGCCACAACCTTAACGGAAGCGGGCTATGTTGGCGAAGATGTTGAAAACATCATTCAGAAGCTGTTACAAAAGTGTGATTACGATGTAGACAAAGCCCAAACAGGCATCGTTTATATTGACGAAATCGACAAAATTTCACGCAAATCTGACAACCCATCCATAACCAGAGATGTGTCGGGAGAAGGCGTACAACAAGCGTTATTAAAATTGATTGAAGGTACCGTCGCCTCCGTGCCACCACAAGGTGGTCGAAAACATCCTCAGCAGGAATTTTTGCAAGTTAACACCGCAAATATTCTGTTTATTTGTGGCGGCGCATTCGCTGGATTGGACAATATAATCCGTGAACGAACGGAGAAAGGCGGAATTGGTTTTAGTGCTGAAGTCAAAAGCAAATCTAACACCAAAAAAACTGGCGAGCACTTGCGCAATATTGAGCCCGATGATCTCGTTAAATATGGCTTAATACCTGAATTCATTGGTCGTTTACCGGTTATCGCAACGCTTGACGAGTTAGATGAATCAGCCATGGTTCGAGTATTAACTGAACCGAAAAACGCGGTCACGAAACAATATAGCAAGCTGTTTGAACTCGAAAACACCGAGCTTGAATTTCGTGAAGAAGCGTTACATGCCATCGCTAAAAAAGCGATGAAACGCAAAACGGGCGCACGTGGCTTACGTTCGATACTCGAAGAAGCGCTGCTGGATATCATGTATGAACTACCCTCCATGAATGATGTCAGCAAAGTCGTCATAGATGATGACACCATCAACAACAAAACTGATCCTTTGCTGATTTTCGAAAGCAAAGACAGAGCCGCATCAGACTGATAGTTCACCATTACATAAACAAAAAAACACGCAATTCGCGTGTTTTTTTGTTTACGCTATTCTGCCCTTGAAAAAAACTTGTTTACACCCAATATTGTTAATATCATGAAGATATAACGGTTTTGACTGTGCAATCGTATCGCATACCCATACCACCAGCTCAAACTGACTGGCTGATATATTGCAACATTAAATAAAAAAACGTATTCCAGAGAAGAATAAGAGCAATACACTCAGGAAGCTTCTTCCCAACTTACGATGTAACAGGAAAGATTTATGGATCAAAACAAATCAAATACCGAAATAACCACCGCTGATGGCGCGTCAATACCCGTCTTGCCGTTACGCGATGTTGTCGTTTATCCGCATATGGTAATCCCTTTGTTTGTTGGAAGAGACAAATCCATCAAAGCGCTGGAAGCCGCTATGGAAGAAGACAAACAAATATTATTGGTAGCGCAAAAAAGCGCAAGCCAGGATGACCCGGAAATCGATGACATTTATCAGGTCGGCACCATCTCTAGCATCTTGCAATTGCTTAAACTACCCGATGGCACCGTAAAAGTTCTGGTAGAAGGCCTGCAGAGAGCAAAAGTTTCCAAGTTTTCTGACACCGGGGAATACTTCTCGGCCCAGATTGAAAACCTGCCACAAGAAGAGTTAGATGAGCGTGAAACCGAGGTATTAATGCGCTCTGTGCTGTCACAATTTGATCAATATGTGAAACTCAATAAAAAAATTCCGCCTGAAATTTTAACCTCACTGGCCGGTATTGATGAACCTGGCCGGTTGGCAGATACCATTGCCGCCCACATGTCACTGAAAATTGAAGAAAAGCAAAAAATTCTCGAAATTGAAGATATTCGGGAACGCTTTGAGCAATTAATGGGCATCATGGAATCAGAAATTGATTTACTAGAAGTTGAAAAACGCATCCGTGGCCGAGTTAAACGCCAAATGGAAAAAAGCCAGCGTGAATACTATTTGAATGAGCAAATGAAAGCGATTCAAAAAGAACTGGGTGATATGGATGAGGCACCTAACGAAATCGAAGACCTGGCGAATAAAATTGAAGCCGCAGGCATGTCCACCGAAGCCAAGGAAAAAGCCGCCTCCGAACTCAACAAGCTGAAAATGATGTCACCCATGTCTGCGGAAGCAACCGTCGTACGAAATTATATAGACTGGATGGTTTCTGTGCCGTGGAAAAAACGCACGAAAATCAAACATGACCTTACAGCAGCGGAAGAAGTATTGGAAGCCGATCATTACGGGCTGGACAAGGTTAAGGAACGCATTCTTGAATATCTTGCGGTACAAAAACGTGTCAAAAAACTCAAAGGCTCAGTACTCTGCCTGGTTGGCCCGCCGGGTGTTGGTAAAACCTCGTTAGGTCGATCGATTGCCAGAGCAACCAACCGCAAGTTTATCCGCATGTCGCTAGGAGGCGTGCGCGATGAAGCCGAAATACGCGGCCATAGACGAACCTACATAGGATCGATGCCAGGTAAGCTGGTGCAAAACATGTCAAAAGTGGGTGTCCGCAATCCTTTGTTTTTGCTCGACGAAGTGGACAAAATGTCAATGGATTTTCGCGGTGACCCTTCCGCCGCACTGCTGGAAGTGCTAGATCCTGAACAAAACAATACATTTAACGATCATTACTTAGAAGTAGATTACGACCTGTCTGAAGTCATGTTTATTGCAACAGCTAACAGCTTGAATATCCCTGCTCCATTGCTTGACCGCATGGAAGTCATTCGGATTCCAGGTTACACCGAGGACGAGAAAGTCAATATCGCCAGCCGTTATTTAGTGCCTAAACAAATAACGAATAACGGTCTGAACGAGAAAGAGATCGTATTCAACGAAGACGCTATACGCGACATCATTCGCTATTATACGCGGGAAGCCGGCGTGCGAAATCTCGATCGTGAAATATCCAAAGCCTGTCGTAAAGTCGTCAAAGAAATACTCGTCAATGACAAAACTACAAGCATCAACGTCGATTCGGAAAACCTGGAGAAATACCTCGGTGTTCGCCGCTTCCGTTTTGGCCGCGCAGAAGAACACGATCAAGTGGGTCAGGTAACAGGACTCGCCTGGACAGAAGTCGGTGGTGATCTGCTCACTATAGAAGCCGCCTTAATTCCTGGTAAGGGCAAAATGACAGTCACCGGTCAGTTAGGTGACGTAATGAAAGAATCAGTACAAGCAGCAACCACTGTAGTACGTGGTCGTGCTGATATATTAAATATCGATGACGATTTTTACGAAAAAAGGGATATTCACATTCACGTGCCTGAAGGCGCCATTCCAAAAGATGGACCCAGTGCCGGTGTCGCCATGTGCACAGCATTAGTCTCCGTACTCACCAATATACCCGTCCGTTCCGATGTCGCCATGACGGGTGAGATTACCTTGCGCGGTGAAGTCCTGCCCATAGGTGGCCTGAAGGAAAAACTACTCGCGGCGCTGAGAGGCGGCATAACCACGGTACTGATTCCCGAAGAGAACCGACGTGATTTAGCCGATATACCACAAAATGTACTCGATGCCATTGATATCAAGCCGGTAAAGTGGATTGACGAGGTATTAGAGATCGCTATGCAACATTTACCTGAACCTAAAAAAAATGCAGGCAGCACCATAGTTAAAGACGAAAAAACCAAACCGGCTAAAACCAGGGGAACAACACTTAGGCACTAAGTTGTGTAAAAAAATGTGACAATATATAAAAAGGGGGCACACACCGCCCCTTTTTTATTTGACAAAATTTAGATCAGTATGTGTAACACTTTTTTGCTTACATTCACTATTTTTTAAACGACTAACACAACAAAATGTTCAAACTCTGCGCGTTAAAATTACTTTTAGCAAATTGCGTAAGTTGTTGCTTGCAAAGATCAAAGACTGCTGGTATAAATGCGTCCCACTGAATTGATGAGGCGAATTAAGCGCAGCAATTCAGTCGTGAAATATTTAAATATTTGGACAGATAACCTGAAGGAGATACACAGTGAACAAAGCCGAACTCATTGATGCCATAGCCGACTCTGCAGACTTGCCAAAGGCCTCAGCATCGCGTGCTTTAGAAGCTGTACTGGATACTGTCACCAACGCACTTAAAGACGGGGACCAAGTGTCTCTCGTTGGCTTTGGTACTTTTGCTGTAAAAGATCGTGCAGCAAGAACTGGCCGTAATCCCAAGACGGGAGAGCCAATTCAAATTGCCGCTGCAAAAGTTCCAGGATTTAAAGCTGGAAAAGCGTTAAAAGATGCCGTAAACTAGCGGCCTTTAGAAAGTCGGGTGCTTAGCTCAGCTGGGAGAGCGTCGCCCTTACAAGGCGGATGTCGCAGGTTCGAGCCCTGCAGCACCCACCAAATTTAACATTTGGTATAGTTAAAAAAAGTTACACTGGAGCGGTAGTTCAGTTGGTTAGAATACCGGCCTGTCACGCCGGGGGTCGCGGGTTCGAGTCCCGTCCGCTCCGCCAATATGCTAGACTGAAAGGGCAACTTATAGATACTATAGTTGCCCTTTTTCATTATCAACCTAGAATAATCAGTTGGCGCGAATTTTTAGTGCAAGATATTGAAGTGCATAGTGAGTTCAAGAATTACGTGGTCACCTTATTGGTGATCAGCATATTTTTGAATTTGCTAGGTGCATCAAGAGCGTGTGCTAGAAATCGTGGCTCAACTGATTAATCTAGGTTTAACTAACCAGTCCGCACTTCTCACAAAAGCGCGAAGGTATCGTGCAGGGAATTGCGTCTACTCAGGGGAACATATGCTCCAGGTCATTCGTGATAACGCACAAGGTTTTTTTGCATGGTTAATCATTGGCGCCATCGTCCTAGCCATGGGACTCTTCGGCTTAAGCTCCTACTTTGACGATACAGAAGAAGCTTTTCAAGCCGCCTTAGTCAACGGCGAAAAAGTCACAGTTCGCGACTACCAATTTGCCTACGCTGCCGAACGAAACAGAATGCGGCAAATGTTCGGCGAAAACTTTGACCCGGACATCTTCGATAACCAGATAAAAAACTCCGCACTAGATAACGTCATTGACAATGCCCTGCTTATTCAAAAAGCAACGCAAGACGGCCTATTTATATCAGATGATCAATTAGCACAACAGATTCATTCCTTCAGTGCATTCCAGGAAGATGGCACATTTTCCAAAGCACGCTACCAGCTACAGCTAGACCAAGGCAATCAAACTATCTCCGGTTTTGAATATCGTTTTCGCCGCGGCCTGATAGCAGATCAGTTTGTTAACGGCATTATCAATACCAGCTTTGCTACCCAGGAAGATATTGCCTTAACTTACCACTTGCGCGAACAGCAAAGAGAGCTAGCTTACCTCACCATTCCACGGTCAAAATTTAAAGATCAAGTCAGCGTCACAGAGGAAGAAATTTTAAGCCATTACGATGCTAACAAAGATAAATATAAAACCGAAGAGCAACTCAAACTGCGTTACCTAGAACTGTCAGCCATTAGCTTGATGCCTAAAGTAGAAATTAATGAGACCGAGCTCGAAGATTTTTATAAAGAACAAAAAGACCGATTTATTGTACCGGAAGAACGTCGCGCAAGACACATACTGATTGAATTTGGTGATGACAAAACTAAAGCCGAAGAAAAAGCTAACGCCATCGCTGCTAAAGCTGCCGCTGGCGAAGATTTCGCTACACTCGCGCAAGAAAACACAGACGATATTGGCTCTAAAACTGAAGGTGGTGACTTAGGCTTTTTTGCTCGCGGTGTGATGGATGAGAATTTTGAAGACGCAACATTCTCCATGGAGCCTGGTGAAGTTTCTCCGGTTGTGCGCTCATCATTTGGTTTTCACATCATCAAACTGGAAGAAATTAAACCGAGTACCGGCAAAGCTTTTTCTGAAGTTAAAGCAGAAATCGAAGCACAAGTACGCCGAGAAAAAGCGGATAAACTGTATTTCGATGAATCCGAACGACTTGCCAATCTTGCTTATGAAAATCCAGAGACACTGGAAGTTGCTGCTGAAGAATTAGGTCTGGAAATTAAAACCAGCCCTCTCATCAGCCGACGCGGCGGAGCGGGCATATTCGGTAACCGTAAAGTTATCGAAGCAGCCTTCAGTGACGAAGTCATTAAGGAAAATCAGAACAGCGCGGCTATTGAGACAAATAATAATGAAATGGTGGTCGTTCGTGTTGAAGAACACAAACTGGCAGAACCTCGCCCACTAGAGCAAGTAAAAGGTCAAATAAAAACACAATTGGAAAACGATAAAGCACTGGGTTTAGCGAAAGCTGAAGCCAAACTGTTTGAAGACAAGATTAACAACGGTGAATCAGTTACCGAGCTTGCCGCTGAAAAAGGACTAAGCTGGAATGAAAAGCAGTGGGTCGGACGAAACAATAGTGACATAGCCAGTGAAATCACCCAAGCGTTATTCTCCATGCCCCGCAATAATGACAATATAACCAAAACCCAGGGTATTCCACTCAACAACGGCGACTACAGCTTACTGGCTTTCAGTGGGATAAAAGATGGTGATATTGCCAATATCACCGAAGAAGACAAAAAATCGATTGCTAATGGCATTGCGAATGCCAGCGGATCGGATTCATTTACCATTCTGCTGGAATCCATCAAAGCTGACGCTAAAATCGAGAAGTTCATGTCTAATCTATAAATCCGCAAGTCAATATTGAGTAAAAAAAAACGGCACATCAGTGCCGTTTTTTTTACTATAAGTTATAACTCACAATCGAAGTTCAAAATTGCAAAAGTGCCGCCTTCCAGCACCCGTAGTGGCAAGGCCTTACCGAGAGACGCCGTAAATACGTCCCTGTAGGCTTGACGGCAGCATCCATGCTGCCAACACTCTCTATAAGGCCTTGCCACTACGAGCGCTGATTACGAGCAATCGTTTAAACGCCGATTATGAGTTACAACATCACTATGTAGACAATCATCAATCAACAACACGTGTATCTGATTTACTAAATATCCATGCTACAGTAACACCAAAAATTAGATAATTTTTACTGGTAACTAACGGGCTTTTTTCGAATTCAGCTGCAGATATATCATCGTAACGCAGCATAGCGCCAACCCAATAATCTTTAAATCTGGCTGTTGCCGTTAACGTCATTCGACTGCCACTGTAGCCAGAATTTGCACCGTATTGCTCACGCAATGGCGTAGTATATTCTTGACTGACTTTATAAAAAAAATCATGATACTGGCTATTAGAAAATATCGGGCCGATAGCCCAAGACAAACGCAAATTATTTTTTTCAGGGAAATATTTTACTAGATCTATATAGGGTGAAAAGCTCCAACCACGGTATTTTACAAGTGGGTCCCCAAAGGAATAGACAAACCGCCAAGGTAATCTTAACCAAACAAAAACAGGGCTCCCGCTTGCCTGCCATAAGTTATACTCCAGAGAAGGTCCTATTTCACCTATTGGTTCCAAACGTGGCATACCGGCTCGTGGACCGTTTTTATTTGATACCACAGGAACCTGACCGGCAATACTGAAATCCAATTTTAATCGCGGAGTCTCAGCAATTTTGCTTCGCACACCCTCTTCATCAACTTTGAGTCGGCTTCCACGATAGATAAAATAAGGGTAAGGAACCAAAAAATTAGCACGTTTAGTCGCACCACGATAAATCGCTGAATTGACATAACCCACTCCTAACCCTAACTCCCATAATGGCAAACTAGCTGAATAAACCGGTGAGCTGAAAATTATTGAATAAAGTAAAAATAATGCCCTGAAACAATGCTTGGAGATATTATTAAACATCTTTAATTTTTAGTGGTCCAATAATCCTAGATTCCGCAGTTGAACGTTTACAGGTTAATATAACATCATGAATTTATTAAATATATCAACTGCACTGCAGTTCACCCTTTGGCTGAGTCACTGCAACCTGTATTGCACGCCCCTTTGCACTGCCTTGCTATATGAAATATTTCCCAAAGGGAACAACCATTTGGGAAATATTTCATTACGCAATTCAGCACAAAATGACGCACACTACAGGCTGCTCAACTGCGGATTCTAGGATAATACATCTTAATTTAAAGCACATACCGTAAAAGTATGTTTTTGATACTATGCTGCGCAAATGCCATATTTTGGTAAGACATCATGTATAATATGAAATCGATGTGCTTGAATGGCATCGTGAAATAGTTTCCAATCACTCTTTAAAAATTCTTTTTTATACTTATGAACAGGTAAATCATGACTGCTTCCCAAAGACTGTTCTTTCCAGGAATGTCTACCGCGTGCAGCATAACTTATTGTTTCGTTACCAAAGCCAAATTCATTTTCCCGAATGGCATGAAGCCACTTTTTATGGCGCTTATCACCCTCTTTATCTTTGATACTAATAAACATATTATGCAGTTTTGAATACACAATCTCGTTCAACCCATTCACATTAGCATCAGGATCCTTTAAGCGGTATCGTTGCATTGCTTTACACATTTCATTTGCCGCTTCACAAAAGTCGTTAGGATTATCCCTTTCAATAACATCGCCAAGGCCATTACGGTAGGTCCAAGACAAAAAAGGCATATCTGGGAAAATATTTGCTCGCCCATGACCCAAGGGTGGAATTGCATCATCTAAAATATCAAAAAGAAACTGCTTCAACTTACCATTAAACACATTTGTATCGCCAATCTCTTCCGCATCTTCCACCTCATTTATTTCATGCAATACCCCAGCAAAACCTTGGTGAGCCCAAGTATCAGCAAATATATGCATCACCACACCCAAACGATATAAATGATATAACTTATCTTGCTCGACAATCGCCTGTCGTACCATATCTCTGGCAACATGACTATTTCGCCTGCACACAATTTTATTGATAAACGAACCTGAAGGATCCTGCCCTGCCTCATAACCACCATTGCCCGGTAAAAAATGAAATGCCAACCAGACTTGATGGTTAGCCAATTCAATCGTATTCCGCTTATCAAGCATTTTATGCGCGGAGCTAATCCGGTTAAAAACCGCCCTATTCTCAAAAAATATAGGGCCTTTACTTGTTGCGTCATCTACATACTGCGAGCAATAAGCTATTATTTCTGCATCAGGCTGCTCAAACCCAGCACAACGCGCTATCACATAAGTAGTGGCATGATGAAAATCGATTTGCATGACAATTCCTCCTTACATTACAGGAATGATTTGAAATATTGAATACTATGCTCTAGCTCTGCTGCTGACATAAAGTTGTGACGTTCGTAGCTAGATTTCAGCCCTAAATATTTTAATTTATCCGTCCACAATGGGTTATAAGGCAACAACACAGCCTTATCAATGCCGTGCCGCTTCAAAAAAATAGCGATTGCCTTTAGATTCTTTTCAGTGGCTGTGATCCCTGGAATCAAAGGAATTCTCGGAATCACGTTAATAGAATTATCTTGCACGAGCTTCTCAAAATTCTCTAGAATTAGCCGGTTGGATTGCCCGGTATATTGGTGACTGGCTTTCTCACCCATCAGCTTTAAGTCGAAATAAATCAGATCAAGATACGGAAGCATTAAATCAGTAAATTTTCGGAAATTGAAAAAACCACTAGTCTCCAATGCCGTGTGCACACTGCGTTGCTTGAGCGCCTGCAGAAACTTACCAGAAAATTCCATCTGTTGTGTGGCTTCCCCACCAGAAAGTGTCACACCACCGCCACTTGAACGGAAAAAGGCCTCATCAATCATCACTCGATACAATAACTCATCCAGTGAAATTCCATAACCTACGGGCTCAAGAGCATGCGTTGGGCAAACAGCAAAACATTTGTCACAGCGGACGCATTGTTCAAAGTCAACATATAGCTTATCAACAAAACTTAAACAATGCGTTTCACAGACCGAAACACAAGCAACATCACATTGCGCTGGTTTACACAAACTTTCGTTATAGGAAACCACTGATACATCATTTTTGCCTTCCGGATTTTGACACCAGACGCAAGACAGCGGACATCCTTTAAAAAACACAGTTGTACGAATACCAGGGCCATCTTCGCTGCAGTCCCGCTTAATATCAAAAACATGTGCCTGAAGATCCAAACTGAGCCCTCAATTTTATAACTATTGTTTAGGAACGTGCATGAAATAAATTGGACATCTGACGCTCATATTTAGTCTGTATTGGCACGTTCTTCAATCACAAAAGTGCAGGAATAGTCATTCTATTTCGAGTTTTTTTGATTGAAGAACGTGCCAAGACGGGCTGAAGATGAGATGTAAGATGGGTAAGTTCTTTCATGCACGTTCCTTAACCAGTCCCAACTCTAATTCGACTTCTTTAGCGATGGCACCCAACTTAAACAAATGACCCACATTGCCGGTCAACTGCACAATGTTTTCTAGCAATAAACCCACAATATCAATTCCATCTCTACCAATTAATCTCAAAATCGAATTGACATCGCGAAAACGTATGACTAAATCGACTTTATCTGGATCAGCTTCTATCTTATCGGCTTCTTTTTCAGTTAAAACATCGCTAGAAATAACGGCCAAGGAATTTAAACAATGCCCGAAAGGAGTTTCTACGAATAAATCATCTAGATTAGGGCAAAACTTTAAATATACATTCATATTATCATCGGCTTTTCGTGTTCGAATGAGAAATTTTCCTTGATAATATCTTTTATTATTAAG
>CALZHW010000017.1 GCA_945787125.1 uncultured Ectothiorhodospiraceae bacterium
CCTAGAATAATCAGTTGGCGCGAATTTTTAGTGCAAGATATTGAAGTGCATAGTGAATTCAAGAATTGCGTGGTCACCTTATTGGTGATTAGCATATTTTTGAATTTGCTAGGTGCATCAAGAGCTTGTGCTAGAAATCGTGGTTCAACTGATTAATCTAGGTTTAACGTTGTTTGTTTCTAACTTGAGCTTACTTGGATTGAAAGATTCTGAAATATACTTTTACGGTTTTCTTGATTTTGGGCAACGTAGTAGCTATATTTTAAATAGGTTTCAACAATTAAAATCGAGGAAATCTGTTCACAAATAGACTTATTACTATAGACTAACTTCAGGTTGGCAAAGCGTTGTACAGCATGGGTCACATCTACTGGTTGCAGTGTATTATTAAACTACAACTCATACATTCTATTGATAGTCAGGAGGTAACATAAGCAGGCAATTCTGCCACGGAGGAGACGTTCCTAGGAATTATATTTCTAGGAAAAATTGTATCTATAATTATTATGTATTGAGGCACTTTTTTCAGGTTGAAATTATGGGTATTGCATAGGATAAAAAGCAAGGAGAAAAAAACATGAAAAAAACTGGGACGTTACTTCTACTATTAATAGTGGGGAGTGCTTATGCGGCGGACGATCTAATGAAAACCGCGCAACAGTTATTTGAGCCCATTCCAACAACCCCACCAAAAGAACTCAAAGCATCTGCTGAACTAATTGAGCTTGGTAAAATGCTCTACTTTGATCCACGCTTGTCAGCCAGTTGGCTGGTCAGCTGCAATACCTGTCACAATGTCGGCTTAGGCGGAGTTGATCTTGAAGAGACTTCCGTTGGACACGGCTGGCAAAAAGGTCCGCGGAATGCGCCGACTGTACTTAACTCCGTTTTTAATCTCGCCCAATTTTGGGACGGACGTGCACCAGATTTAAAGGAGCAGGCCAAAGGTCCTATACAAGCTTCTGTGGAAATGAATAATACGCCAGAAAGAATGGTGAAAACTCTTAAAAGCATGCCTTTGTATGTAGAGTATTTTAAAAAAGCGTTCCCTGGTCAAAGCGATCCAGTGACTTTCGACAATGGGGCTAAGGCAATCGCAGATTTTGAAGCGACACTTTTAACGCCTGGTTCACGCTTTGACAAGTACTTGAATGGGAACGCTAAAGCCTTAAACGAGAAAGAGACTGAAGGCCTGCGCTTGTTCACAGGAAAAGGTTGCTCAGGCTGCCATAACGGGATTAACGTTGGTGGATCTATGTACCAACCGTTCGGTGTGGTTGAAAGACCAGGAGCAGAGATCTTGCCTCCAGATGATAAAGGGCGTTACGCAGTGACTAAGACGGTTAGCGACGAATATGTCTATAAAGTTCCAACTTTGCGCAATATTGCCTTGACGCCGCCTTATTTCCATTCTGGGAAAGTGTGGAGTCTTCATCAGGCCGTTGGCATCATGGGTTCGGTTCAGTTAGGTACCACGTTAACTGATGACGAGACAGATAAAATAGTTGCGTTCTTGCACACACTTACCGGTGAGCAGCCGAAAGTTATGCACCCAATCTTACCTCCAATTTCCGCGACTACCCCGGGGCCGGAACTTGGTATTACGGCATTGGGTTCTGGGAAACATTAACAACTAAGAGCTCTCTTGGATGAGGTTGCAGGCGGCACATTCGCCGGTTGCAACCTATCGGCGGTTAATTAACGATTACGACTCAGACATAAACAAAACAATCCTCTTGACGATGGGTCAGCAGCGTGGCTTCGCTGATTTAGACGAACCCAGTAACTATCCAGTTTTTCTATTTTATGAAAACCCCAGTTGGTTAAATTCATTTTGAGTGAAATACACTTACCTTTTTCGTCGCATTCTCCAAACCAGACTATACTTTTAGTAGGTAAGGATAGTGAAAGCAGTTGATTTAATATGTGAGGCTCAACTACCTTGGGATGAATGAGCGCATGTTCATTAAAAGCGTCTCGTAAAGTGAGGTGATAGCATGAAAACTAAAATCATATCAATAGTAATTGGATTGGTTTTTGGCTTAAGCGCGGCTACGGTTCATGCTGAGCGCGGTCTTCTATTCGGTCCTGCGGACTGGCTCAAATAGTAGGATGTTGAGTCGACTTAATTCAGGAATTTTTATAATCTCTCTTTAGTGAACTATTCTTATAGTGAGGCGAGCAAACTAGATCTGAACTTATTGATTGTTATTCCCTGTGTTTAATTCGGGTGTTTGAGAATGAGATATATACCATGATTAGGAAATATATTGCCCTGTTTGTATGCTGCTGCGGATTGACCGTTTTAGTTCCATCAGCCACTGCACAAGAGAGTGGCGGCCCAACACAGCGAATAATCCCACTCAAGACTACCTATGTGTATTTAAATTTTGATGGTAATCCAAATTTCCCCAGTATCACAGTTCAGCATTTTACACTTGGGCTAATGCCTTTCACTGGCAGCGCCTTTCGTTTGACTCCCACTGAGAGGGACCTTGTCAAGTTTAAGTTTGTTGAACTGTTACGGGAAGATTTCCAGAGTTTTAATATCGAATTCATTACTGAAGTCGACGGAGTCGATTCCTATTACGTGTGGGGTATTGATGATTCGTCTTATATCTTTGAGGAGGGTGGCGCCTATCATCGTCTGTACGGTCGAACCGGTGGGAATCCTGGTAAGCTTGCGAGTAATATGGCCCTGTATGATGATAATCATAATCCGATTTGGCATCCGAAGTTCGGACGAACCTTTGCGGGCAGTTTTACACTAATACCTGGCAACCAAGTGGTGTCCGACCCGCCATTGATACCGGCGCATCATTGCAGCACCAATGAAATTATCGCTTGGAATTGTGGCAATCTTTTGCAAGCCGGCGCTGGGGGGCGAGTTGATATTACACTTGATCATATCGCGCAGGCATTAGCGAATAACGCGGCTCAGGAAATAGCCCAGTTCTTTGGTGCGGATGACACTATTGACGGTACCATTATGCATGCACAGATCGAACGTACGGAGGCGGGCACAAATAAAGTATTCGACAACGCAAATCAAACACTGTTATTGAAAAGCATTGGGCCGGCTGCTGAATTGCTGAACAACGGCGATGGGACGGTCACTGATACACGAACCGGTATCATGTGGACGCGAGACGCGAATATTGCAGCATACTGGCCAAGTGTCTGCATGGGGCCAATCTATGGTGGTGATCCGGGCTGGAATCGGATGGACCGTTCATCCGCTCTAAGCTATGCCAACTGCCTGGACCTTGCGGGATATCAAGATTGGCGGTTGCCGTCTGCACTCAATCATAACGGCAGTGGGCCTTGTGGCGACAATGGCCGTATTGGATGTGAATTGCCTTATCGATACGGCTGTTTTGCAAGTGACCTCGGCGATCTGTATTACAATGCCCTAGGCAACGAACGTGGTAATTCCAGTTGTTATTCACCAGTGCTTAACGCAGACCCATTCATCAATATACAAATAGATCCCTACTGGACTGAAGACAGGTTTTCTGCGGAATTCCACTGGATTTTCAAATTTCAAACCGGAGAACAGTATCCCTATCACAGTCATTTTCTTCACTCGGTCTGGCCCATGCGAACGCTTTATCGTTTAATTGACAACGGAGATGGGACCATTACTGATACCAGCACCGGGTTAATGTGGGCGCGTGATGCCAATGTCTTCGGGGGAAAACTGTCATGGGACGATGCCAAGATTCAAGCTGCTGCTTCTCAGTATGCGGGGTATAATGATTGGCGGCTGCCTAAAATGCAGGCACCTGATGGGACTTGTAGCGACACCAAGTTGTTTTCCGGAGCGGCGGACCGGATGCGCGCTTGTTCGCGCAGTGAGTTGGGTCATTTGTTTGAGCGTTGGGGCATCACTCCCGCAAATCCGTTCATCTTTAGCTTACCTGGCCAGCCATACTCTGAGTTGCGTTTCTGGACGGCGAAGCAATGGGCTGCTGATCCCATCGATAAGGCATGGGTTGTCTATGCGACATTGTCAGGTGGAATCACCGATGTTGTTGACAAAGATGCACCAGATGGCGGATATATGTGGCTTGTGCGGCCGCTAAACCTTGGTGATACCTATACCGGCGATTATGTGCGTGTCGAACCACATACAGATGTTTCACTCACATTTGGTCATGTCTCAGTCAAAGGGTTGACCAATATTTCGGTAACCGCTGTGAATCCTTTTCCTGACGCAGCCGCACCGGAATTTCTCGGATCTTTCTTTGATATAAATACCACGTCAGTCTATCCGGAGAACGCTCAAGTGAGCATCTGTCTCCGTTATGAACATGCGGACGTTCCAGATCTCAGTAGGGAGGCAGAGATTAAAATTTGGCAATGGCAGGAAGCCGTCGATCCAGCCGATCCTGCGCTACTCCCGCAGTGGGTGGATGTTACCAGCCGTTTTTACCCAGATGTTCGCAACAATGTAATCTGTGGTTCAACACATTCACTCTCATGGTTTGCACTGGGCATGGGTGAGCCTGTTGCTCCCGATAGAGGTTTGAGCATTGAGTCAATCTACTTTACACCAGCAGCCGGTGTTTATGAAATTTTTGACCCGGATGATAGGATGTTTGCCTTTTGGTTGGAATTTCGCACTGTTTTACAAGGTTGGTATGCTAAACCTTTTGTTGGCCTGATGGCGACTTCTGAGAACTCGTTCTATGGTTATGTTGGCGCTGGTTTTGACATTTTTTTCGGTGATAATGTAGTGTTAACACCCAATTTTGCAGTAGGTGCGCACGAGAGTGGTGACGGAAAAGAGCTCGGCGGACCAACTATTTTTCGAATAGGTGGAGAGCTTAGCTATATGTTTGATAATCGTACTAGCGTTGGCTTGGCGCTACATCATTTAACTAACTTTGGAATTGATAACCAAAATCCCGGTGCAGAAAGCCTGTTACTTACGTACTCGTGGTCATTGCGAGCGGAGTAGGAGCCTGTCCGAGAATTAGCATACAGATATTTTCACATCCTCGTCACAAACGTTTCATGATGTGCTACATTTATCTTATGACTACCGACAATACAATTGCTCGACCTCTACTGGTGACTCATAAAGGTAAAGAGCCCATTCTGATTACTGCCATACATTCCGGTCATGGATTACGGCCAGAAGTTAACAGCATTATTGCGCTGGATGAGCAACAACGCCTAAGAGAGGAAGATCCTTTTACTGACGCGTGGATTTGCATTGCAGACAATTATGTTCTACCGCAACGATCACGGTTTGAGGTAGATTTAAATCGCCCGCGAAACCATGCAGTTTACACGACACCGGAAGATGCATGGGGGCTTAATCTGTGGACCTCAGAACCCGGTGAAGCAATGATCAAACATTCATTGCAAGAATATGATCTTTTTTATCAACAATTGAGCAATTTGCTTGATGAGATGGTGCAGAAATACGGCAATATAGCTGTCTATGATTTGCACACCTATAATTACCGGCGCGAAGGGCCACATGCGGAACCTGCTGATCCAACAGAAAATCCGGAAGTGAATATTGGCACGGGTACTATGGATAGACAGTATTGGAGCCCTGTGGTTGAAGCGTTTATTAATCAACTGTCCAGTTTTGATTTCTTAGATCGCAAACTTGATGTCAGAGAAAATGTAAAATTTAAAGGGCGACAATTTGCGCAATGGATACATACTCGATACCCAAGTCAGGTTTGTGTTTTATCGATAGAAATAAAAAAATTTTTTATGGATGAATGGACTGGGATGGGTGACCCTGTTGCAATTCAAGCGTTAAGACAGGCTTTAGCAAGTACATTAAGTGGCGTTAAAGCCGCTTTATTGGAGTTGAACGAAAAAAATGCCAGCGGAAATTCCTAACGTCGAACGTATTCTTAAACATCTCACTTCTTTGTATGACGCAGGTCAGACCATTGAGATTAATGAACCGCCATATCTCATTCACATTGACCGGCAACTCCCGTATTTAATCATATATCGCTCAACTGATGATGGTTTGGCGACACTTGATATTTTTAATGCGTTTTCTTCTTATATTATATTGCCCGCGGACAATAAGTTTTTGGCGAGTAGTAAAGCAATCATTGATGGCATTGTAAAGCTGCATCAAAAATATTTTAATGGGTCACTGCTTATCGAAATGTGGACTAAGTCCGCGACGAGGACTGCGCTCAATCAAGGTGAGGCGAATGCACAAAACTTCACTCTTTACTTGCCGGCTCATGGATTATCAAACGCGACAACTGAAACGCTTGAACAAGAATTACAAAAGATTACCTTAGGGAAAACGCCAGCCACTTTAAAGGTGAATTATGGGATGGCGATTACGCCATCATCAATGAAAAAATTATATGACAATGAAATCAGTGAGCCAAACTCAAAATTTATCGGAATTGAGTTAGATGAATCATATCAAAACAGAGAGTTGAAAGAAGCTTACCCATTTGTTATTAAAAAATTGAAGTCAGGTCTTAATCACGCAATAAAGAAAGTTGTCTATACGTTTGCGCATGAAAATACCTTATTTAAACCCAGTCATTTTCATGTGCTTGGCAAGCAGTTTATAACTGATATTACCTGGCAATGCGATAAAGCCTTAACTGACATCAATGAAAGTTTTGACTTATTGCTACATGTGACACCTGTTAATGCCAGTGAGGCTTGGCACGAATTCAAAGCAAACCACTATAACATTGTACCTGAATTTCATTACCGACCACGTAAAGTGGATCCATATTTATTAAAACGTGAACTCTATAAAACACCAGTCGAAGGTATCGAGGATCCCGCGCTCAACGATTTGTTTACCTCGAAACGTAATGAATTGGATGAACAAATTGGTTTGCTCAATAAGCGAGAGTCATCACAATTTCTCTACAGTTCTATACAGTTATTTGGAACTATCGATGAAGAGTTATTGAACATTGCGAAAAACCTGCTATTGAATAAACCTGTAACAGAAAATGAGCCAGATAAAATACTGTTAGACGCCCATGCATTTGTTAAAGAAGCCGATAAGGTATTAGACTATTACCGAAGCATTGATCCAACATTAAAGTCAACGGTAAAACTTGATGAAAGCATCACCGGTATTTTAGTATCACACGGCCACTTTTTAGTAGGAACAGATGCACGTGTGGCACCATCTCGTATGCGAGCTACACTCTCCCATGAAATTGGCACCCATGTATTGACTTATCACAACGGTACTAAACAATCGTTTGGCCAGTTCTATTCGGGCATGGCAGGTTATGAAGAATTGCAAGAAGGACTTGCTGTACTCGGTGAATACTTGAGTGACGGTTTGACTTATGATCGCCTAACTATTTTGGCCGCACGCGTTATCGCCGTAGATAGTATTATCCAAGGGGCAGATTTTATTGAAACATTTAATCTATTAAGGTGCGAATATGGGTTATATCCACATACTGCCTTTTATACCACAATGCGGGTTTATCGGGGCGGGGGATATACCAAAGATATGATTTATTTACGGGGACTCATTCGATTGTTATCCCTTATAGCGAGTGGCTTTGAATTTAAAATTTTATTTACGGGTAAAATTGCGTTTGATTTTCTAGATATTGTGGAAGAGCTCTATTGGCGAAATATTATAAAGGAAGCCGCAATCCTCCCTAAATATATGCAATCCGATACCTTTGAAAGCAAGTTGGCCATTATTAAAGAATCTCCAACATTGGATACTTTACTGGAGAGTTGTAAATAAATGAAAATCGCTTTTGTTGTAAATGACATCAAAACGGAGTGGCCTGATTATACCACTACGTTTCTTGCCTATGAGGCAACAAAGCATAAACATGAAGTTTGGTATGTCAGTGTTGATGACTTTGTTTACGATGCCGATGAAAATATACACGCTTATGCGTATTCTACTTTAAATGTAGACATGCAATCGACTGTAACATTCTTAAATGGGGTGAACAGCAGAGAAAACATTCGAAGTTATGTGAATCTGCAGGAGATGGATGTTTTAATGCTTCGCAATGATCCCACAGATGATGCCTATGCTCGACCTTGGGCCAGATTGGCCGCAATTAACTTTTCTCGGTTTGCCACGCGTTATAACGTGCTCGCAATTAATGACCCGGACGGTTTAAGTAAAGCGGTCAATAAACTCTATTTGCAATTTTTCCCAAAAGAAATCAGGCCCGAAACGCTGATTACTCGAGATAAAAAACAAATAAAACAATTTGCCGCCGACAGGGGAACCATCGTCATAAAACCTTTAGTGGGTTCCGGTGGACGAAACGTTTTTCTGCTTAGGCCCGAAGATAAACCCAACATAAATCAAATGCTAGAGACGGTAGCGCGTGATGGCTATGTAATCGCCCAAGAATATTTGCCTGAAGCGGTTAACGGAGATGTACGGGTATTTTTGATGAATGGTAAATTGCTGGAAGTGGACGGTAAAATTGCCGCTTTTCGACGCGTCCGCCACGGTGACGATATGCGCAGTAATATGACTGTTGGTGCAACATCAGCGCCGTATCAACCTAATCCTTCTATATATTCCTTGGTAGATAAAATTACTCCATTGATACAGCGGGATGGCCTGTTTCTCGTAGGGCTTGATGTAGTAGGGGATAAAATAATGGAAATCAATGTATTTAGCCCGGGGGGACTGTGTAGTGCTGAAACATTTAATCAGGTAAATTATTCTGCAGCGATCATAAATAATATTGAAAAAAAAGTATTGTACAGAAAGAGACATCCCGAATTAAGTAATATTGAGTTGGCTATGTATGATGAATCCAACGTAGGTGACACATAAAATGATTAAATTAGTATATTAAATGTACCTGCATTAGTACAATAAGTGTATATGACGATTCCTTTATAAAGGATAACCACCAATGGATCGCAGGATTAAAACGACTTCACTGCCGATAGGGGAAATCGTCGGTATTCAAGGACCGGTGGTAACCTTACGCTGTACGAGTCTGCCGCGTTTACAACAAGCGCTTTGGACGAAAAATGACGACATTCGAACGATGCTCGAAGTTCATCAGCATCTAGACGAAAAACACATTCGTGCTATTGCCTTGCATAGCACGGCAGGTCTCAGTCGTGGGCAAGAAGTGTTTGATAGCGGTTCTCCCTTGCATGTACCTGTGACGCCCGATTGCCTGGGACGGGTAATAAATATGTTTGGTGAACCCATGGATGCAGGTTCGCCGCTGATGAGTAATGAATTTCGCAATATTCACAGTGCTCCATTGCCATTACATGAAATTACTGCCGTCAATGAAATACTCGAAGTGGGTATTAAAGTCATTGATCTATTATGTCCATTTGTGCAAGGTGGAAAAACCGGTTTATTTGGGGGTGCCGGTGTAGGTAAAACAGTATTGATTATGGAGTTTATGCGCGCTATATCTTCCATTCATAAAGGGGTGTCAGTATTTGCTGGGATTGGTGAACGTATTAGAGAGGGCACCGAACTATGGCGGGAACTGAAACAGGCTGGCGTTCTTCCCCAGGCTTTGTTGGTGTTTGGAGAAATGGATGAGTCCCCGGGGGTGCGATTCCGCATTGCTCATACAGCGGTAACCTATGCGGAATATTTACGGGACAATACGCATAAAGATGTTCTATTATTGATGGATAATATTTTTCGTTTTGTGCAAGCAGGTAGTGAAATTTCCAGCTTACTTGGCCGCATGCCTTCGACTGTTGGTTATCAACCCACTCTGGCAACTGAAATTGCTGAAATACAGGATCGCATAACTTCCAGCATACGCGGCAACATCACTGCGGTGGAAGCCATTTATGTTCCGGCGGATGATATGACAGACCCCGCAGTAAGCACTTTACTGAGTCATCTCGATACAACCGTCATTCTTTCCAGAGGGCAAGCGGGCAAAGGTATTTATCCGGCAGTTGATCCCATACAATCAATGAGCAAAGCATTGGATCCCAATATTATTGGTGACCATCATTACTCAATTGCTGAAGGCGTTCGTGAACATTTAGCACGTTATGCAGAACTTGAAGATATTATAACCATGCTTGGCATAGAAGAGTTGTCAGAAAAGGATCGACTGATTGTAATGCGTGCCAGAAAACTACAGCGTTACCTGACGCAACCCTTTTTTGTAACAGCCGATCATTCCGGAATTCCAGGTGTTTCAGTCCCCCTAAGAGATACGCTGGCCGATTGTGAAGCTTTTCTCAAAGGTCATTTTGATGATGTACCGGAAGACAAGTGTTACATGCAAGGTAGTATGGGAGCATCCACACAATGAATGCATTTGATTTCTATTTACAGAGTGCTTCTCAATATGAACAGATAAAATATGTAGAATCTTTTGTTGCAGAAGATGATAGTGGTTCATTCGGTATTATGGCGGGTCATACACGTTTTATGACGACGTTGCCTTTAGGCCTGGCTCGTTACCGTTGCAGTGGCGGTGATTGGGAATATCTAGCGCTGCCTGGTGCTTTGGTTTATTTTAAAAATAATTCGCTAACATTGAGTACTCGTCATTATTTTCGTAGCAGTGACTATGCCATGATGAGTGATGTGCTGCAAACACAACTACTCCATGAAGAAGGAAATCTGAGAAAGATAAAACACAGTTTGCACCAAATGGAGGAAGAAATGTTGAAACGCATGTGGCAACTTCACCGCTCAGGAGCATCATTATTATGAATGAAAATGAGCGTCTGCGTAAACGTGTTGAAGCACAGGCCAATCGGATGAAAGAAGCGGAAAAGCACAAAGAAACCTGGTTTTCTAACACAGTTTTTTTGGGAACATTGGGAATAATGTTTGTACTACCGGTTATCATTGGTGCATACCTGGGTAGCTGGCTGGATAAGCAACTTAGTGAGTTTTCTGTCGGTTGGACAACCAGTCTCGTTATTGTTGGAGTATTTATTGGTGGAATGAATGTTTATTTATTTATTCGGCGAGGAGATTGAGGTTGCAAGATGCATTGTTGACTCAAGAGATATTTTTCCAACTTGGCCCACTAACGTTCAGTCAAAGTCTCATCACTAGTTTGATACTGACTGTGCTATTGGTTTTACTTGCGATGTCAGTAACTCATGATGTTTTACTAAAACCTTCTCGCTTCCAGTCTGCAGCCGAAGGGATCGTTGGTACCATTGAAAATGCCATTACTGAAGTGCTTCCCCAGTATTCGAAGCAGGTACTCCCCTTTATTGCGACACTTTGGCTTTTTTTGGTTTTTGCTAACCTGGTGGGTTTGATACCTGGTTTGCAATCTCCAACTCGTGATTTGTCGATCACTGCGGCTCTGGCGGTTTTAGTTTTTTTCTCAGTTCATTGGTTCGGTATTCGTTCGCAGGGCTTAAAGAATTATTTACGGCATTATTTGAAACCCAACCCGTTACTGTTGCCTTTTCACCTAACCAGTGAAATCACCCGTACCGTAGCTCTGGCTATTCGACTTTTTGGTAACATGATGAGCCTCGAAATTGCCGCGTTGCTGGTTTTATTAGTTGCAGGGTTTCTGGCACCTGTGCCTATATTAATGCTGCATATTATTGAAGCATTGGTTCAGGCGTATATCTTTGGTATGTTGGCGTTAGTCTATGTCGCCAGCGGTATTCAAACGCAGTTGGTAAAACAACAAAGGAATGACAATGTCTGATATGAGTTTTTTTATTACAAGTTCTACCGTTGCCGCTTTGATTGCTATATCTATCGGTGTAATGTTACCCGCTTTGGCTATGGGTTGGTCGATCAGTAAAGCCATGGAAGCTCTGTCCAGACAGCCAGAAGCAGAAAAGTCTATTACCCGTAGTTTATTCATAGGTCTGGCAATGATTGAATCGTTGGCAATTTACTGCCTTGTCATTGTATTAATTGTCTTGTTTCGGAATCCTTTACTGGAATATATGCTGAAGTAATAGTATTACCTAAATTCTGCAAGTGCTCGCACCTACTCAGCACAAGCTCTTGATCCATAGAGCAATATCACTATTTTCGGCAATCACAATAAGGATTTCGCTCAAATATTGATTTGCTCTACGAATCAATATCTTGCACTGCGCAAGTACAATCACTTGCAGGATCTAGGTATTAACTCGGGAGCAAACAGTGGAATTTAATTGGACAACATTTTTCCTGGAAATAATTAATTTTCTGGTACTTGTTTGGTTGCTCAAGCGATTTTTTTATCGGCCTGTGTTAAATGTCATTGAAAAACGTCGTAGTAACATAGAATTATCGTTGACTGAGGCAAGCCAAACAAAACAAGAAGCGGATATATTGCAGCAGCAATATATCAACCGCCTAAATGATTGGGAGCAGGAGAAGGCGCAGCAACGGCTTGAGTTTCAGCAAGAACTGAACATGGAGCGAGAGAAACGCCTTAAAGTTATAGATGAAGAATTGAAGAAAAATCATGAAAAAGCAGAGTTCATAATCAATCAACAAAAAGAACAGTTTCAAAAAATTGCCGATAAACAAGCGATTAAGACTGCAGCGTTATTTACCAAAAAACTGCTCATGGATTTCTCTGGGCCGGAACTTACTACCCGGTTTTTACAACGAGCCATCAGGGATTTCAATCAATTACCGGTGGAAAAAGTTAACAAAATTAAACATGCCTGGTTATCTGCGCCTGAAAGCATAAAAATTATTAGTGCACATGATTTACCCTTGCCCAGCCGCAAAGAACTGGAAAATGCAATACAAAGCTTGCTTGATGCAGGTGAACTTGACTGCCTATACGAAACGGATAATGCATTGATTGCCGGTGTTAGAATACAACTAGGTTCCTGGATCCTTCGTGCTAGCATCCAGGACGAATTTGCTTTTTTTGTAGAAGCCAGCCATGAAACAAGTTGATTCACTTAGCCTCTTAACTCAGCAAAAGCGCTGGCTCGAAAACTACGAGCCAGGTTTGCGTGTATCCGAGTGTGGTCACGTCGTTTCTGTTGGTGAAGGTATTGCCTGGATTAGTGGAATCCCGTCAGCAGGCATGGAAGAATTACTGGAATTTGAAGATGGCAGCCAGGGCATTGTATTTCATTTAGAAGAGCAATTGCTTGGCGCAATTTTATTGAAGGAATCGCAAAAAATTACCGCCGGCACAACGGTCTATCTGACGAATAAAAGACTTTTTATTCCCTGCGGTGACACTTTGCTGGGCAGAGTCATCGATCCATTAGGCAATCCCCTGGATGACAAACCGTCAATAAGCAGTAAACATCGACAAGTTCTGGAGGCACCATCACCGAAATTTTTAGCCCGCGATGTAGTTCATCAACCCCTGTATACCGGGATAAAAATTATTGACTCTATGATCCCGATCGGCAAGGGACAGCGTCAACTTATCATCGGCGATGAAGGTTTAGGTCGAAGTTCAATTGCCATCGATACCGTCATCAATCAGAAAAACAACAATGTTATTTGCATTTATGTATTAATAGGGCAAAAGCGTTCCGACATTGTTAATGTGCTGCATTTGCTGCAAGAATATGGCGCAATGGAGCATACGGTTATTGTTGTTGGAGAAGCTGGTGCATTACCGGGATTAAAATTCATTACTCCATTTGCGGGATGTGCCATTGCCGAATATTGGATGCAACAAGGCAAAGACACGCTGGTTGTCTATGATGATCTCAGTACCCATGCCAGAGCGTATCGGGAACTGTCCCTGCTCTTGCGCCGCCCGCCGGGAAGAGAGGCGTATCCCGGTGATATTTTTTATCTGCACGCGCGTTTACTGGAACGCGCTACGTGTCTTTCTCCTGAGCTTGGGGGCGGAAGCATGACTGCGCTGCCTATAGTAGAAACCCAGCAGGGAGAAATTGCAGGTTATATACCGACAAATTTAATTTCCATTACCGATGGCCAGATATATCTGGATCATGAATTATTTGTTAGTGGCTTTCGACCTGCCATTGATGTGAGCCGATCTGTATCAAGAATCGGCGGCAAAGCACAGCATATCAGTATTAAGCACGAATCCGGGCGAATGAAACTGGATTATCTGCAATTTCTTGAATTAGAAATATTTACCCGCTTCGGCGCCCGGTTAGAAGCCTCCATGGAAGCTGCGATCCATCGCGGGCAAGTCTTACGCGAATTATTAAAACAAAAACGCTTAAAGCCTTTAACACCCCGGCAGCAGCTCGCTTGGTTAATCGCTTTTAACGATGGACTGTTTGACACTATTGATCCTGAGCGTGCCAAAAATGTGCTTGATCATTTGTACGCAGAAGTTCATGCCAGCTCATTATCAATAGAAATGGAACGGAAATCCTGGTCGCTTTTTGTTAGTAGTATTTTTTTGGCCCAAAAGACTTAGAAAAGTGACTGCACATCAAAAAATCGCCAAACATATCAAGTCACTTGGCGAAATCAAAGAAATCATGTCAAGTATGAAAGTCCTTTCAGTTTTGGAAATTCGAAAGCTTTCGCAACTCATCGTCAATCAGGAACGAATAGTGTTAAGTTGTGAACAAGTAGCCCAGGATTTTATTAATTTTTATCCAATACTTTCTAATACAAAAACAACAGAAAAATGTTGTTTATTGGTCATTGGTTCTGAACGCGGATTTTGTGGTGATTTCAACGATCAATTAGTGGCTATGATTAATGAAAAGCAACAGCGAGCTACGCCCCAATATGGTGCTATTATTGCTGTAGGGCAGAAATTGTGTATGTTACTGGATGATCATTCAATCTTAATAAAAAAATTGGACGGGGTTTTGGTGACGGAGGAAACCAATAATGTCATCCAGGCCATTCTTAAACTATTTGCCGACTTACAGGCTAACGAAGCATTTAATTGTTTACAAGTTATGTATTATCAACACAGTAACAACTCAATTAGGCTATTGCCGCTGACTCCACCTTTTGCAGACTTACAAGCTGCGGCTAGTCACGAATCATTTCCGCCGGTGATAAATTTAAGTCCTGACCAGTTTTACAGTGAGCTGGTTGAGCAGTATCTTTTTTACCGCTTATATGACGTATTCTATTCATCACTTCAGACCGAAAACCAGAAACGTATTAAACATCTTGAATCAGCTATTGACCGCCTTGAAGAAAAAATAGAACATTTAACTCGAAAACGTCAAATTTTTCGCCAGGAAGAAATCACGGAAGAAATCGAAATAATTCTTCTTAATGCTGATTCAAAACAGACAAAATTCTAGTCAAAATTTACATTGATAGCTGATAGCTAGCTGGCTGTTTCGGCATTGTATGAATTGAGCAGAGGCTCAAAACAGTTCTTTGGAAAAAGGCGTTATACGGAAAGAACCTTTTTAGCCTCATTCAAGGTAATCATCAATGTCAACTCGTTAAGCGGTGACTCATGAACACTGCAATGGGCGTAAAAGCGTTTTGCTTCATCGGACAGGGCATGAACTAATAGGGCGCCGATGCCTGCCTGTTCCGCTACTATCACTGTACGCAGGATGGCATCCTTGAGCATCCCTGCTCCAATTTTATTACCTTTGCTTTGACTGTCCTCGGCCAATCGACCCAGGATCATTACCGGGATAGGTTCCGGCATGTTGCGGCGAACATTGTCCGATGCCTCGTCTCTGGCAACGGCGCCTACAGCGAGTGAGTAGTAGCCAATAACAACATTACACCCAACCAATTCTTGGTTCTGTATAATAGATTATTTTTTGAAGTATATTAGATTTTTTAGAACACTCAAGTATTTAAAAATGCTTACAACCCCACGTTACTCAATTGCATTTACCGGTATTATAGTCATTAGGATATTTTTGGACTCTTGTGAAAAGGTGGCTTATACTTTCTGTATCCTTATATTAATGCTGATCTATAATAATGAGTAAACGTTAAGCAATAGACTGCAACGCTAGGAGCCTGTCCGAGAATGGAGAGCCTGCTGCGAAAAGCTCATTTTGCACACTTTTCCCGATCCTTTGCAGTGAATAGCTACGGCTATTAACCGAAAACGATCGAAAAAACTGTATTAAAATGAACTTCCCTCGCTACGACCGCCATGGATGGTGGAAGTGCCGGATTTGCAGGAGCAATAAACCGGTCGGCTCCCATTCTCGGACAGGCTCCTAGAAGGGTAGGGGTGATGTCGCCCATTTTGTGACAGATGTAATGACTGAATAAAGCGAGATGTCAAAATTGAGTCAACTTAAATCCAGCGCAAGACATGACAGTGGCAGCGCCATTGCCGTTAGTTCGCTGGATGAAAACGGTGAACGTTGGATCTCGCGGGTGTTTCTGGTTTTCCTGTTGAGTCTTTTTGCCTCTGCTCTATGGCTTTTGTTTGTGGAGCCTGAGCATTTTGAGCAGCCACTGGCAGCACCTGGGGTGTCGCCCCTTGAAACGCTTATCATCCACGAACCCATCCAGCCTCTTCCCTTGCAGGTAGACCTCGATTCGCGCAAGGTGACTTTGGGGCAACGTTTGTTTTACGAACCCCGCCTATCGGGGGATGGCACCATAGCCTGCGCAAATTGTCATGACTTAAGCCGGGGTGGTGCAGATGGCAAGGTCGTTGCGACAGGAATCGGTGGTGCTCTGGGCAAGGTCAACACTATATCGGTATTTAATACAGCGTATCAGCTCGCCTGGTTCTGGGATGGGCGTGCATCAACACTTGAAGAGCAAATCGATGGCCCCGTTCTCAATCCTGGAGAGATGGGCTCTAATTGGGAAGATGTGGTTGACAAGCTCAAACAAGAACAAGAGTATGTGACGATATTTACCAACATTTATCACGATGGCATCACAATCGACAATATCAAGAACGCTATTATTGCCTTTGAAAAATCCCTAGTCACGCCAAACTCGCCTTTCGATAAATTTTTAAGAGGTGATCCATTGGCGATTAACGAGGATGAGAAAAAGGGCTATCAGTTATTCAAAGATTATGGCTGCATAGCCTGCCATCAGGGCATGAATGTGGGCGGCAATATGTTTCAAATTTTCGGCGTTGCAAAAGATTATTTCGAAAAGCGCGGCAACATCACCCAGGCTGATCAGGGGCGTTTCAACGTTACAGGTCTGGTGGCTGATAAACACTATTTCCGTGTGCCGAGCCTGCGCAATGTCGCCCTTACCGCCCCTTATTTCCATGATGGCTCAAGGGTGACCCTGGAACAGGCGGTGTACGCTATGGCTGAGTATCAGCTGGGCCGCACTATCACGCCGGATGACATTAAGCTTATCGTCCGTTTTCTACACACCTTAACGGGTGAATACACGCCTCAGGGGGATTGATGACTGCGGCTTCTAAACAAATCGTGATCATCCTGCTGGGTACATTAATTCTTGTTCTTTTATACACCCAAACTCATAACCATCACGCACAAAGTTATGCTCAATCCATCGATTTTCTACGGCAGCTAAAACAGCTTGATGCAACTTTTAATCAGGATGTTTTAAAGGTTCGTTATGGCTTGTTACTGCACTATGACCCCCTTAAAAACAACAGTATCCAGATAAAGTCCTTGTTAAGGGAGTTCAAAAAAGTTGATTTCTATTATGCTCACATTGGCCAGTCCGCACAGTCCTCAATAGTCCAGCGCATTGAAGGTTTAGACCGGTTGATAAACGATCATCATAACCTGGTAGAGCGCTTTAAATCGAGAAATGCTGTATTAAAGAATTCTTCCCGCTATCTGCCAATTGCTGTCGATAGCATGGTGAATATGCTAACGGAGCGCCAGGCTGACGGACCTGTGATCAACCGAATCACCGAGCTACTGGTCAGCACTCTGAGTTTCAGCGTTACCGCCAAAGATGCTTTTAAGGCGCGTGTTGTTGAACGTATTGGAGACATTGAGAAGAACCGTCATCTTTATCCTGAGGATATGAATGATCAACTGGATCACTTGTTGGTACATGCCCACATTATCATCAGAGAAAAAGCAGCGGTGGATGATCTGGTTGAACAAATCACCAGCACGGCGATCGCTCAGCAATTGGATGTGCTTGGTGATGCTTACCGATATTACCATGAAATTCGAGTCGGCGAAGACCGCATCTACCAAGCCTATTTGTATTTGTTCGCGATTATCCTGTTGCTTTATATTGGCTATATACTGCTGCGATTGAGAAACAGGACCATAGCGCTTAATAGAACAATCACCGACCTGGATTATCAGAAGTTCGCGCTAGATCAGCATTCCATCGTCAGTATTTCTGATGTCAACGGCAAGATTATTTATGTGAACGACCGTATGCTAGCTATTAGCCAGTATTCCCGGGAAGAGCTGCTGGGGCAAGACCTTAGAGTGCTTAACTCTGGGCATCACTCCCAGGAATTTTTTGCTGATATGTGGCGTACCGTTGCCAAAGGCAAGGTATGGCGTGGTGAGCTATGCAACCATCGTAAGGATGGTCAAAATTACTGGGTTGATTCCACCATCGTGCCGTTTGTGAGTACGCACAGTAAACCCTATCAGTATGTGTCAATTAGTTCCGATATCACCGAACACAAGCTGCTGGAAGAGGCCCTGTTTCACGAGAAAGAGTTGGCGCAGGTCACGCTTCAAGCCATTGCTGATGGCGTCATCACCACCGACATCGATGGTAAGGTCGATTACATCAATCCCAGAGCTGAACGGCTCACCGGATGGCGCCAGTCTGAGGCGAAAGGTCAGGCATTGGTCCAGGTTTTTCCTCTCCGGGATTCTAGCACTCAAAAACCTATCACTGATCTGATGAAAAACAGTTTAAAAGGGGAAAGCCTGTTTATCGAGTCCAATGTTTTGCTCGTCAATCGTAATGGAGAAGAGTATTCAGTTGAAGTTGCAGTGACCCCTTTGTTAAATCGGCAAAGTTTGGTGATTGGGGCTGTCGTTGCGGTACATGATGTCACTGCTGTCCGCACATTGGCGCTCCAGATGAGCTATCAGGCATCGCACGATGCGCTAACTGGCCTGGTTAATCGCCGAGAGTTTGAACGTCGCCTCAGCCTGCTGCTGGAGAATGCCAAGGAACGGGATCATGGAATTGAGCATGCTTTGTGTTATCTCGACCTGGATCAATTTAAAGTGGTCAATGACACCTGTGGCCATGTCGCTGGCGATGAGCTATTAAGACAGCTAGCCACGATTTTGTCCTCCCGCATTCGTGATCGCGACACTCTGGCTCGCCTGGGCGGGGACGAATTCGGTATTTTGCTGGGCGAATGCCCGTTAAGCAAAGCGCTAGCGATTAGCGAGGATGTTTGTGAAACAGTCAAGGATTTTCGTTTTGTTTGGAGTGATAAGACCTTTGAACTTGGCGTAAGTATTGGTTTGGTGCAGATCACTGAACACAGCGAAAATATCAATAGTCTAATGAGTGCTGCGGATGCCGCCTGTTATGCAGCCAAGGACAAGGGTCGCAATCGGGTCAATGTTTATCAACCTGATGATATAGAGCTGCAACAGCGTTATGGAGAGATGCAATGGGTGCCACGCCTGGCTCAGGCGTTGACGGAAAATAGGTTTGAACTTTATTGTCAGCCAATTGTAGCTGCCCAGCCGCAAAGCGAAAAAGGTCGGCATTATGAAGTGCTGTTGCGCATGCGCGATGAAAAGAATCACCTCGTGCCGCCCGGTGCATTCATTCCCGCCGCTGAACGCTACAATCTTATGTCGACAATTGACCGCTGGGTGGTTCGTGAGACATTTGTCGCCTATCAAAAATACGCTCTCAACAATTCAGACATGCGCTACGACACTTGCAACATAAATCTTTCTGGGGCCTCGCTGAACGATAAGCAGTTTCTGAAATTTCTACATGATCAGATCGAAGCATGCCAGATTCCTGGAAATGTGCTTTGTTTTGAAATTACCGAAACTGTCGCCGTCGCCAACCTCACCGAAGCCATCCGCTTCATCAAAGAACTCAAAAACAAAGGTTGCCGTTTTGCACTGGATGATTTTGGCAGTGGTTTATCTTCTTTTGCTTATCTCAAAAACCTACCGGTAGATTTTCTGAAGATAGATGGCAACTTCGTTATCGACATCGCTGACGATCTTATCGATTTTGCAATGGTGCGTTCTATTAACGAGATCGGCCATGTGATGGGCTTGAAAACTATCGCCGAGTATGTGGAAAACAAGCGGGTGGAAGCAAAAGTCAGAGAAATCGGTGTAGACTATTTGCAAGGCCATAGCATTTCCAGTCCTATACCTCTGAGTCAGTTTATGCTTGAGAGGGTGACACAAAAAAAATCTAATACTTCTGCTGACGATAAACCTTCGAACGGTTCGTAGTAGAGGGGTGTGGATCATTTGTGGTGTAGAACAGGCAAGCTTTGCCTATTTTGTTGTTATTACCCCGGCTAATTCATGACTTAGACGGTTTTATTACAATGGGCATCCATTCTGGCTTGTTTTGCATTAAAGTCTCCAAGGTATATCGATCAAGAGCCGACATAAAAAGATTTGTTGCTTCATGCAACACAGGTATCAACGCACAGTTAGAAATTATAGTACAGGGTGTTTTAGCGTCCTGATCAAAACACTCCGCAACATGCAGGTTAGGCTCCATATCTCTAACCACTTGACCGACAGTAATTTCACTGCCAGGTCTCGCCAATTTTATACCGCCACCTTTGCCTCTGATGGATTTAACGTATCCTTTTTGAGATAAGTTGTACGCTACTTTCATTAAATGGTTACGTGATATGTTATAAAAATCAGCAACTTCATTGATCGTGACAGTTTTGTCATTATCTAGAGAATGTAAGTAGAGCAAGGTTCTCAATGAGTAATCGGTATAACGGGTCAATTGCATAATTGGATTTCTTTCAGTGTCTTTTAACATAGTATAGAAGACGCTTCTTTTTTAAACCAGTATTTTTAATAATTGTTTATTGACATTATAAAAAGCAAGGTGTAATCTGCCCTTGTTTATAAACAAATATTTAATTTACTGGTTATATTAATTTAGGAGATTTTTTTATGACAGAACAGAGCTTATTCGAAAAAATTGGTGGTGAAGCGGCAGTTGATGCGGCGGTTGATATATTCTATCGCAAAGTGCTTGCTGATGATCGTATCAATAAGTTTTTCGAAAATGTTGATATGGAGGGCCAAGCAGAAAAACAAAAAGCATTTCTTACCATGGCATTTGGTGGACCACACAGTTATAGCGGTAAAGATATGCGTGAAGGTCATGCACACTTAGTGAAAAATGGTTTAAATGACGCGCATTTTGATGCTGTAATGGAACACCTTGGCGCGACTTTGCAGGAGCTGAATGTACCTGCTGAATTGATCGCAGAAGCCGCTGCAATTGCTGAAAGCACACGCAATGATGTATTAGGTAAATAATTATAATCCTCTGCGAACAGCGGAGATCTGTTTTGATCTCCGCTTATTTCTTATGTGAGCTTCGGGTTAGATGTGGGTTGTAACGCCAGCATCAATTGAATGAATGAAGTGGAGATATTTTATTCTCTCGCAATATATCCAGAGGGTAGATAGAGTTAGTTACTCGTTTAACTCAAGAATATTCCAGAGCTCCTGTATCTTTATAACTCACCATCAGCGTGCAGTTTTGTGAAAGAAATCACCCGCCATATCCTTTTATAGCAGACTCCCTCGTTTTTATAGTGAATAATACTTTCCGCGAAAAAATAAGTTGCTTCGGTCGTAAGTTTTGAAAAATCTGGAGATTAATTAGCGCGCGATCGTTTTGTGAGCTTGGTTGCCTATGAGTCGGCATCTCATTTTTAAAGCACCCATGCGTAATAAATATATTTTAGTCGAAATTCAAAGTTTGTATTTTCTTTTGATAATTTCCGTTTATACTGGCGGGGAATTAGCGAGAGTGTTGGCGTCTTGGATGTTTTAAGTACTGATGTGCTGAAGTGCTATGGAATTATTCATTGCGTCGCTTGAGAGGGTTCTGTCATTGCAGGTGGTAGTAAGGTGGCGAATTTGTAACCTTAAAGCTGCAGTACAGCGAAATCCCACCATGTATTTTGCAAATAAAATACATTTTCCGAAATTTTTCTCAGTTAATTTTAAATTTTTATAGCGATTATCGTGACAAAATAAGCGGCTATTGATAATAGTGAATGAGACGCATTGAAATTATAGATTGGAATTAATGTCTCTTCAAGATTACTCTGACCCTCGATGATTACAACCAACCACAGCAGGAGTGAGCTGACTATGGCAAAGAAATATGATGCTGGAGTAAAAGAGTACCGTGATTTGTATTGGACCCCGGATTATGTTCCGTTAGATACAGATTTATTAGCGTGTTTTAAAGTGACTCCTCAGGAAGGAGTGCCTCGTGAAGAGTGTGCTGCGGCTGTTGCTGCTGAGTCATCGACTGGAACCTGGAGTACTGTATGGTCAGAATTATTGACCGATATGGAATTCTACAAAGGTCGTTCGTACAGAATTGAAGATGTACCAGGTGATAAAGAAGCGTTTTATGCGTTTATTGCTTACCCCATTGATCTGTTTGAAGAAGGTTCAATCGTAAACGTTTTGACTTCTTTGGTAGGTAACGTTTTTGGTTTTAAAGCGTTAAAGCATTTGCGTTTAGAAGATATTCGCTTTCCAATTGCTTTCATTAAAACGTGCCTGGGCCCACCAAGTGGGATTCAAGTGGAACGTGACAAGCTTAATAAATATGGTCGTCCTTTACTTGGCGCTACCATCAAACCAAAACTGGGTCTATCTGCCAAAAACTACGGCCGTGCCGTATATGAATGTCTTCGTGGCGGACTTGACTTAACTAAAGATGATGAAAATGTAAACTCTCAACCGTTTATGCGTTGGCAGAATCGTTTTGAATTCGTTGGTGAAGCAGTATTAAAAGCACAAGCCGAAACGGGTGAAGTTAAAGGTCATTACTTAAATGTAACCGCTAACACGCCTGAAGATATGTATGAGCGTGCCGAGTTTGCTAAAGAGATTGGTCAGCCAATCATCATGCATGATTTCCTCACCGGTGGTTTTACTGCGAATAGTGGTTTAGCAAAATGGTGTCGTAAAAACGGAATGTTATTACACATTCACCGTGCTATGCATGCGGTAATTGACCGTCATCCAAAACATGGTATTCATTTTCGCGTTTTAGCCAAGTGTTTACGTTTATCAGGTGGTGATCACCTACACACAGGTACTGTCGTCGGTAAACTTGAAGGTGATCGTGCATCAACCTTAGGTTTTGTTGACCAGTTACGTGAGTCATTTGTACCTGAAGATCGTCGTCGTGGAATTTTCTTCGATCAAGATTGGGGATCAATGCCAGGTGTATTTGCAGTTGCTTCTGGTGGTATTCACGTTTGGCACATGCCTGCGTTGGTTAACATCTTTGGTGATGATTCTGTTCTTCAGTTTGGTGGTGGTACACAGGGTCACCCTTGGGGTAACGCTGCTGGTGCAGCCGCTAACCGTGTTGCCTTGGAAGCTTGTGTAAAAGCACGTAACGAAGGTCGCGAATTAGAGCGCGAAGCACGTGATATTCTGGAAGGCGCTGCGCGTCACAGTCCTGAGCTCGCTATTGCAATGGAAACTTGGAAAGAAATCAAGTTTGAATTTGAAACAGTTGATAAGCTGGATGTGGTTTAAAACGTTTAACAGCACTAACAAGATGAGGAAATCGAAATGAACTCAAATACAGTAACGGGTGACTATCGTACTAAACAAACTCTGGAAACCTTTTCTTTCTTGCCACCGCTGACGCAGGAAGAAGTTTACGACCAGATCAACTACATGTTAAGCCTTGGTTTGACGCCAGCGATTGAGCATGAAGATCCAGCGCAAGCCGTAAGTTCTTATTGGACTATGTGGAAACTGCCTTTCTTCGGTGAGCAGGATCTCGGTCCTGTGGTTGCAGAATTGGAAGCATGTCATCGTACTTACCCTGATCATCATGTTCGATTGATCGGTTATGACAGCTACACGCAAAGCCAAGGCGTTTGTTTTGTTGTCTATCGTGGTAAGGCTTGGTAAATAGGGCCTGGTCGCGCACTAGCAATAGTCGCGACCAAGTTTGTTAAAAGTCAGTAAAAAATGGGGTTAACTTATGGCTATTCAAGATCAGTCAGGACGTAAAGCCGCTAGAGCGCGTCGAGAAGCGCAGATTAACGGTAAAGCAGCGATCTCTTCCACTGTTAAAGCGTCTCCAGCGCGCACTAGAGTAATTGCTTCCTCACCTGTGGCGCCTAAGCCCAAGATAATTGCAAAACCTACTTCGCGACCTGCGGTACGCGTAACCGATAGTAGTGGTCGTCAAGCATCTCGTGCACGACGACAAGCAATTGCTGCACAAGGCAAAGCCGGGGATCCTTCACGCAACCGTCAACGCACTGCCAGCGACAGGCAGCGGTCCGCAGTTGTCGAACAGCACGCAGATTGCGGTTGTGGTTGTCAGGGTGCTGGTGATTGTCACAAGTCCAAGGCGCAACAAGCTCCCGTATTAAGAGCAGCGAAACCAAATGATAGGTCTGCGCAACGCCGTCGTGAAACAAAAGTTGTTACCGATAGCAATGCAGGGCGAATTAATTCTCGAATGCGACGCCAAGCGTTAGCAGTACATGGTAAATCTGGAATTGATATGTTTAGTAAAGGTGTGAGTTCCGCGCAGATGGCGCGCCAGCAAAACCCTGAAGTATCAGGCCGTGAATTAGCACGCAGCATCCGCACACAACGTAGTAGCAATGGTGGCAGTCAGGCAAAAGTACGAACAGGTACTGTCGGTCGTCGGCGCCCCGAGCGCAACCCCCAGAGTGTCAGTGGAACTGAAGTGTCACACAGTGGTAAAACCACGGGTGATGAGACGGGTCTCTGTCGTTCTGTTACGGGTACTGAATACTTTTCAAGTGAAGTGTTTACAGATTTTTGCCAAAAGGAAGCGCCAAAGGTGCCACCTAAAGTGCAAACCAGTGAAAGTTTAAGTGGCAGCACCATTACCACCAGTAGTAAGGTTGGGCGCAGCGGTAAAGTTACCGGTGATGAGCGCGGCGATTGTCGAGCGGTGACAGGTAACGAATACGTTGGGCGAGAACAATATGATGATTTTTGTAAATCTAAACCCGAGCCAGGTAGCGCTAAAGTGAGTTTTTCACAGACTACTCGGGGCCAAATAGTTTCTGGCTCTAAGCCTGCTCGTTCGGAGCATGTAACCGGTGATGAAGCGGGTACCTGTAAAGCAGTGACGGGAACCCCTTATGCGGGAATCGAGCAATATAAAGAATATTGTGCGCCAGAGACCAATCAATACGTAGCAGCACGTACTCAACGTCACAGTGGAAATGCGGGTCGCGATATTACCGGAATACAGCCTGGGTTTGCTGGTCTGACTGGCGCCGCCAGGGGTGCGTGTCGTGATGTTAGTGGCACGGCGTATGTCGGTGCTGAGCAATATCAAGAAGCCTGCGATGTGATTCCTGCGGCTGATGTTGTACCTGCGCAGATAAATCTGCCTGAAATGACAAAGACTGCGGCGGATACTCCCTGGGGAAAGTTCAGCGTTGTCGCACCAAGTCAGAAATCTGTTCGTCAGAGCGCGGAAACGCCAAATAAAGTCTCTGGTACTCGTTATGAGCAAGGTCGCGTTAGTGGAACATTTTCTCTCGGTGAGGGTAAAGTGACAGGAACAGAACAATTCCGTTTTGGTGATGACCGAACGACAGGTACTGGCTCTAGCGCCAGCGCTGCTTCTGGTTCTGGTTCTAGTAATGCTTCTGGTTTTGGTTCAGTGATGTCTGCAGCACCAAAAGCCACCGTAGAAACCGAGATTGTATCGCGTGTTACGGGTGAAGGTCTTGATATCGGTTTGAATATCACGGGTAATGATTGGGATCGAGGTGATCGGGTTACCGGTACTGAAGGCGCTTCTGCAAAGAAACGCAACCCGACTCGACGTGGACCCATTAGTGCTATGCCAACGGCTGAATCAAAGCGTAATCAAGATGCAATAGAGCGTAATGATATCAATGTAACAGGTGGAAGTGGTGGCTCTGAAAAAGGTGCGCCAATTACCCTTTCAGGTGGTGCCCGAGGTTAGATTTTTAGAATTAGTTGGCGAATTCATTTTGATTTCGCCGACTGATATAAAAATTGAATGAATTGATAGAAAATATTTTTTAGAGAGTGGATATAACCATGTTCAATAACAACGCCAGAAGTCGACGCCACTTGCAGCGCTCGCAGCCGCCTCAGCGGTCTGTTCGCACGCAGGGTCGGACTCAAGGTCGTGCTGCAAATGTGCAGGGCTGGCGTTCGAATAGCGGTATGCATCCACTGACGCAGATTGATGAAAATTCTCGGTTGCTGCGTTATGAGCAACAAGTTAAGCAAGCGTTCGCGCGCATTGAACCAGCCCTACGGCAGCTCTCAGCGATGCAAAATGAGACTGACTTCGCGGAGCGTGCGCAACAAGTCGCTAAGAATGCCTTAGGTTTTGAATTGCCGGAAGTGCTGCTGGCTGATAGCTGGGTTAAACCGCTGGATATCGGCCAGCTGTATGCATGGTGCGTTTTTGAGACCTTTAGTCAGATGTCGGACGATTTTTTTGCGACTAAGCCATTGGCTGATGCGAATGATGGTGAGTTCCAACACTTTCTGGAGCAGTGTGGTTTTCATACGTTGGATGTCTCACCTTGTGCCGATGGACGTTTGGCACATGTGATTCGTTATGTACTGCGCTTACCTTACAAAGCAGTAAGGCGAAAGTCTTATGCAGGCGCTATGTTTGATGTTGATGATAGTCTGCAAAAATGGATGGAAACAGAAATGTTGCGTTATCGTGAAGGTCGTCCCAATCAAGCGGATAGCCCGACACGTTACCTTAAAATTGCGGTTTATCATCATAGTTCCAGCCAACCAGATACGGAAGGTTGCGCCGCTCATGGTAGCGATACTCAACGAGCCGCCGAAGCAGCGCTGGAACGTTTACAGGATTTTCGTCAGGCAGTAGAAAACACTTTTTGTTGCGGTGCCTCTATTGATCTTTTATTGATTGGTATTGATACGGATAATGACGTGATTCGTTTGCATTTGCCGAATGCAGATGGAGAAATAGATACAGCAGTCCACATAGATGGGGCAGAGCTTTATCAGGCAACTGCAGCAACATCGGGTGAAGATGCCCTGGGTTTAGTCAGGCAGTATATTGAAGATAAAAGTAAAACACGGGGCGCCTCTTTGCCTGCTGAGGGCATGTTACGATTGGCAGCACGTTTGCTCTGCGGTAATATTTCGCAAATTGATTATGTGCGCCAATACCATAACGGCTGTTATCAGGATATCGGTCATCAAGAATGCTTTATTGGCATGGGAATTGGCTTCGAGGAAGTCCAGCTGCGTAATCTCACTTATTTTGCTTATTTGCAAACGGTGGAGGAAGGCGCCAAGGATGTGGATGTTGGCATAAAGATTTTTACCGGCTTGAACGTCAATCGCGGATTACCTGTTCCAGTGGTGATTCGTAATGATTATCATGGTCAGGTGCCAGGCGCACGCGCACGGGCTGAGGCACGTTGTCATCAATTAGGTGCGGCACTACACAAGCGTCATGGCGATATCACCGAACGTGGATTATTGCATACACTGCTGATGGTGCGTGACTGCAATGCTGATGGTCGAGCTGAGATAATTGGTAGTTCTCTGAAATTGAATAGACAGGAGGCGCACTGATGAAAATTTATAAAGTTGAAAAACCGTTAGTTGCGACTAACCGCATTGCTGGCATGGAGCATAAGCACCTGCAAGTTGTTTTGGACGGTAGTTCACGTGCTGTGGCGGTCGACGCAGTGGGTTGTTCGCCTGGTGACTGGGTAATTTGTGTTGGAAGTTCTGCTGCACGCGAAGCAGCTGGTAGCAAAGAGTATCCCAGTGACTTAACCATCGTCGGCATTATCGACTACTGGGACGAAGAGTAAAGTCAATGGAGATTCGTCAAGTTGTCGGTCCACTGGTCTGTACACAACGTCATGCCAGATTGGAACAAAGTAGCTTACGAGTGTTGCGTGATCTTAGTGGCAAGTTATACGTAGCGGTTGACACCTGTGGTAGTCGCCCGGGTAACTGGGTGTTCGTAGTGAGTGGTTCTGCAGCACGTTTCGCCTGCGGTGACCCTACAGTGCTAACTGATCTGACTATTGGGGGAATTATCGATTTTTGGGATGAGACAACCGGGCAGACACAATTGTCGGCCGACAGCGGGACGGTAAAAGTAAATTAGTACACTGAAATTTTTATTTACGAGAAACAATTCATCAAGACGGAGAAAGAGCAATGAGTGAAAACAATTACGGTATCGCACTGGGCATGATCGAAACACGTGGTTTAGTTCCTGCTATTGAAGCAGCTGATGCGATGACCAAAGCAGCTGAAGTACGACTGATCGGGCGTGAGTTCGTCGGCGGTGGTTATGTCACTATATTGGTACGTGGTGAGACAGGTGCGGTTAACGCGGCTGTGCGTGCTGGTGCAGATGCATGTGAGCGAGTAGGAGACGGTTTGGTTGCTGCTCATATTATCGCCCGCCCACATAAAGAAGTAGAGCCAGTATTGAGCATGAGCATGAATGCCAATAAGCCAGTCTTGTAATTGAAAGTATTATCTATATAACAGAAGGAGAGTAACACTATGGCAAACGAAACTTATGGTATCGCGTTAGGCATGATAGAAACCCGTGGATTGGTTCCAGCAATTGAAGCTGCAGACGCCATGACCAAAGCGGCTGAAGTAAGATTGATCGGACGTGAATTCGTTGGCGGTGGCTATGTAACAATTTTAGTTCGCGGCGAAACCGGTGCGGTTAACGCAGCAGTTCGTGCTGGCGCAGACGCCTGTGAACGAGTAGGTGATGGCTTGGTTGCTGCTCATATAATTGCTCGTCCTCATAAAGAAGTTGAGCCAGTTCTTGGTGGTACTGTAAAGTAATGTCAGCGAGATGCCGGGTATGACTGGGTAGTGGAAGATACTTTACTGCCCACCAGCCCCGGCTCTGAATAACCAAAATATCCTGATGTGTTAGGTGAGGGTGTAATGATGAGCGAAAATTGGGTTACACGTAAACGTCCTGTGCGTCTTGAACGTCGATTCGAGTTTTCAGACTATGAAGACACTCGCGAATTCCTGGATCGTGCTGCTGAGTTGGCAGAGAGCCAGGGTTATTATCCAGACATGAGTTTTGGACGAACGCATGTTTGTATCACCTTGCAGTCAGATGAAGATACGGAAACAGTCAGTGAAAAATTGCTGGCTTATGCACACCTGATAGATGATTTAGTGCCTCCTGCACGGTTGGTTAATTGAGCAAGATTACTGAATCAATAGGAGAGCTATTATGAGCACAGATAACAAACAAGACGTTGACAGCGCAACAAATACAAATACAAATAGCATTCCGGCTAAGCCGGCTGCTCAGGTTAAAAACAAAACTTCGAAGGTGACAGATCAGACTCAAAAAAATAGTCCTCGAAGTAAAGAGACTCAGTCAGAAGAAACAGCACCAGTGTTTGTTTCTCGCCGAGTCTGGCCTGACTAACTTTGGCCTGACTAACTTTGGCTTGACAACTCGGGCTTGACAAATGGGTTAATAATACCAAAGTTGAGTTCTTTGCAAGGCAACGTCTAATTATTATAAATAGTGCGCCTTGCTAGATGTGATAAATTGGCCCGTCTGTCGGGATATGTTCGAGGATGGGGAGCCAAGACTGCATGGGTTTATCGGTCGTTTAAAACAAATAGCGACGACCATTTACTTCAAGTGATTGATAAATTTGCAGTGAGGTAATGCCTGTGTAATCGTTTCCATTCTTGGCTGGACTTCTAGATAGCTTGTGGTTTGTGTAAAAAGACGAACCACAGAAGATAGACCGAATGGAGAAATGAAATGTCTAGTCTAAGTAATTTGCTATTGCCTGCGGTGCTGTTTTTTGCGCTGGGTGTTATAGCTCGGCTAATCAAATCTGACCTGCGTTTCCCTCCTGATCTAGCCAAAGTGCTCTCAATTTATCTACTGATGTCAATCGGTCTGCACGGTGGCTATGAGCTGGCCAAAGCCGATCTAATGACGGCATTCAGTTCGATTATCTGGGCGCTCATTTTAGGCTTCAGTCTGCCAATCATTGGTTACTTATTCTTGGTGTTCACTCGCAAAGTGAACCCTCTAGATGCAGCGGCGATCTCCGCTCACTATGGATCTGTTAGCGCTGGAACGTTTCTCATGGCTATCGCCTACCTGGATAATGCAGCTGTGAAGTATGAGACTTACCCGTTAATTATGTTGGCCGTCATGGAATCTCCAGCAATAGTTGTCGGTCTTCTTCTGGCGGCGAAAGCGCGCCAATCTTTAGCAGCACACGAAATAACCTCACAACTACCTCCCAGTTCAACTTTGCCCGCTAATGATCAGGACAAGCAGCAATTTGGCTCGTTAATGCGTGAAGCTTTTACTAACGGTAGTGTGGTGGTACTGATTGGCTCAATGATCATTGGCGCTGTCTCTTCACCCGCTAGCATGGGAAAATTATTTCCCTTTATTGACGAAATTTTTATGGGTGTGTTGTGTTTATTTTTATTCGATATGGGCATGGTGGCAGCGCGTCGTATCGGTGATTTTCGCCAGGTAGGGCTGTTGCTGTGTGCTTTTGGTATCTTGATGCCATTGGTCGGCGGAGTGGTAGGCGCCTGCGTTGGTATTTATATCCTTGATTTCAGTGTTGGCGGTGCAACGTTAGTGGCTGTATTGGGTGCCAGTGCTTCCTATATCGCAGTGCCACCAGCAATGCGGTTGGCTATACCTGAGGCGAATCCTTCTTTCTATTTAACGCTGTCTCTGGGAATTACATTCCCTTTTAATGTTGTTTTTGGAATTCCTCTTTACCACGCCCTAGTGCAGGCAATGGCAAATTGAATGTATTGAGTTTACAAGTTTAGCAGGGAGATGAGTGATGATAGCGTTATATCCTCAAAAATTACTTAACATTATTACTATAGATTCCATGGAAGACAGGTTAGTGGAGTCTTTTCACAAATATGGTGCAAGTGGATACACAATATTGCGTGCTCGAGGAGAGGGGGCTTCTGGCTTGCAAGCGGATATCAGTGGCTTCGATGCTAATATAATGGTGAAAGTCATTGTGCCGGAAGAGCGGTTGAGTGCGATATTAGAAAGCTTGGAGCGCAAGATCCTTAAAGGGTACCACTTGACGGTTTTCATCACCGATGTACAAGTGATGACACCCGAGAAATTTGCCAAACCATTGAGTGAACGATGAGCATAGTGAATGGTGACAGGCACACATAGTGACAGAACAAAAAAAATCAAGATTCAAAGGTGGCCTGCCTGATTACCTTATTCGTCATACTACTTTCAGGCAGATGCAGATTTTTGAAGCGGTTGTACGTCTCGGCAATTTCACGCGTGCGGCTGAAGAGCTTTTTTTGACTCAGCCGACGGTTTCAACGCAACTCAAGAAGTTAACAGATGTATTGGAAATGCCACTGCTTGATCAATCTGGCCGTCAGCTGAAACCCACCGAGGCGGGTGAGGCGTTGTATCGAGCGATACGGCTGATTTTTGATTCACTATCTGATTTAGATATGTCGATTGCAGGACTTAAGGGGTTGCGTAGAGGGCGGCTACGCCTAGGCGTAATTTCCACCGCACAGTATTTCGCACCTGAAATCCTTGGTGATTTTTGCCGTAAATTTCCAGGCAGCGATATCTCGCTTAAAGTAACCAATCGTGATCGTGTCATTGAACGTATTCAAGATAATGAGGACGATCTCTATATTCTTGGTCAGCCTCCAGAAAAGATGCTGAATCTCAAAGTTTATCCGTTTGCACCAAATCCGTTGGTGGTAATGGCGTCACGTGATCACCCACTTTGTCAGGAGTCAAATATTTCAATTGAGCGCCTTGCAGAAGAGTCTTTTATTGCGCGTGAAGTTGGTTCGGGCATTCGAGATACCGTTATGAAATTGTTTGCAGAGCGTGGATTGAAGCTCAAAACAAGAATGGAGCTCGGCAGCAACGAAGCCATTAAACATGCTGTGATTGGTGGTCTGGGCGTTACCGTGTTGTCGTTGCACACTCTTTGTCTTGAAGGTGCGGATGGTCCGGTGGATGTGCTTGACGTGCAAGGATTTCCGATAGAGCGAAAATGGTATCTCGCTCATTCTAAGGATAAGGAAATATCCCTGATGGCCAGTGCTTTTCTTGAATTCGCGTTGGCCAGTGAGCCAGTTATCACCAAGCGAATGGAAACGTTATATAGGAAGTTTTCACAACGTCATGAACTGGTGCGCAGCAAGAATAAAGGTAAGGAGAAGGCTTAGTTCATCTATATTCGGAACTTGCCATTGTTTAATTTGAAAAAAGTAATAAAACTAAAATGATTAAATTACGAACTTATGTGTTCATCGATTCACTGCAGCCGCAGCTTGCAACGTATCTTGGAACTGTGTCACAAGGATTTTTACCCGTGCCTGGCGATGCCTGTCTTTGGCTCGAAGTTGAACCAGGTATGGCAATACATCGTTTGACAGATGTCGCGCTCAAAGCCACACGAGTTCATCTAGGCCAGCAGGTGGTTGAACGTGCTTTCGGTTCAATGGTGTTCCATCATCGTGACCAAAGTGATGTAATAGAAGCAGGTCGGTCAGTGTTAAATGCCCTCCACACAACAGAAAATTCACGCCAGAAATGCCGCATTGCCTGGAGTGAGACGGTGCGTGCGATCACACCTGATCATGCAGTTCTGATTAATCGGCAAGATCGTAAAGGGTCAATGATTCTGCCGGGTCAGAGCATGTATATTCTCGAAACTGAGCCGGCTGGGTACATAGTCTACGCGGCTAACGAGGCTGAGAAAGCGTCAAACATAACGTTGATAGATGCGCGAGCTGTCGGTGCATTTGGGCGGCTTACATTGGCTGGCAAAGAAGCTGATATTGATGTCGCCGCGCAAGCGGCAATAAATGCGGTGCATAACCTGTCGGGTGTGTAATGAATTTTAAATAAATTTGAATGTACGTTACTTTAGGAAGTAGGCATGAGAGAAACTCCACAGAATGGCTTAAAAGGGCTTAAACACTGGCGGTATGATTTATTAGCAGGAATACAAGTGGCTTTAGTGTCGCTTCCTCTATCTTTAGGTATTGCAATTGCGTCAGGCGCACCTCCTGTCACAGGCTTGATTTCCGCCATTATTGCGGGTTTTATTTTCCCTTTTCTGGGTGGCGCTTATGTCACTATTAGTGGTCCCGCTGCAGGTTTAGCGCCGGCGTTATTGTCAGGTATGCTGGTGCTGGGTGGCGGAGATTTGGCCGTGGGTTATCCCTTGTTACTGGTTGCTATCTGTTTAACCGGACTGTTGCAGATTCTGCTGGCATTTTTCAAAACCGGTCGTTATGCCATTTTTCTGCCGGTTACTGTGGTAGAAGCCATGCTCGCAGCGATTGGCCTCATGATCATTATTAAACAAATCCCGTCCTTGATGGGAGCAATGTTGCCTGCCGCAAAAAGCATGCTGGAAACGATTGGAATGTTACCGCAAGCTTTACCACAAATAGAATTTAGCATTTTATTCATTGGTTCGCTGAGCCTGTTTTTGATGTTTTATCTCAACCGTACACGGCATCAATGGATGCGCAAGGTGCCACCACCACTGGTTGTTGCAATACTTGGTATAGGCTTTGGTTATCTACTAAACCTTGATGCAAAGTATTTAATCACTATGCCCGAAAATTTATTGGAAGGTGGCATCACCTTACCCGCTTTTGGTGAAGTCTTTAGTCGCCCCGATTTGTGGTGGGGGGTATTGGTGGTGGTGATTACACTCACGTTGATCGACGGCGTTGAGTCGCTGGCAACGATTAAAGCCGTTGATAAAATTGATCCCTTTCAACGCAAATCTGATCCTAATATTACGTTACGCACAATGGGTATTTCTAATTCTTTGTCCAGTATTTTTGGTGGTCTTACTATTATTCCGGGTGGCGTCAAGAGTCGTGTCAATATCGATGCAGGTGGGCGTACCTTGTGGGCAAATTTTTACAACGCTGTTTTCCTGCTTATCTTCTTGTTTGTCGCCAAAGATGTTATTGCACGGGTACCGCTAGCGGCGATAGCTGCGATTCTGATTTATGTTGGTTGGAAGTTATGTGAATACAAAGTTTTCACTAAGACGTATGCCATCGGGCGGGATCAGATTGTCATTTTTGTCATCACTGTGCTAGCTATTCTGGGTACTGACTTGCTTTCAGGGATATTAATTGGAGTGGCGGCCGAAGTGCTGATGCTACTGTATTTGCTCATGCCATCGTTCCGCTCCATACTCAATGGCCAATTGGGATTCCTGCAGTCTAGCTCTTTGTTGTGGAAGAATCTGCGAGGTTTGTTTAGCAATCCTGTGATTTCAGTCAAGGAAGATGAACGCAATGGTCAGCCACATTACGAAATATCTTTATCATCGGTTGTGTGTTTTAACTTGTTATTGCTGGATAAATTACTGTGCAGTTTGCCGACTAACGTCAGCGTAAGCTTGATAGTGACAGAATCTGGACGCGTTATCGATCACACCGGCATGGAATATCTTCATCAGTTTCAGGAAGAATGTATCCGCGACAAACGTCCTTTTGAGCTTCTGGGGCTGGAGAACTTTTTCCAATTTACCAGCCATTCTCTCTCAGCACGGATGCAGGATGCCAGGTTAATCAAGGAAAAGGTCAAACTTACCAAACGTGAAAAGCAGATGGAAGGTCTGGCTCAGCACCGGGGTTTGGAAATGCAAATTGCCACCGCAAGCATACTAAACACCCAGGATTTTGTTTATTTACGTCGCGGTTCTGCAAAGCAGGAAAGCAATGTGATGACGGGGGATTATTTAGGCTGTAAAGTGAGATTGTTCGACTACAGTCATACCGCCGCGCCTGATTACTATTCTAAACATTGGCACACTATCATTACTTTGCGCTGCTCAACAGATCCTGATATCACGATGCCTGACTTTGTCATTACGCCTGGGTATTATCTGCAACGTTATTTGGTGGATTATGCTGAAATGACGTTACCAGAAGCTGATCGAGTCTTTGCTGAGCACTACCGGCTTTATGGTAAAGAGAAACAAAATCCATTGGCATTTCTATCTTCCGAACTGATCGAGTTCCTGAATGACAATCAAGGGTATTATGTGGAAGTTAAAAATGGTGAAATGCTGGCTTTCAGACCAGACCAGGAGTTAGCTACTCCGCAGGATATTGACATGTTATTTAACTTGGCTAAAATTTTAAAAGCCTCATGTTTCAATGCGTCAAATACAGATAACAGCTAATAGTGAGGTTGTTTGATAGTTGCAAAAGTGCCACCTTCCAGCACCCGTAGCCGCAAAACCTTACCGAGAGACGCCGTGAATACGTCCTTGTAGGCTTGACGGCAGCATCCATGCTGCCAACACTCTCGATAAGGCCTTGCCACTACGTGCACTGATTATGGGGAAAATATTTGAACTCTGTTTGTGAGTGATTATACGAATGCGGGCTCGATTAAAAATAAAAAGTGATTCGTTGAGTTTATGCGGGTAGGGTGAGGCGACGAGTTTTTTGTACAAGTCGGTAGATAGAGCGGGCATTATTGAAGCGAGGCACTAATTCCAACGGTATCCAGCCGATCTGGTGAGATTCGTCATTGCCGGGCAAAGCAATAGTATCGTCGATTTCAACCAGAAAACGAATGTCAAAATGTTTATGCCGAGGGTCGTGTTGACTAGCATGTACCGTATGCACGTCTACATCGAAAATCTCATTGCTTAACAGTTTCACCTGAGCCAGATCGACGCCTGTTTCTTCAGCGGTTTCCTTTAATACAACTTGCTCTATGTCAGAGTCGTTATCAGCATGCCCGCCAGGTTGTAGCCACATGTTCAGCTTGCGATGGTGCATCATTACCACGTGTGTGCGAGCAGCATTAACGACCCATGCAGATCCTGAAACATGTCCTGGCATCAAGTTACGATCAAAACAATTTTCATGTTGCAAAATAAAGCGTCGAGATTGCTCAGCCATTGCAGCTTCTTCCATGTAACTGGTTTTGTAGTTTTCGAGCAAATGTAGTAGTTGTTTTCTATGCATTGTTTAAGAATAATTGGTTCGTGTTACGTTAGGCAAAACTGAATAGTACAGAGTACACGATTCTGCATGCTTGCCGCAATTGTATTCTTAAATACCAGGTATTGCAGATTATCAATATTCGTCATTACTTCGATTTTATTTAAGATCTAATCAAAACAACAAGCGAACGTGCTTTTACAGAGTAAAGCAGGCTTGGCAATAGCTCTTCATGACCTGGGTTTAGTATGTCAGCGGGGCTTTCCAGGCTTGTGTCGACGACGCGACGCCATTCGTCAAACGCGCCTTCCTGGATGGTAAATAGCAGATCCTGCCAGTAAGCATTGATCATGACGTAAATATCCTGATCACCTTGGGAAGCACCATGCAGGCAGTAAGCTAGCGTATGTGAATGATGAGCGCTGTCGACTTCTGGGCCAACACCGTACCAATGGACATCTTCGCGCCAAAAACGGCTACGGCCAAGCGAGGGGTGAGCCTTGCGAAATGCAATCATGTGTTTAAAGAAGCGAAAAATATCTTGATTTTTTTGTAGTAGATCCCAATCCAACCAGCTTGTTTTGTTATCCTGATTGTAGGGATTGTTGTTGCCTTCCTGGGTTTTCATGAACTCATCACCGGCACTGAGCATGGGTGTGCCGTTAGCCAGCAGTATCAGACAGCAGAAGTTTTTTATCTGCTGCTTGCGTAAAGTGATAACGTCTTCAGGAACGTTTTGGTCACCCTCCCAACCGCAGTTCCATGAAAAATGATCATTCGTGCCATCGCTGTTCTCGTGGCCGTTGTTCTGGTTGTATTTATGCTCGTAAGACACTAAATCATACAAGCAAAAGCCATCATGTGCCGTGATGAAGTTGACACTTTGAAAAGCATGATAAGCCTCCGATAACGAGTCTGGGAAAAGATCATCACTGCCATAAAGACGGGTGATCAGCGCGTTGACTTTTCCAGGGTCACTTTTTACATATGTGCGTGTTTGATCGCGAAATTGCCCATTCCATTGCAGCCAGGAAATACCGGGAAAGTTGCGTCCAAGTTGATAGCTGGAAATATCCCAGGCTTCCGCAATGAGGCGTACGTGGGCGAGATCCGGGTCTGAGCGGATGGCAGAAATTATCGGTGCATCTTCCAGATTAACGGAGCCATCGCTGGCGCGAGTGAAGATGGACGCCAAATCAAAACGGAAACCATCTACATGCATTTCATTGACCCAATAACGAAGGCTGTCGAGCACCATGCTGCGGACATATCGATTGGCGGTATGTAAAACATTGCCGGTTCCTGCATCGTTGCGATAGTAACGTCGATTTTCGTCGAGCAGGTAATACGTGGTATTATCAATGCCACGAAAACTATACGTCGGGCCGTGTTCATTCCCTTCACCGGTGTGGTTGTAAACTACATCCAGAATTATCTCGATATCCGCCTGGTGAAAAGCCTTGACCATGTGACGAAATTCATTAAGTAATGCCTCGTGATCCTGCTGACTACCATAGTGGTGATGCAGGGCAAAGAAACTTAACGGCATGTAGCCCCAATAATCGTTTGTCTGGGGGTCGAACTGAAACACCGGCATCAGCTCAACGACAGTGACGCCTAGTTCTTTCAGATAAGGAATTTTTTGTATGAGCCCGGCGAAAGTGCCACGTTTGTCAGCATCCACGCTGGAGTTTTCATGCCGAGTAAATCCTTTTACATGCAGTTCATAGATCACCGTGTCATGGGTGTGCCGGGGTTTGCGGTCACCGTGCCAATCGTATGGAGCAGTGTTATCAGGGATTATACCTAGCGCTGCTTTTCCTGCATTGGGGCCTGGCTCGATTGCCGCAATACGGCTAAAGTTTGGGGGAAAGTCAATTGCGCGTGCATAGGGATCTAACAGAATTTTATCTGGATCAAAACGATGACCTTGATTCAGATCAAACGGGCCGTTGACTTGATAGCCATAGTACTTGGCTTGATTAACTATGTTAGCCGCAAGCCGGCAATGCCAGATTCGCCCTGATTTGTTTTTTAAGTGATCAAAGAGGTAGCTGAACACCGGATGTTCAGGGTCGCCATTGGCGTATAGGTGCAGTGTGATGGCCGTGGCGTGTTTCGAGTATAAGGCAAAATTGTAAGCACGGTCTTTTTCAAAGAATGTTACACCTAACGGGTTTGACGATCCTTCCACAGCTGTCCATTCGTTCATTATTGCGTCCTCTGAGTATTGTATTGCGCCCGATATAAGCTCCGTTAGCTCACTATAGGAGTTTAGCCTAAATTCAGAAAAATTCATTCATCGTAGGGTGCGTCCACGCACTAGCGATTTCATGGTCGTCCACGAAATCGCTAGTGCGGGACGCACCCTACAGGTCAAAAATAATAACGGAATTGAGCGGTCACACTGGTGGGAATGTGGCCGAATTCCGATTGTATTTCACCATTATTCAGTTTTTCTCCAACACCGGTCATTATGGATAACGTTAGGTCGGACTCGTTGCTGCTTGAATAAACAAAATTCAATTGCAGCAAGCTGGAAGCCGCTAAACTGGAATCATTGAGGGTGGATATCAAGCTGACGAAATTAACATTTAACAATGGGAATAAATTTTTCTGTAATGATATGCCCAGTACTGATTGACTTAATTGTTTTTGTAAACCCAGAATAACCAACTGATCAAAGGACTCCTCATTCATTTCAGTTTTATTTTTTGCGCCTGCCGATTGTAATAATAATTCAGCTTCAAGAATGACTTCATTATCAAATTGATATTCTAATCCAGCGATTGCTGTCGCATGCCATTTATCCTGCCACTGAAACCCAATGGCTTCGATTCTTATACCAGCATCAAAAATTTCAGATTCTAGCCCTGCGCCAAAAAAAATATTGTCTAATACACCAGCAGTAAGTAACGAGAGCGATATT